>JANNQN010000172.1:0-38685 GCA_031400775.1 Planctomycetia bacterium | reverse complement strand
AACGACTTGCGTCGCCATTTTGTCATCGCATCCATGCGATGTCGCAGCTTGTTGGGAAGATCAACATGCTGCTGAACCGGCCAACGGGCTTGGGCGGCCACCGTGGTTTCCCAAGCGGCACTCCCTCACTACAATGGGTCGGACACGGCGGGTAACGACGTGGCACGGCGTAGGAAACAGTCTGAAAGAGCGTGGAGAGATCGGCATGCGAATCGTTCAGGGGATGGGGTTGCTAGGACTGGCCTGCATATGCCTGGTCGGCCGGGTCGAAGCGCAGTCGGCAGGAATCGCGGCCTCGCTCGAGGTCTTGCGACAAGTGGATCGCGAGGGCAAAGGCAATCGCGCTGCCACGCAGGCCTGGGCCCAGATCACCGCTAGCGCGGACGCCGAACAATTGCCCACCATTCTGGCCGCCATGGACGGCGCCGGGCCGCTAGCGGCTAACTGGCTGCGGGCGGCGGTCGACGCCATCGCCGAGCGCCAGGTGCAGCGGAAGGGCGCGCTTCCAGTTGCCAAGCTCGAAGCGTTTCTCGATCACAAGCAGCACGATCAGCGTGCTCGGCGGCTGGCCTATGAATGGATCGCGCGGGCCGATACGACCGCACCCGACCGGCTGATTCCGCGGATGCTCGACGATCCCAGCCTGGAGTTGCGGCGCGACGCCGTGGCCCGTCTGCTGACCGCCGCCGAAAAATCGATCGGTGGCGACAACAAAGTCGAAGCGCTGGCGACGTACCGCAAGGCGCTGGTTTCAGCCCGGGACCTGGATCAGTTGAAAATCATTACCGAAGCCCTGCAGAAACTGGGACAGTCGGTCGACCTGGCTCACCATTTCGGCTTCGTGCAGGACTGGCAGTTGATCGGTCCGTTCGACAATCGCCAGGGCAAGGGCTTTGACGTCGCTTATCCGCCCGAGAGCAAGGTCGATCTTGCCGCCAGCTATCCGGGCCAAAGCGACGAAATCCGTTGGTCGGCGCACCACACCGACGATGAGTACGGTCAGGTCGATTTGAACAAAGCCATCGGCAAGCATATGGGAGTCGCGGCCTATGCGGCGGCGGAGTTCAACGCCCCTCGGGCCCAAGCGGTCGAGCTGCGAATGGGATCGGAATGCGCGATCAAGATCTGGCTCAACGGCAAGCTGCTGACATTCTCCGAGGCCTATCACGCCAATGGCACGATGGATCAATACGTCGGCGCCGGCGAGCTCAAGCCCGGGCGGAATGTAATCCTGCTAAAGATCTGTCAGAACGAGCAGACCGAAGAATGGGCGCAGGATTGGAAATTTCAGATGCGCGTCTGCGACCCGACGGGCGGAGCCATTCTGGCGACCGATCGCGGCGCTCCGCGTGCATCGCAGGACCGAACCACCGCGAAACTTTCCAAGGAGTAATCGAGTGGCCTATTCAAATCGAAATCTCTCGCGGATGGCCGCGGTGCTAGCGGGCGTCGCCCTGGTTGCTTCGTTTGGCGCCGCCGATTGGCCGCAATTCCGCGGCACGAGCAGCAACAGCGTCAGCCGAGACGCGGCGCCGCCCACGAGTTGGGGCGCAGGTGAGAATATCGCCTGGAAGGCCGAACTGCCGGGTCGCGGCCCTTCGAGCCCAATCGTGGTCGGCAACAAGGTCATCGTCACCTGCTCGAGCGGTGTCAAGCAAGACCGCATGCACGTGCTGTGCTTCGACGTCGCTACGGGCGGCCGGCTTTGGGAGCGGCAATTCTGGGCCACCGGCCGCACGTTGAGCCATCCCAGCAGCGCCAACGCGGCTCCCACCCCGGCCAGCGACGGCGAGCTGGTCTTCGCATTCTATTCGTCGAACGATCTGGTTTGTCTCGATCTGGATGGCAACCTGAAATGGCTGCGGGGATTGGCCTACGATTTCCCTCAGGCGGGCAACGACACGGGAATGTCGTCATCTCCGATTGTCGTGGGCGACGTCGTGATTGCCCAGGTTGAGTGTCAAGGCGATTCGTTTGCCACGGCCGTCGACAAGCGCACCGGCGAGAGCCGCTGGCGGATTCCTCGACCGCGAGAGGCCTGTTGGGCATCGCCGGCGGTAATGCGCGGCGCCACGCCGGCCGAGGACGCGGTCTTGCTGCAATCTCCCAAGCAGTTGACGGCTCACGACCCGGCCAGCGGCAAGCAGCTTTGGGCGTACAAGACGGCCTGCGACGGAATCTCGTCGGCGACCGCCTCGAACGGAGTCGTGTATGTGGCCTCCAAGGGCACGACGGCGCTCAAGCCATCGGGGCCCGAGCCGGAGCTCGTGTGGAATGCCTCCACGTTGCAACCGGGCGCGGCCAGCACGATCGTCGACGGTGACAAGCTGTTCGCGATCAATCGTGCCGGGGTGCTCGTGTGTGCCAACACGGCCGACGGTCAGGTGCGCTGGCGAGTGCGACTCGAGGGCGAGTTTTGGGGAACTCCGGCGCTAGTGGGAAATCGGCTGTATTGCGTCGGCTATAAGGGGACGGCTCAGGTCGTCGAGATCAGCGCCGACGGAGCTCGCGGTGAAATCGTGGGCAAGGGCCAGTTCGAGGGATCGATCCAGAGCTCGCCGGCCATCGCCGACGGCGCGCTGTACGTGCGGAGCGACCAGTATCTGTGGAAGATCGCGGCGCCTTGACGGCGCCAGATCGGACAGACGAGTCGCATTGGACTCTTTAGGCGCCTCCCTGAGGCGATTGTCGCCGTGTCGTCGAGCATTGAGATTCAACCGGTCGCCGGCCCGCTCTCGGCGTCCATTCGCCCGCCCGGTTCCAAGAGCTTGACGAATCGGGCCCTGGTCTGCGCCGCGCTTGCCGAGGGCGTTTCCAATCTGCGGGGCGTGCTGGTCAGCGAAGACACGCAGGTGATGATCCAGGGCCTTGGTGCGCTGGGCATCGCGATCGCCGAAAACCCGGCCGAGCGAACGTTGCGAGTGACGGGCTGCGGCGGAAGGATTTCCGCCAGGTCGGCCGATTTGTACGTGGCCAACAGCGGCACTACCGTCCGCTTTCTGACGGCTCTGACGGCTTTGGGCCGAGGAACGTTTCGGCTGCACGGCACGAAGCGGATGCACGAGCGACCGATCCAGGATCTCTTGAATTCACTCACCGAGTTGGGCGTGCGCTCCGAGAGCGAGGCCGGCACGGGTTGTCCGCCGGTGATTGTGCATGCCGACGGATTGCGAGCCGGCCGGGCGCAAATGCGGGGAGATATCTCGAGTCAGTATCTGAGCGCGGTCCTGA
Organism: Planctomycetia bacterium; assembly: GCA_031400775.1. Taxonomy (GTDB): domain Bacteria; phylum Planctomycetota; class Planctomycetia; order Pirellulales; family PALSA-1355; genus PALSA-1355. Next base: position 35,454 of record JANNQN010000172.1, on the reverse strand, counting down.
TGGCGGCGCCTTGCGCATCGCCCGGGACAGCGTCGGAGGCGGTGGTGATCGATATCGAGGGAGACCTGGTGTCGAAGCCGTACGTGGCGATGACGATCGCCGTCATCGAGGCTTTCGGCGGACGCGTGCAAACCGGTGGGGATTTCCAGCAGTTCACCGTCCCGCGAACGGGCTACGTGGGCCGCGACTACGAGATCGAGCCCGACGCTTCGGCCGCCAGTTATTTCTGGGCAGCGGCGGCGATCGCCGGCGGCCGTGTGCGCGTGGAAGGATTGAATCGCGCGAGCCTGCAAGGGGACGTGGCCTTCTGCGCGTGCCTCGCACAAATGGGATGCGAGGTCCTTGAGGATGGCGGCGGCACGACGGTCGTCGGCGGCCCGCTGCGCGGAATCGACGTCGACATGAATGCCATCAGCGACACGGTGCAAACCTTGAGCGTCGTGGCCCTGTTTGCCGACGGGCCCACGACCATCCGCCGGGTCGGCCATATCCGCCACAAAGAGACCGATCGAATTCGCGCGCTGGCCACGGAATTGCGCAAGCTCGGCGGTACGGTCGAAGAGCTTGCCGACGGGTTGCGGATTGTGCCGGGAGCGCTTCACGGCGCAACGATCGACACCTACGACGACCATCGAATGGCGATGAGCTTGTCTTTGGCTGGACTAACGATCAAAGGCGTCGTGATCAACGACCCGCAGTGTACGGCCAAGACCTATCCTGAATTCTTTCAGGACCTGGCATCGCTGGCCGCGCAAGGCATGTCGCGACGTTAGGCCACGGGGCTAAGCCACTGGACTAAGCCACTGGACGGTGGCGGTGCACCGCGGACTCCAACAACTGATCGGCGCGGCGCAGCAAGTCAGAACCCGGCTGGGCATGGGAAGGTGCGATGCTCGCGGAGTCGCAAGCTTCAAACCGGCCGTGGCAATGCTGACACACGACCTGTCGACCCAAATACTCGACACGCACTTGCAAGCTGCGGCCGCAAGTAGGGCACTCCTGCACGAAGTATGTCGACTTCGACATTGTGGCACCTCCATTTACCTTTGCCCGCATTCCAGAAGCTCTATCATGGTACGATATGCGCCGAGTCCCATCAATCAGAATTGGACTACAAACCCGAGAGCTAGCAACAGTATTGTGAAAGAAATCACAATGCCTTTCGGGCCGTTCATCACAGGGGTACTTCGCCTCTGGCTGAGGGTAAATCGACTCACCGCTGAAACGCGCCACTCCGAGTTGCACGTTCGCGGGAGTGATGGCTGAGTTGCAGAGTACGACACGCCGCCGCCACGCAAGGTTCGTCGGGGCAACTGAATAGGGCCAGGGAATGGTGCGACGTCGTGGCTGGCTCAAATCCGTCCGACTCGCAAGCCGGCGGCAAATGGGATAAACTGAGTGAACAAGTCGGTATCGCCCTCAACAGCCGCACAAATCGTCCCGGAACCGATTTTGCTCGTAAGCTATGGGGAATCTGCAATTCAACGTGGTCGTCGTCTTGTTCTGGTGTACGACCATGGGATGGCTGGTGGTCTCCAAAATTCTGCCCCCGCTGCGGGTAGGAGAGCCGCCAAACTACGCTTCGATTCTCAAGGAAACCAGCGACGAAACCCCCGTCTGCTGGAGCATTCATCTGCAGAACAAGCCCATCGGCTGGGCGGCGAACAAGACCGTGCGCCGCAAGGACGGCATTACGGATATGTACAGTCGTGTTTATCTCTGCGAGTTGTCGTTGGAAGAGTTGGCGCCCGGTTGGTTGGGCGCGGTGCTCAAGCCAGTGTTCAATAATCTGGCCGAGCTGGACATCGAAAAGAAGAGCCGCCTGGTGATCGACCCGTTGGGCCGGCTGGTTGAATTCCAATCGCGCGTTCGCGTGGCCGATATCGTCGACGCCATCAAGGTCCAGGGCCAGATCGAAGGCTCGAACTTGCGGCTGTCGGTGCAGTCCGGAGATTTGCCGTATAAGCTGGAGCGTGACTTGCCGCCCAATTCGCTCATGAGCGACGAGCTTTCGCCGCACGTGCGCATGCCGGGACTGCGCACCGGTCAGACTTGGACCGTGCCGCTCTACAGTCCGTTTCGCTCCCCGAGCAGCCCGATCGAAATCTTGCAGGCGGTCGTCGAGCGGGACGACAGCCTCACCTGGGGTGGCCGGACCCTGCCGTGCCGGGTTATCGTCTATCGGGGCGATTCCGGATCCGGTCAGGCGGGCAGCGAGATCCGGGGCCGCGTCTGGGTCGATCGAGAGGGGATCGTTCTGCGCCAGGAAATTGCCATTTTTCGATCGCATTTGCATTTCATCCGTCTTCCCGCCGCCGACGCCGAGATCGTCGCCGAGGAGCTCGGAGAAGATTGGTCGGCCAGTCTGTCGAGTGACCGCGCGAAACAGTTGCTTCACCGCGTCCGTGCGAACGCTCCTTAGCAAGCGGCGATCGCCACCCTCGGTTTCGACAAATCATTTGAGTGCCTGCGCATGATTCAATTCGAGCACGTTACGCGCAGGTATGGCACGAAGATCGCGGTCTCGGATCTGAGCCTCGAAATCCCCAGCGGCGAGTTGTTCGCGTTTCTGGGACCCAACGGCGCCGGCAAGACGACGACGATCAAGATGATCGTCGGGCTGCTGCGACCCAGCTCCGGCACGATCCGTCTGTGCGGGCACGACATCGCCGAGAACAACAGCGCCGCCAATCGACTCCTGGGCTATGTGCCCGACGTGCCCTACCTGTACGACAAACTGTCGGGCGTCGAGTTCTTGCAATTCATCGGAGAAATGTACGGCCTGCACCATCGCGACCTGAAAGCCCGCATTGGTCAGCAGATCGACGACTTTCGCTTGCACGATTTCGTCGAGGACCTGACCGAGAGTTATTCTCACGGCATGAAGCAGCGATTGGCGTTTGCCGCCGCCATGCTGCACGACCCGAAGGTCCTGGTGATCGACGAGCCGATGGTCGGGCTGGATCCGCGCAGCGTCCGGCTGGTGAAGGATCTGCTCCGCGTCAAGGCGGCCGCCGGACAGACCATCTTCATGTCGACGCATTTGCTGTCGATCGCCGAGGAAATCGCCGACCGAGTCGGTATCGTCGCCCACGGGCAATTGAAATTCTTGGGAACGCTCGATGAGCTGCGCGAAGCGCTGTCGACGCACGAAACGTCGCTCGAGCACTTGTATCTCAGCTTTACCGCCGGCGATGAAGACAATCTGCCGCGCGATCGCCGTCCGTCGAGCCCTCGCGACGAGACGTACATCGAGGGGCGCCAGCCATGAGCGGTCACGCTGCGGTAACGTTTGCTCGCGTGCCGATCGCAGTCGAGGCGCCGCAACTTTCGCAAAGCGCCGAGGCCAATCTGCTCTGGCGGGTCCGCGGCAAGATGCTGGCGACCACGGTCCGTCAATCTTTGGAGACGGCGCGACTGCGAGTGACGCTCGTCATTCTGTTGAGCTTGTTGTTCTGGTACGGCTTATTCGGACTGTTCAGCGGCGGATTCGAGTTCCTGGAATCGACCATTGGTGACAAGGTCACGCACGCTCAAACCGTGCAAGCGATTTACAACGTGTTTTTCGCCTCGTTGATGATGATGCTGATGTTTTCCTCCGCCATCATCCTCTACGGCGGGTTGTATTGCTCCTCCGAGGCCGAGTTCCTGCTCACCACTCCGGTGCGGCCGGAGCGAATCGTTCTCCACAAGTTTCAAGAGGCGATCGTATTCAGCAGTTGGGGTTTCCTGCTGCTAGGCAGCCCGATGCTCGTGGCTCATGGTTTTCAGACGGGCGCGCCGTGGTATTATTTCGCGCTCTTGCTGCCGTTCATGGCAGCCTTCATATACATTCCCGGCGGCATTGGCGCGGTTCTATGCATGGTCTTCGTGCATCGCCTGGCGCGGATCCGCCGCCACTTTTTTGCCGGCTTTATCCTGCTGGCCGTTGTCGCGGTCGTCTTGCTCTGCTGGTCCCTGCTGGAGAAGACCGAGGCCAACCTGCTGACGCCAATCTGGTTTCAAGAGATTCTGGGGCGATTGCAGTTCAGCGAGCACCGCATGCTGCCTAGCTGGTGGCTGAGCTCGGGACTGCTGGAAGCCGCCCGCACGGACTCGGCCGGGGCCTCGTGGGCCGAGAGCCTGCTGTTCTTGTCGCTCTTGATCTCGAACGGGCTGTTGCTGCGAATGCTGGTGGTGGAATTGGGCGCGCGGATTTATCGCGTCAGCTACAGTGAGCTGCGCACCGATCGCGCCCGCAGGCGACCCAGCAAGCGATTCTGGATCGACCAGCTCGTGATGCGCTGCTCGTGGCTGCTGTCGCCGCAGTTGCGACTATTGATCGTCAAGGACCTGCGGCTGTTTCGCCGCGATCCGGTGCAATGGTCGCAGTTCATCATTTTCTTCGGGCTGTTGGCGCTTTATTTTGCCAACATCCGCCGTTTCAGCTACGACGTGAACTACACGGCCTGGGTGAACATGATCAGCTTTCTGAATCTGGCGGTGGTGGGACTGATTCTTTCCACGTTCACCACGCGATTCATTTTTCCGATGCTCAGCCTCGAGGGACGGAGATTTTGGATCCTCAGCATGCTGCCGGTCGAGCGCGACTCGATCTTGTGGGGCAAGTTCGTGTTCGCCGCCGCCGGATCGGCCATTCCCTGCTGCTTGCTGATCCTGCTCAGCGACGCGATGTTGTCGATCTCACCGCTGGTGATGGCGATCCATCAGCTCGTCTGCGCGCTACTGTGCATCGGACTCTCGGGCATCGCGGTCGGGCTGGGCGCGAAAATGCCCGATCTGCGCGAGGAGTCTCCCTCAAAAATCGCCGCGGGCTTCGGCGGCACGTTGAGCCTCGTGATCAGCGCCATGTACATCATCTTGATCGTGCTGCTGACGGCCCTGCCCACGCACTTTTACTTGTCGGCCCTGCAAAGCGACGGAGACCCCTACTGGGTGCATATATGGCTGCTCGCAGGCACTGCCAGCGCCTGTGCCGTCGGATTGTTCGCGACGCTCGTGCCCATGGCGATCGGGCTTCGCGCGTTTCGCGCGCTGGAGTTTTGAAGCGCGAGCCGATTAGCCAACGGATCACGCCTTGCTGCCCAGTCTCATCGTGCAAAGGATGCCGTTGAACATCGTCCGGCGATCGTCGGCATGCCCCTCATCATGGCGGGTGTGGTGATCGTGAATCTGTTTTTCAGAACAGATGCGCGCAAAGTGTGTGGGGCGCGCCACGCACACGTCTGGCGCGGGGTATCGGCCCGCTGAATTCGTCAATTCATGCGCGCTGCCAACTTTCTTCTCTACTGTCACGTGGGCACCTTGCGCGGTAGTGCAATTGCCAATACGCGCAATCGAGTGGTCTACATCTGACCGCGCGAGTAGTATCAATCATCGGAACAGGCGTTGCAGGCATTTCTTGAAGCTCAACTGTTATCCCGTCGAGTCGAATCCTCCCAGGCTTGTGCCTGCGCGTCGCGATCGCGCATGGATGGACGCACTGCCGAACGCGCATCGTTGCCTGCCGCTCGCTACGGCCAACGCTTACGGCTGGGAATTGCTGTCCCCGGCCTCGTTCACTCTGCAATGGAACGGCGGTCCGGAAAAATCCGATATCCGCGTTGATTGTCACGACGAAAATCCGTTCGCCAGCTTCGTCGAATCGAACTTTTCCGCTGGCATCATCACATTCAGCACGGGTTACATTTTTCGCACCGACCCTGGCTGGCACATGCTGGCTACTGGCCCGCTGAACCTGCCCAAGGACGGCATCAGCCCCTTGTCCGGCGTGGTCGAGTCCGATTGGCTCCCTTTTCCGTTCACGATGAATTGGCAGTTCACGCGACCGGGCGCCGTGCGGTTCGAAAAGGGCGAACCCTTCTGCCGCATCGTTCCGATCGTCGCGAAGGCCCTCGAAGAAACCACGCCGGAGATCCATCTGCTCGAATCGAACATGGAGTTGGCCGGGCAGTTTCGCGAATGGCGCGAGCGGCGCGACTTGTTTCGCGTCAACGTCCGCGCCGGCGACCGGCAGACGATTCGGCAGGCCTGGCAAAAGTTCTATTTCAAGGGAGAGCTGGCCGACGGAAAACCTGCAGAGGCGCCGCATCACGTGAAGAAGCTGCGACTTCCCGAGCCGATCGATCGTCGCCCGCGACTCGATGTGTTGCGCCAGACCGCCCCATCCGAGAGGCCTCGCGTCGCACTATCGCGCTCCGAAGGCTTCGTGCCGGTGCCCGGCAGTCGCGTCTGGTATCAAACGGTCGGCAATGCCCGCGGCATTCCCTTGCTCGTGATCAACGGTGGTCCCGGGTTGCCTCACGACTATCTGGAAAACCTCGCCGCGCTGGCCGATGAGCGCCCGATCATATTTTACGATCAAGTTGGCTGCGGCCGCTCCGAGCCTCCCACCGACGATCACTTTTCGAGCGTAGAGCGGATGGTGCAGGACTTGCGCAAGCTGCGCGAGGCGCTCAACCTAAAGCGAGTGCATTTGTTCGGCCACGCTACCGGCGCAGCGCTAGCCGTGGAACATGCGCTTGAGGGCGATAGCGGCATCGCCAGCCTGACGCTGGCCAGCCCTTGCCTGAGCATGCCGCGCTGGATGGCAGATGGCGAGCGGCTGCGCTCGCAGTTGCCCGAAGACTTCCAGAAACTCTTCGCCCAGGCCGTGGCCGAAGGCGTGGTCAACAGCCCGACGTATCATGCGGCGGTGCGAACCTACCATCGGCGGCACTTTTGCCGTTGTCAGCCTTCGCCGAGTTCGCTGGTGCGCGCGTTCGAGGGCATCGGCTATGGAATCTATGGAAAGCAGTGGGGTCCGAGTCCCTTCAACTGCACCGGTGCGCTGCGCAACTACGATATCAGCAATCGCTTGTCGCAGATCAAGCAACAGACGCTCTTTACCTGCGGCCAATTCGATTTTGCCACGCCTCATTCGACCGAGTTCTTCCAGCGCCAGGTGCGGCACTCGCAGCTTGCCGTCTTTCTCCACAGCTCGCACACGCCGCAACTCGAGGAGCCGGAAGCCTACCTAGCCACAATTCGCGAGTTTCTCCGTCGCTTCGACTCCGGCGGCACGAATGCCACCGTGCCCGAACCGGAGACCAGCCTTCGTTCCTAACTCGCAGCATCTTTTCTAAGCGCGTCGTTGCTCTTCCGCCGCGGCAATACCGGCCTGCAACCCGCCTTTCCGCTGACGGAAACAAGGACGCGACTCGTTCTCGGGAGCGAAACAGAACGTTACTGATTCAGGAAGCCGCCGCCAACGTCAGTGATACCCACTTGGCTTGCCCTCGCCACGTGCCGTCGCGGTCGCTTCAAGGCGCCGCCGGACGAAACCGGGCCAGGACTTCGCGATATCGACTGCGGGCGTCCCAAGTCGCCCAGCCTAGGTAAAAATTCGCCCCCAACGAACAACAGAGGAAGGCCATCACCGTCACGAACGCCAGCCAAGGTTTGGCCGGTTCGGCGCTCGCGCTACCGGAATTAAGTCTATTGGCCTCGCGTGGCAATGACGGTATTTCGTCGCCGGCGCCCTTGGATGTGACGCTGGCGGGAACCACATCGGGAAGCCCGGGCCGCTCTTGGCCATCGCCGGCCGTGTGCTTGTCCGAAAGCAGATCTCGCGGTGCCGTTTCGGTGTCGGCCGCCGGGGGCTCGGCGAGGTGCGGCGTGCCGGCTTGCGGCGGAAGTTGCGGCTCGCCTGGCTTTGGATCTCGGGCGTGGCGGGTGGCGACGGCCGGCGCTTGCTGATCACCAGGTAGCGCGAAAACGCGCGCCAATTTGCCCGTCCCGACCATCAGCCGGTAACGCCGCACGTTCAGTTCCGGAGGAACGTCGCTGAAGATTTCGTCCTCGCCCCGCTGCAAGATTTCGAGCAATTGCGGCTCGATCTGGATCGTGTATTCGTGTCCTCCCTCGGCCAGCGGCTCCCAACCGACTTCGATTCCCAGGGCGGCGGCGGTGATTAGAATGAACAGCGAGTTCATGACGATTGCTCCCCGAGACGGCGCGGTGGGTATGTCCAGGAAATATCCTATCCCGACAATCGGCCTTTCGCAAAGGCCGCCGCACGGTCGGTGCGCGCCATGTGCGCCGCACCGCTATCATGCGATTGTTCGCGAAATTGCCGCGGCTTTGCGCGTTTCGACCCCGACAACCGATTCGTCTTGTGCCATCATGCCCAGGTCGACACAATATCGGACCGAATTCGGACTGCTGTCGGCAGCCCCGTAGCCTTGCGAGAACCCACGTGACTTCCGAGCGCCACAAGTGGACCCGCTGGATCATAGGCATCGCAAAGCTGGCGCTCTGCGCGCTGTTGTGCTGGTTCATCTATGCGGCGTTCGCCAGCGGCAGCCAGTCGCTCAACGGACATAGCTGGCACGTCGAGCCCTGGTGGCTTGTGCTCTCCGGCGTGTTGTATCTGGTCGGGTGCCTGCCCTCGGCGATCTTCTGGTATGTCGTACTGCTGCGGACCGGCCAGAAGGTGAAGTTCGGCGAGTCGCTGCGCGCCTATTACATCTCGCAATTGGGCAAGTACGTTCCCGGCAAGTGGATGGTCATCTTGCTTAGGCGCACGCTGCTGCGCGAGCGGAGCGTCGAGCACACCGTGGTGGCCGCCAGCGTGTTTTTCGAAACGCTCACCATGCTGGCCGTGGGCTCGGCGATGGCGGCGCTGGTGCTGTTGATCTGGCATCGGGACCAGGTGATTTTGATCCTCACGGCCGTGGGTTCGATGTTCCTGCTGGGAATCCCCACGGTGCCCGCGATCTTTCAATGGCTGATCCACGTTCTCCGCGTCGGCAAGCTGAACCCGACAGCCGGAGCGCGGTTTGCGCGAATTGAGTTGCGGGTGCGCGTGTTGGGCTGGGGCGGCATGGCGCTGGGTTGGTTCGTGCAGGGCATGGCGCTGTGGGCCGTGTTGCGATCCATGGGCGCGCTGGACCAGGGGCCGTTCCACGAGCTTTCGCTGCACACCACCGCCGTCGCCTTGGGCGTCGTCGCCGGTTTCCTGTCGCAAATACCCGGCGGATTATTCATGCGGGAATGGGTTTCGGGCGAACTTATCGAACCGCAGTATGGCGCGGCGATCGGCATGATTTCTGCCGTTATTTTCCGACTCGTGCTGCTGGTGTCGGAGCTAACGATTTCGATTATCCTATATGTTGCGGGCTGGCGTCGGTTGCGCGAGCCTGCCGCAGCCGTCGATTCAGAATTGACCGCGTCGGTGAACCACTAGCGCGGCGCGGATCGACCTGAATCGCTCGCGCGCCGCGACGCCTCGCCAGCAACCCGCCTCTTGTTTCGTTTGCCGGTATCGATCGCCTTACCCCGACTGGCCGCGCGCATGCTATCGATCGTCATACCCGTCAAGGATGAGCACGAAAGCCTGGCCGATCTGCATCGCGAGCTTGGCGAGGTGGCACGGGCCAACGGGTATGACTTGGACATTCTGTTCGTCGACGATGGCTCGATCGATGGTTCTTGGAAGGTGATTCAAGCCCTGGCCGCCGAGGATTCGCACGTGCGCGGAATTCGCTTTCGCCGCAACTTCGGCAAAGCGGCCGCTTTGTCCGCGGGCTTCGAAGCCGCGCGGGGCGAGTTGGTGATGACGCTCGACGCGGACTTGCAGGATGACCCGCGCGAAATTCCCCGCTTCCTGGCCGCCATTGCCAGCCCGCTCGACGTGGTGAGCGGATGGAAGGAAGTTCGCAACGATCCCTGGAACAAAGTCTTCGCTTCGCGAGTTTTCAACGGCCTGGTGAGTTGGCTGACCGGCGTGCGGCTGCACGATCACAATTGCGGCATGAAGTGTTATCGCCGCGAAGTGCTCAAGGAAGTGCGGTTGTACGGCGAGCTGCACCGATTCGTGCCGGTGCTGGCGGCGGCTCGTGGTTTTTCGGTCGGCGAGGTCGTGGTGCGGCATCGCTCGCGCAAATTCGGCCATTCAAAGTACGGCGCGCGGCGCGTGGTGAAGGGATTTCTCGATCTTTTGACCGTGAAGTTCTTGACCGGGTTCAACCAGCGACCGCAGCACGTGCTAGGAACGTTCGGTCTGATTTCGTTCGTGCTGGGCGGATTGGGAATGTTGTATCTGGCGGCCTATTGGGTTGCCGGCCAGTTGAATCCCGAGTGGAATCTGATGCCGCTGCACGAGCGGCCGGCCGTGCTGTATTCGTTGGGGGCGCTGCTCTTGGGCGGGCAGCTCATGTCGATCGGATTTCTGGCCGAATTGATTACGGCCTATCAACTTCGCGACGCCGATACCTACTCCGTCGCCGAACGCACGGGCCAGCAAGCCGAAAATACGCCAGTTTCCCCATGAATCAACTCGATCCTCCTTCGGCCCAGCTCCGCTGGAGCGTCTACTCCATTCTGATCGCCGTGGCCATCGGCGCGATGCTGGGGCGGATCATGGCCGTCAACTCGGTCGATCTCGTGGCACTCGAAAGCCACTTGCATCGCGAAGGACGCAGCGATTGGAGCCGCGCTCGGCCGCTTCTGAGCGCCAACGATCGCAGCCGTTGGGCCACGACCCGCTCGCTGGTCGAGAATAGCACCTATGCCATCGACGACATCGTCGCCCAGCGAGGTTGGGACACGATCGACATGGTCAAGCATCGCGACCGCGAGGGCGTCGAGCACCTGTATTCGAGCAAGCCCCCCTTATTCGCGACGCTCATGGCCGGCGAATACTGGCTGATCCATCGCCTTACCGGCGCCACACTGGGCGAGTATCCCTACGAGATCGCGCGGTTCATGCTGGTGACGATCAACGTATTGCCGATGATCGTGTATTTTTTTCTGCTGGGACGGCTGGCCGACCGATTCGCCACGACCGATTGGGCCCGCTTTTACATGATGGCCGTGGCGGCGTTCGGAACTTTCCTGACCACGTTCGTGGTCTCGATCAATAACCATGCGCCGGCGGCGGTCTGCGTGACGATTGCCGTCTATGCCGCGGTGCGGATCTGGTACGACGGCCGCCGCGATTTGCGATACTTTGCCTTGGCCGGCTTCTTCGCCGCGTTTGCCGTCACGAACGAGCTGCCGGCGCTGTCGCTGTGCGTCGCGATGGGCGCGGCGCTGCTGTGGAAGGCGCCCCGGCAGACGCTGCTGGGTTTCCTACCGGCGGCGGCGGTCGTGGCCGTGGCGGCCGTTGGCACGAATTACATTGCTCACGATAGCTTGCGTCCGCCGTACATGCACCGCAGCCAGGCGGATCCCGCCGACAACTGGTACGACTATTCGTACCAGCGCGACAGCAAGTTGCGCGACAGCTATTGGCGCAATCCGATGGGCATCGATCGCGGGGAACCCTCGGCCGCGAAATACGCCCTGCATGCCACGATCGGCCACCACGGCGTGTTTTCGCTCACGCCTGTCTGGATCTTGAGTGCCTGGGGACTGGTGCTGTTGTGGCGCAGTGGCCAGAAAGAGTTGGCGCTGTTCATCGCGGCACTTTCGGTGGTGTGCCTTGGCTTCTACCTTTCGCGGCCGCAGGCCGATCGCAACTACGGCGGCATGACCAGTGGATTTCGTTGGATGTTTTGGTTCGCCCCCTTGTGGCTGGTTGCACTGTTGCCTGCCGCCGACCGTGTGGCCAATTCGCGCGCCGGCCGCGCCTTTGCGCTTGTACTGCTCATGTTTTCGGTGATGTCCGTCACCTATCCGACGTGGAATCCCTGGACCCATCCCTGGCTGTGGAATTTCCTCACGTATCTGGGCCAGGAGGTCTGAACGGGAAATCTCTCGTCCCAGCGTGACCCTAGCCGGTCGACGTGAGCTCCAGGTCGTTCCACTCCGCTGACAGTGGCGCGCAGGCCGTCATCGTTTCCCGAGTCGTGGGATGAGCGAATTGGAGCGAGCGAGCGTGTAGCGCGATCGCGCGCAGCCGTTCGTCTTCATGTTGCGGCCCGAAGCAGATCGCCGAGCCGTAGTGCGCATCGCCCAGCACCGGATGCCCGCGCGTGGCGGCCTGCACTCGAATCTGATGCGTGCGACCCGTCTGCAGCTCGATTTCCAGCCACGAGCCCGCACGGTGGTATCCAATGGTGCGATACGTCAGGATTGCTTCCTGGGCGCCGGGCAGCGATGAGTCGACCACCGCAGCTCGCGGGTGGCCATAAACCTTGTGAAGGTAGTCGGTCCACGTGCCGGCCAGGGGCTCGACGATCCGCTCCACGCAGATCCAATAGGTCTTCTTGACAGAGCGCCGCTCGAACTGTTTGGAGAGTTGCCGGGCGGCCCGCCGCGTCTTGGCGAACACGATCGCGCCCGAGGCCGGCCGATCGAGCCGATGTGGAATGCCCAGATAGACCGAGTCGACATCCTGGCCTGGCGCGGCCAGGTACCGCTTGATCCTCACCTCCAGGCTGTCGATGCCTGGGGGCGCTTGCGTGGCGATGCCCGAGGGCTTGGCCACGGCCAGCACGGCATCGTCCTCGATCAGGATTTCGAATCCTTGGGCATCGGGCATGTCGATTTGAGAAGTTAATGTTCCCGAAGTTGAGTCGGAAGACGACGAAAATAAGCGAGGGCATCCGCTTCGAAAAGTCGGATGCCCTCGGAAATCAATCGAGTGGTCGTACGCGGTCGACCTACACCTGGCCGGCCGCGGGCACGACGAACGGCGCGCGGTATTCACGAGTGAGCAGTGCATCGGCTGCCGGATTGTCGATGAATCGCTCGTTGGCGGTATCGATGGCCAGCTTCGCGCCTAAGGACAACTTGGTGGTGCCCAGGTCGAGCTTGTTGTCTTGCAGGTGCTGCGTGAACCGCCCGTAAGTGTCCTGCAAATGCTCGGGGCTGGAGACACCGTTGAGCTGTTCCTTGACTTCATCGACCGACAATTGCTTGCCGAGTCGGTACGAGATGTTGCCCAAGTGGCAAAGCGCGCTGGAAAGATGTCCTTCCAGAATGTCGGCGTGCAGATCTTCGTGCTTGCGGCTGCGCACCGCCTGCAGGAAATTGCCGTAGTGGTCGCCGCCGCCGGAAAACTCTTGCACCTTGTTGCCCGTCGGGTCGAAGGCGGCGCCGTCGCTGTAGCTGGTCATGACCAGGTAGCCGTCGGCCCCTTCGAAGATCACGCCCACGTTGGCATCGCGATACTTCCCGGTCTCCAGGCCGCGGACTTCGAACACCAGCGCTCGATCGCCGTAATCGTGGACGATCATCTGCGTGTTGGCGGCGTCGCCGGCGTCTTCATATCCCAACCGGCCGCCGTAGCTCAGCACCCAGTTGCTCAACTTGTCGACGCCGAGTCCCCAGCGGCACAAATCCATCTGGTGAATGCCCTGGTTGCCCAGGTCGCCATTGCCATAGGGAAGCTGCATGTGCCAATCGTAGTGCAGATTCTTTCGCGTCAGCGGCGCATATTGGGCGGGACCCAGCCACAGATCGTAGTTCACGCCCTTGGGGATCGGGTAGTTGCCCAAGGGACCGATCGACGGCCTGCGCTTGTAACACAAGCCGCGGGCAACCTTGACCTTTCCGATCTTGCCGTCGTGCAGGTATTGCATTGCATCGCGCATGCCCTTGGTCGAGCGGCATTGCGTGCCGGTCTGGCAAATCCGGTTGTACTTTCGCGCGGCTTCGACGATCCGGCGACCTTCGCTGACGTTGTGGCTCACCGGTTTCTCGACGTACACGTCCTTGCCGGCTTGAATGGCCCAAATGCTCACCAGGGCATGCCAGTGGTTCGGCGTGGCCGTGGTGACAATCTCCACCGACTTGTCGTCGAAGGCTTCGCGCATGTCGGTGACGATTTTCGGCTCGCGTCCTTGTTTCTTGGCGACAGCCTCGGCCTGGCCCTTAGCGCGGGTTTCGTCGACGTCCACGACGTACAGAATCTCGGTGTCGGAGCGGTTCGAAAACGCGCCCAGGTGGTCCTTGCCGCGCCCGCCGGTGCCGACGACCGCCACGCCGATCTTCTCGTTGGGGCTCTTGCTGCCTGGTTTCTCATCGGCGGCCAAGAGCGAATTGGCGGAACTGGCCGCGACCGCTCCCGCGGCGGCAAACATAGAATCTTCCAGGAACTGGCGTCGGGTGCGCATCGGAGACTCCCTCGGGTTGGATCAGGCGGGTTGATGGTTGGTGACTCTAGAATAACGGAAAGAATTCCGTTTGTCAGCCTCCCGCGAAGTCGCCGGGCCAATGTGCTTTAGCGGCCGCCTGTGCGCATTACCGGCCGCCTGTGCGCATTAACGGCCGATTGTCGATGAGCCGCCCGGCTTGCCTTCGGCTTTGCCATTTCCGTTGTGGCTGGGCTCCTTGCTCAAAGCGGCGTGTCCGTCGCCGCTTGTCGCGTGCGCTTCAGGTCGCCCGTGCGGTCGAATCATGGTATCGGGCCCCAGCATGTGGCTAAGCGCGCGCTCCGGAATGCGACAGTGTACGATCACTCGGCTGTCGGTATAGCGCTTCGACAGCACCTCGCCATGGTTGGCCAGCAGCGCCAAAAGGCGGCCGTTGTCGACGCGCGTTTCCACGTCGACGTCCAGAAACCCATGGCTCAACGCCGTGCTCACCGCGGCGGCGAGTTGGTCGACGCCCTGACCCGTGTGGGCGCTGATCGGCAAGGCGTGCGGATAGCGCGACAGCAGCGTGGAGCGCTGAGCATGATCGACCGCGTCAACCTTGTTGAGCACCAGCAGCGTGTCCTTGGCCTGAATGTCCAATTCTTCGAGAACCTGGTACACGACTTTAATCTGGTCCAGCGCGGCCGGATTGCTGGCGTCTGCGACGTGCAGCAGCAGGTCGGCTTGTCGCGACTCTTCCAGCGTGGCCTTGAAGCTGGCGATCAAATGATGCGGCAAGTCGCGAATAAAACCGACCGTATCGCTCAACAACACCGGCCCCCAGCCGGGCAACTGCCAGCGACGAGTGCGCGTGTCGAGCGTGGCGAACAGTCGATTTTCCGTCAGCACGTCGGAGCCCGTCAGACGATTGAGCAGCGTGCTCTTGCCGGCATTCGTGTAGCCGACCAGCGAGACGGTCATGCGATCGCGGCGGGCCGCGACCTCGCGCTCCTTGCGTCGTTCGATCAGTTTCAACTCGGCGCGCAGATCCGCGATTCGCTTTTCGACGAGTCGACGGTCGACTTCCAACTGCTTTTCGCCAGGACCGCGCATGCCGATGCCCATCTTGAGCCGCGACAAGTGATTCCACATTTGCTTGAGCCGCGGCAGTGAATACTGCAGCTGCGCCAACTCGACGGCCAGGCGCGCCTGGGTCGTTTGCGCACGGCTGGCGAAGATATCGAGAATCAGCTCGCTGCGATCGAGCACCTTCACGCCGGTGACTTCCTCGAGGTTGCGCGTTTGCGCCGGGGAAAGGTCGTTGTCGAAAATGATGACGTCCGCATCCGCGGCGGCCGCCATCCGCTTCAGCTCTTCGACCTTGCCCTTGCCGAGATAGGCGGTCACGTCGGGCGTTTGCCGCCGCTGGGTCAACTGGCCGACGATCCGCGAGCCGGCGGTGGTCGCCAATCCTTGCAGTTCCTCGAGCGGGTCGCCGTGGATTTGATGGTGTGGAAGAAGAACTCCCACCAGAATGGCCGCCTCGCTGGCGACACTCTCTATGCGGTTCATTTCTGTCACAGGCGATCAATTCCTCCTAAGTGATGCGGATCAGACTCCCAAGATATCATACGCTTTCCTGGCCGGCCGGGGTCGTTCGAACCAGCCGATCCGTCGGCCACCCACGCAAATTCAGCAAGAATCCATCGGGGGGCCGATGCCAGCTATCGCCCCGGGCGCCCTTGCTACTTAACCAGACAGTTGGACATCCGGCCGGGTTCGTCATTCCATCTCCCCGGCCATCAAATGGCAGTAGCCTTCGTAGCGGCGCAGATCGAGCCAGCCGTCGGCCACCGCGTTTTTGACAGCGCAGCCCGTTTCGTGCGTGTGCGTGCAATTGGGGAAGTTGCAGTGGTTGATATAAGGCCGTAGGTCGCGGTAGTAGCCGGCCACTTCTGCCGGGATTACGTCCCACAATTGAAACTGGCGAATCCCCGGCGTGTCGACCACGTAGCCGCCGCATGCCAGCGGCCACAGCCGGGCGGTGGACGTCGTATGCCGCCCCTTTTGACTCTCCGCGCTCACGGCGCTCACGCGCAGCCGCAAGGCCGGATCAACCGCGTTGACCAGTGACGACTTTCCCACGCCGCTTTGCCCGGCGACCACGCTGGCCCGGCCCGACATGATGCGCCGCAAGCGATCGATGCCACAGCCCGTCACGGACGACAGCAGCAGAACCTGATAGCCCATCTGGCTGTAAACGCCGACTAGCGGCGCCAGCGACGCCGGATCGACCAGGTCGATCTTGTTGATGCAGATGATCGGCCGCAGCCCGTTCTTATGGGCGCTTATCAGGAACCGGTCGATCAGATTTGGTTTCAGGTAGGGCTCGGCGGCGCTGGCGATGATGAGCAATTGATCGACGTTGGTGACGATGATTTGTCGTCGACCGCGGATGGCCCTGCTCAGAACGGATTTGCGAGGTTCGACGCGCTCGATGATTCCTTCCTGGTTGTCGACCGGGCGGAACAAGACGATGTCCCCGGCCGCCACCACGTGCCGCTGGTCGGTCGCCAGAGTCTTCAACAGTCGGCGCGTGGCGCAGGAATAGATCGAGCCGTCGTCAGCTTCGACCGTGCTCAAAAGCCCTTGCACGGCCAGCGCGCGGCCCTGCTTGACGGTCGCGAGATCCACGTCGGGCACGACGCTGAATCCGTCCTCGGCGCCGGTTGCCATGGCGCCAACCACGGTCCGCTTGCGATTGACGTCGCCCTTGCCGCTGATTCGCTCGTCGGAGAGCGATTCGTCGCTGGCGTCGCCGCCATCGGCATGGAAACGACGAGTCCAATCGTCGGTGCGAGCCCGTCCGGAGCGATTCTTCCGGAACTCGGCGCGAAGTTTGTGCTTCTTCTTGTCAGCCATTAAGTGCTGGGTCCAAGCCCAACGAAAGC
This sequence comes from Planctomycetia bacterium, assembly GCA_031400775.1. Classification (GTDB taxonomy): domain Bacteria; phylum Planctomycetota; class Planctomycetia; order Pirellulales; family PALSA-1355; genus PALSA-1355. The sequence goes on along the minus strand of JANNQN010000172.1, from coordinate 18,500 downwards.
AACTTGCCTTGGCGTGTTCGAAAAAGATGGTTCCAAGCGTGCGGGAACTCCGGCGGATTCAGGGTTTGTCTGACTCATACGGGCCGATTCGGATCGTTAATCTGCCCCGCGCTGTCGTCCAGGACGTCGAAGCGCCCGGTCCTGGGCTCTTTTGTCGAGGTCGCCTGCGGTTTGCTCTTGAACTCCAGGCCGGCGCGTTCCAGCAGCGACTGCTTCATCACGTCGGCGGTCTGGTCGTCGACCGGGGGCGGGCCCACGGCGCCCAGGTCGTGCGGCGAGTAACGCACGTCGTAGCTATGCTTGGCGATGGACAACTCGTCGCCCGGATCCAACCGCTTTTCGCCGGACACACGGGAGCCGTTGACCTTGATTCCGTTGCGGCTTTGGAGATCTTTGACGTACCAGTAACCGCCATTGCAGGTGAGCTGGCAATGATGGGCCGAGACGTTGGAAAACCGCAGAACGATGTCGCAGCTCTCGCGACGGCCGACGAGCAAATTCTTCTTTAGCAGCGGAATCGGGTCGCCGCCCCCCACCGGGATCAGTTCGCCATGCATGTCAGTGCATCTTCTCTTGTGACGGTGGTAGATAGGACTTATGATCGGCTGGTTGGCCACCACTTGGGCCAAATTTTAGTTTACGTAGCGGCTATTTTCTAGTCAACCAAAATTGACCCAAACCGGCCCCCGGCCAAGGGCTTCCGCTCATTTGCAAACCGGGGAAACTGGCCCGTTTTCCCACCCTGGCGACCACGTGACAACTACCACGCACTTCGACTGGTCGGCCGCCGGACTGCGCTACTATCGCTATGGCCACTTTCTGCGGCATCGCTTCGGCGCCCGGGTGCAAAAGGTCAGCGTCGACGCCCATTTCACCTGTCCCAATGTTGACGGGACCGTAGCCTTGGGCGGCTGCACGTTTTGCGACAACCGCAGCTTCAGCCCCAGCCGGCGACTTCCTCGGCAGGGCATCCGCGACCAGATCGACGAGGGAATCCGCCAGCTTCGGCGGCGCTACCAGAGGGTCGATCGCTTTCTGGCGTACTTCCAGCCGGCCACCAACACCCATGCCCCCGTCGAGCGGCTGCGCGAAGTTTACGAAGAGGCACTGTCGCATCCCGCCGTCGTCGGACTGGCCATCGGCACGCGGCCCGATTGCGTGGGCGACGACGTGCTCGATCTGTTGAGCGAGATCGCCGGTCGCACGTATTTATCGGTCGAATATGGCATGCAGACGATCCACGATCGTTCCTTGGATTGGATGAATCGCGGCCATCATTACGACGCGTTTCTCGACGCGATGGCCCGCAGCCGCCACCGAGGATTTGAGATTTGCGCGCACGTGATGCTGGGCCTGCCCGGCGAGACCCGCGAGGACATGTTGGCCACGGCACGCGAGCTGGCTCGACTGGAGTTGGACGCCGTCAAGATCCACAACTTGTATGCCGTCAAGAATACCCCGCTAGCCGATCAGGTGGCTCGCGGTGAAGTCACGCTGATCGAGCGCGACGAATACATTGGGACGGTTGTCGATTTTTTGGAATTGCTGCCGCCCACCACCCTGGTCGAGCGCGTCAGCGGCGACGCTCCCGCCGACTACTTCATCGGTCCGGCCTGGTGTCTCGACAAGCCGGCCGTGCGGTTGGCGCTGGACGCCGAGTTTGCCCGCCGCGACACCTGCCAAGGTCGGCGCTGGGCAATGTCGACCGCGTAGCCGTTTTTATTGTCCTGCGAACGGATCGATTTCCCACCATTTCAACAATCATGGCCGAACCGCAAGCCTACTTGAACGGACGCTTTCTGCCCGCCTCGCAGGCGGCTGTTTCGGTTTGGGACGGCGGCTTCGTGCAAGGCACGACGGTCGCCGAGCAATTGCGAACGTTCGGCGGCAAGCTGTTTCAACTCGAAGCCCATATCGAGCGGCTCGCCCGTTCGCTGGACCTGGTAGGCGTCGATCCTGGCATCAGTCTCGAGCGGCTGGCCGAGATCGCCCAGGAGTTGACTGCCACCAACCACGCCCTGTTGGCGAATGGGGACGATCTGGGCCTAACGATGTTCGTCACTCCCGGTCTCTACGAAATTCCCGGACTGCCCGCGTCCCCCACGGTCTGCCTGCACACCTTGCCCTTGCGCTTTCATCTTTGGGCCGATAAATACGCAGGCGGCGAATCGATGGCCACGACCGACGTCGTGCAGGTCTCCGCCCGAAGTTGGCCGCCCGAGTTGAAGTGCCGCAGCCGCATGCACTATTACCTTGCCGATCGGCAAGCTCGGCTCCGCATACTGGGCAGTCGAGCTTTGATGACCGACGAGGATGGCTTTGTCACCGAGGCCACCACGGCCAACATCGTGCTCTGTGAAGAGCAGGGGGGGCTCGTCATGCCGCCCCTCGAAAAGATCCTGCCGGGCATCAGCCTCGGCGTTCTGATGGGCCTGGCAGAAAAACTAGGCATTCCTTGCACGCAGCGCGCGTTGACGGTGGCCGAATGCCTGGCGGCCAGCGAGATTTTCCTCACCAGCACCTCGCCCTGCATGTTGCCGGTTCTCAAGATCAATGGCCAGCCGATCGGCAGCGGTTCGCCAGGTAGCATGTTTGGGCGTTTCCTATCGGCTTGGAACGAGCTTGTCGGTCTCGACATCGTCGAGCAGGCCCGGCAGTTCCAGTCTCGGTAGCGGGCCGCGTTCGAATCCAGTCGAGTTGACTTAAAACACAACAGCTCTTCGCGAGCAATCGCGAGGAGCTGTTTCCCATTGACGGATTCCGGTTTGCGATGGAATCGTCAGCAGCGATCGCAGTTCAATTCGACGGGCAAAATCAATACATTCCATTTGGTGTTCAGCGCAACCGGTCGTTCGGCGAGTAGCTGCGAAGTTCAAATCCTATCACAACTCTTGCCACCTCAATTGTTGGCGATTATCGGTCGTTTTCTGGCACGTCTCATATGTTGACGAGTTAATGAAACCGAACCAAGCCGCGGCTTAACCAAGAATACGAGATTGAATAGTACATTTCGCTCACTCCAGACTTACTACGACTCAAAAGCCTCGCGCCCTAGGTCGTCGGTGTGATCGGCAGTAGGCCGTCCGGCAATGGCTGGCCTTGCACCCATGTCGTAATCATCCTCGCAAACAGTTCTGGAGCTTCGCCATTCCAGCCATGGCCCACATTAGGCGCGATTGCGGCGCTAGCCGACGGCATGGCGTCCGCGAGAACTCGCTGCGACTTGAGAATTAATGCGTGCTCCTTTGCACCAGCGACGATCAGCGTGGGCGTTTTTATGCCACCAAGTGAATCCGACATCTTGTAGTTTACAGCGTCCCGACTGGCTGCGAGAAAGGCCTGGACTGTCATTTGCCTTAAAGTGCAACAATAGTCTTCAACCTGATCAGGTGGGATTTTTAGAACTCTGGCGTTCGCGCGCGCCACCATGCCAACTTTCATGATTGGCGCTATGAGAAAACCCATAACCAGCATGGCTCGCTTGGAGGGCAGCGGCATAACATTCAACCCGCTGAGGATGGCGCGATCGACAACTTCCGACGAATCGGACAAGAGCTGCATTCCAACAAAGGCTCCCAGTGAAAGACCAACGATATGGGCCTGTCCCGAAGGGGAGCCTCGACGGATTACGTCTCGGACCCTTTTCGCTGTATCTGCTAGAGAATTCCAGGAGAGCCGGTTGCTTTGGCCGTGACCAGGCAGATCGGGAATTAGGCAGTTAAAATCGGGGAGCAATTCGGCTTGCCTGTGCCACATCCATCCGCTCGTGGCTATCGCGTGCAAAAAAACAACCGTCGGACCGGCCGGATTGCCAGATTGGCGGACATACAGGGGAGAGTCTTTCAATAAGTCGTTCATTATTTGATCGCAGCAACCCGATTGTGCCGGAACTACTGATACATTAGCCGATGTGGGTACGATCAACTGCGCGAGGGCGAAACAGCCGACTCAACAGGGCGTCAAGACTCAGACTACCCGGCCCGGCGAAGCAGATCGCCGAGGTCAAAGCAAAAAACAGTGTGGCGAGTAAGCCTTTGCCAGTCAGGTCCGCCTGATGGAAGACAAACGCAGCTACAAACGTGGTCACGGCATTGAAAAATGCCGCGGGGCGTGTGAGCAGTCCCAGCACCAATAGAATGCCGCCAATGAACTCGGACAGAGCAGCACACCATGCGAAGAAATGTGGGGCGGGAAATCCCATCTTGGCTACATCTTGCACAAACCAGTCCTGTGGTCCCCATGCTCCATCACGCGGCAACACCTTCTCAAACACAATGCACAAGGCAAGCCCGGTTACAACCCGGATGATTGCCAACCCAACGCTTACAAACCAAGGACACGACCCAGATGCGTTCAGAAGCAGTCGCCACCACATCGTATTCGATCCTCTGGAGAGTGATTGACGAAGGGCCCATGCCGCAAGCCGAACCGAGCAGCCGTATTCAATTGCCCATTGAATCTAGCGTCCGCCGGCGGGCGAGCGCCCTGATTCTATGCCCGTTGAAGGGCAGGATTCCATACCCGAACGAGGCAATCCGGGAGACTGGAATTGAACTCCACTCCCGTAAATGGTTCTTTTTGCGGGGAATCGCCCCGGCGACGACTCTCTGCCGCCTAACTCACAGCGGAGCGTTCCGAAGAACTCTTCTCATCAATCAAAGTTCGAGGGTGCCGTAAATCGTGCGATATTTGACAGAGCCCTGCGTGACGCCGGTTCTCAAGATCAACGGTCAGCCGATCGGCGGCGGTTCGCCCGGTAGCATGTTCGGGCGTTTCCTGTCGGCCTGGAACGAGTTGGTCGGTCTCGACATCGTCGGGCAGGCCGGCCGATTCCGCTCTCGGTAGCGCGATTGAATTCACTTCGAAGTGCCGCCCCTCCGGGGCTCTCAAGAGATTTGGAGATCGCTGACCGCCCCAGGGGCTCGCCCGCCCCCGCCTATAGCAGTATCGCCGCGTTGCGGCTCAGGACGGGCGTTGCACCGGTGCGAAGGCAAACGGTTTCCGAAGCCGCGCGAACGGCGGCATGTAATAGCCTAGGGCGTCAGCTCTAGGATCGCTAATTCTCTTACCGCGTGTTGAGCGCGTCGTTAATCGTGCCGATGTAAAAGCCGAACACGCGGAAGATCAAGAAAATGATCAGGCCGGCAATCAAGGCCGTCACCGCCAAACCGATCAGCACGGTGATCGTGTTCATCGCCACGCGGGCCTCGTCCTGATACTGGACCGACAGGTTGCCCATCGACTCGACGAGCTGCCCGCTCTCTTCGCCCACCTGAACGGCATCCAGAAAACCGAGCGGAAAGACCCGCGTTCCGCGAAACGCCTCATGCACCTCTTGGCCGGCGCCAACGGCGGCCACCACGGCCTTGATATGCTGCTTGTAGATCACGTTTTGCGTGCTCGAAAGCGACATGCGCAAAGCCGACTTAATTTCCATTCCCGAGTTGAGCGTCACGTGCAACGCCCAGGCCAGCCGGGCAAGCGCCAGCGTCTCGAGCGCCCGACCGAGTTGCGGCACCCGCATCAACACACGTTGCACGGTCGATGTCCACAGCGCGCCGCGGAGCATGGCCCGGTAGGCGAAAAATCCGCCCAGGCCGCAGGCCCCCAACAGCAACAGATAGACCAACAGGCCCTGCGTGCCGATCAACCCGAAGCCGAACAGGTCGACCTTGTTCTTCGCCAATTGCGGAATCGCGCCCATCACCCAAATCACGACCCCCACCACGGTCAGGGCCAGCGTCAGTTCCGCCAGCGGCCAGGTGAGCGAAGCCCACAGCGTGCGTCGCAGCTTGAGCTGGTGCTCGTAGTGCGCCGCGAGTTGCCGGCAAACTTCCGGCAAGTGGCCGCTTTCCTCGCCAACCCGCACGATTTCGCGGAAGAACTCGGGAAAGTATTTTCCAGTCTGCTTGAGTGAATCGCTCATCGACACGCCGCCGGCGACGCCTTGGCTGATCTTCGAGAGTTGCCGACGGCCGATGCCCTGCGCGCTGGCCGCCTCGCGCATCCACACGGTGCGCACATCGACCCCCGCGCCGAGCGAGATCGCCAGCCGCCGACAAAGGGCAGCCAAAGGCTTCAGGCCAATCCGCGGTTCGCCGAGCATGAGTCAATTCGCCGAAGGTGGTTGCGCGCTCTCCCGAGCTTGTAGCTTAGCGGCTTGCGTCGCGGCCGAATACTCGCCCGACGTTCAAATGGCCGCTCGCTGGGGCCCACAGCCTTCACGTGCCAAGGGCATCTGTTACAATTCCTTCTCTGCCGTCCCGGCGATCACACTTCGCCGAGCTCTGGAATTCGGCAGCGATTGGAACCTGGCCCGGCCATGAAAGAATTGAATTGTGTCGCCATCGCCGGGGTCGGCCTGATCGGGGGATCGCTCGGCCTGGCACTGCGCAGCCGTAACCTGGCCCGATCGATCGTAGGCTTTGGCTCGCGCGCCGCCACGCTGGAAACCGCATGGCGCCGCGGGGCCATCACCGAGATCGCCGCGGATGCAAAATCCGCCGTGGCCGAGGCCGACCTGGTGGTGCTCTGTGCGCCGGTCGCGCACATTGCCGCTCTGGCCCGCACGATCAATCCGCTCTGCCGCCCGGGCACATTGATTACCGACGTTGGCAGTACGAAGCGCGACATCGTGCACGAATTGGACGCCGCGCTTGCGGAGCCATCCTGGAACCCACTTGTGCGTTTCGTCGGCAGTCATCCGCTGGCGGGCAACGAGAAATCGGGACCCGAGCACGCAACGGCCGATCTGTTTGTCGACCGCACCGTCGTGGTGACGCTCTCGAAGAATACCCAAGCGGACGACTTGCGTGCGGTCGGCGATTTTTGGAAAGCGCTCGGCGCGAATGTTCGAGAAATGTCGGCCGACGAGCACGATCGGGCCGTGGCCGTAACGAGTCACCTGCCGCATCTGGTGGCCGCGGCCATTGCGGGTTCGACTCCCGAGGAGTACGTTTCGCTTACCGGCAGCGGATGGCAGGACACGACGCGCATTGCCGCGGGCGACCCGGTATTGTGGCGGCAAATCATGTTGGCCAACCGCGACAACCTGTCGGCCTCGCTTGAGCAGTTTTCCGCTCGCCTCGAGCAGTGGCAGCAGGCGCTCGCGGCCGGCGACAGCGTGGAGCTCGACCGACTGTTGGCCGAGGCCAAGCGCATCCGAGATACCGTGGACAAGTGAAAAACTACACGGCAACTCTCTTGGCGCGCTGTTTTCCTGGAGTGGTGTCTTTCCAACCCCTACTTCGGCTTAGGCTTTTCGAGGATCCTCTCGCATGATTGGGAACTGACTGGCGCCGGCGACGTGAATCCGATCGCGGCGTACAGCTTTCGGTCGCGCGCACAATAGGGTCCGCCAGTGTGCTCGCGTCGATGCAAGGCGATCGCATTGAGGAGGCGGTTGACCTCGGCTACTAAACCGGCCTGGTCGATGTCTTCGCACTCTTTCGAATTGCTTTTCATCTTTTTTCCTTCGCTATTGCGTCACGAATCGGCCGTCCATGCAATTCCGACCCATTAGAATAGCATGTTTGTCGCCTCATCGCGCGGGCCACCACGGCTCCAATAACTCACGGTATTGGTCGGCCATTACGGCTTGTCGGGGTTGTACGCAATTCGTAGGCTATCAGAAACGCTTGCAACCACGGACGGACCAACCGAGATGCTATGGGAAGTTGATATTTATCCTGCGCCCGGCGAGCCGGATCGGGCCTCGCTGGCCGTCAGAATGGCCGCCGCCGAGCTAGGGCTAGACGAGCAATTGGGCGTTGTTGCCGCGCACGGCTATCTACTTCAGGGCACGCTCGACGAAAGCCAACTGGGCCGGATTGCCCGCGAGCTGCTCGTCGATGGCGTGGTCGAGCGGCCGGTGATCGCCCAGATCGGCGATTCTCGGCTTTTGGATCCCTCGGTCGCTTTCACTCACACCGACCGGAAGGACCGAAATTGGCACGTCGTTCACGTCTTGCCCAAGCCGGGCGTCATGGATCCGGTGGCCCAAAGCGCGCTGGCGGCGATCGCGGATCTCGAGATCCCCGTGGATGCGGTGCGCACGCTGCGCAAGGTGTGGGTAGCGGACCTGTCGGCCGATCGGTTGCAGCGGCTCTGCAAAAACGTGCTGGCCAACGACGCCATCGAGCAGGTGGTCGTCGGCCCTCTGAAGTTCGACCGGCTGGAGCTGGGGTCGTCCTACCGCTTTGCGTTGGTCACTGTTCCGCTGAGTTCACTCGACGACGAGGGTCTGACGCGCTTGAGCCGCGAGGGGCAACTTTACCTGTCGCTGGTCGAGATGCGCACGATCCAGGATCACTTTCGCCAGATCGGGCGCGATCCGACCGACGTCGAGTTGGAGACCGTCGCCCAAACCTGGAGCGAGCACTGCAGCCACAAGACCTTGGCCGGCCGCATCACCTATTCGGGGCCCGAGGGCTCGCGCACGTTTCAAAACATGCTCAAGGAAACGATCTTTGCCGCCACTGTCGCGATTCGCAAATCGCTCGGCGATCGAGATTGGTGCGTCAGCGTGTTTTCCGACAATGCCGGCATCATTCGTTTCGACGATGAATACAACGTCGTCTTCAAGGTCGAAACGCACAATCACCCTTCGGCGCTCGAGCCCTACGGCGGCGCCAACACCGGCATGGGCGGTGTCATCCGCGACTCTCTGGGCACGGGCATGGGCGCGAAGCCGATCTGCAACACCGACGTGTTCTGCTTCGCTCCGCCTGATACCGCCGCCGAGAGCGTGCCGGCCGGGGCGCTGCACCCGCGACGAGTCATGCACGGCGTCGTCGCCGGGGTTCGCGATTACGGAAACCGGATGGGCATTCCCACGGTCAACGGCGCGATTTACTTCGATCCGCGCTACTTGGGCAATCCGCTGGTGTTCTGTGGCAACGTGGGTTTGATTCCCCACGACAAGTCGTTCAAGGAGCCGCTGGCCGGCGACTATATCGTGGCGGTCGGCGGGCGCACGGGCCGCGATGGAATCCACGGCGCCACGTTCAGCTCGGCCGAACTGACCCACCAGAGCGAAAGCCTTTCCGGCGGCGCTGTGCAAATTGGCAACGCGATCACTGAGAAGATGGTCGTGGACGTAATTCTGCAAGCTCGCGACCGCGGACTGTTTCATGCCATCACCGATTGCGGCGCCGGCGGATTCTCAAGCGCGGTGGGCGAGATGGGCGAGCATATCGGCGCCGAGGTCTGGCTGGACCGCGCGCCGGTCAAGTACGAGGGATTGTCATATACCGAGATCTGGATATCCGAAGCTCAAGAGCGGATGGTGTTGGCGGTGGGCGCCGAGCAGTGGGACGAATTCTCGGCATTGTCGGCCTCTGAGGGGGTCGAAGCGACGATCATCGGCAAGTACCTGCCGACCGGCCGACTGCGACTGACCTACGAAGGCAACCAGGTGGCGGATTTGCCGATGCAGTTTCTGCACGGCGGTCGGCCGCCGGTGGTGCGCGAGGCGGTTTACGCTCCGCCGCTGGAAACCGCCGCCTCAATCGACGCCGCCGGAGCGGATCATGCGAGCACGTTGCACCAAATTCTTGGCTCGCTCAACGTGGCCAGCAAACATTGGGTCATTCGCCAATACGACCACGAAGTGCAAGGCGGCAGCGTCATCAAGCCGCTGGTGGGCCTGGAAAACGACGGTCCCAGCGATGCGGCCGTGCTGCGGCCCGTGCTCGGCTCGCGGCGGGGCATCGTGGTCGCCTGTGGCATGAATCCTTATTTCGGCGATTTCGATACTTATCACATGGCCACGAGCGCCATTGACGAAGCCATTCGCAATTGCGTCGCGGTCGGAGCCGATCCGTCGCGGATCGCGATCCTCGACAATTTTTGTTGGGGCAATACGGATCGCCCGCAAACGCTGGGTTCGCTCGTGCGAGCGGCCCTGGCTTGCCACGACCTGGCCATCGAGCTGGCGACGCCGTTCATCAGCGGCAAGGATAGCTTGAACAACGAGTTTCGCTTCATCGACGCGGCCGGGCAGTCGCAATCGATCAGCGTGCCGCCGTCGCTGTTGATCAGCGCGTTGGGTCAGATCGACGACGTCTCGCGCGCCGTCAGCATGGATTGTAAAGAATCTGGCAACCTGCTCTACCTGGTTGGAGAAACGAAGGACGAACTGGGCGGATCGCACTTTTGCAAAGTACACGGCCTGACCGGCGGGCGAGTTCCGAAAGTCGATGCCAAGGCGGCTAAAGCCACCTTCGCCGCGATCCACAGGGCGATCTCCGCCGGACTGGTGCGAGCGTGCCACGACTTGAGCGAGGGTGGTCTGGCCGCGGCCGCGGCCGAGATGTCTCTGGCGGGCGGACTCGGCGCGAAAATCGACTTGGCGCAAGTGCCGAACCGTTTGCAGGGAGAGCAGTCGCTCGATGCGGTTTTGCTTTTCGCGGAATCGAACACCCGGTTTCTGTGCGAAGTGCCGCCTGGGTCGGCCGGCGGATTCGAAGACCTTCTGGCCGGCGTGCCGCACGCGCGAATTGGTCAGGTGACTGAATCGAAAAAACTGGAAATCGCCTCGGGCGGGCGCGTCGTGCTGGCCGCCGCCGTCGGCAGCTTGAAGGCCGCCTGGCAAGCTCCGCTCGATTGGACCTAAGGAGACGATTGCACTTGGGGAGAATCTGACCCGAGGGATCAAACCGTTCATGGCTCAGCCGCGCATTTTGATTTTACGAGCTCCGGGCACGAACTGCGACGCCGAGGCCGCCTACGCCTTTCAACTGGTCGGCGGACTGGTGGAGCTGTTGCACGTCAACGTGTTGCTCGATTCGCCGCGGCAATTGTCGCAGTATCAAGTCATCTGCCTGCCGGGCGGATTCAGCTACGGCGACGACGTCGCGGCGGGGCGCATTTTGGGAAATCAGATCCGCCACCATCTGGCCGATTGTCTGCAAGAGTTCAAGGCAGCCGGAAAGCTGATCCTGGGGATCTGCAATGGATTTCAGGTCCTGCTGAAAAGCGGCTTGCTCCTGCCGCTAGAGACCGATTTTTCGGCGCCGGCGACGTTGGCCTGGAACCAGTCGGGCAAGTTCGAAGATCGCTGGGTACCGCTGTACACCTCGGGATCGAAATCGATTTTCTTCGCCGGAATCGATTCGATGTACTTGCCGGTGGCGCATGCCGAGGGCCGTTTCGCGCCGCGCACGGAACAGGCGCTGCGAGATCTCGCACAAAATAACCAGATCGTGCTTCGTTACGGAGCGCGTTCGGCGAGCGACGCCCAAGCGACGGCCGGACCGAGCGTGCCGTATCCCGACAATCCGAACGGCTCGTGGGGAGATGTCGCGGGCGTTTGCGATGCGACGGGCCGAGTCTGCGGTCTCATGCCGCATCCCGAGCGGCACGTCGATCCCACGCAACATCCGCGCTGGACCCGTCGACCGTCGGTGGATGCGGAGGACGGGTTGCGCGTGTTTCGAAATGCGGTCGGCTATTTCGCCTAGCCGGTCCGCGGCAAGCCTGAACCGCTACGAGCTATTGGCAGCAGGGCGCTTGCTGCATTCCAGGGCCCGGCGACATCATCATCTCGCCGCCAGAGATCATACCAGCGCCGTAGTTCGCCCCGGAGCCGCCGCATGGATCGCAGCATTGGGCGGGCTGTTGATACCCCTGGTAATTTTGTCGGCCGACGCCAAACAAGTAGTATCCGGGTCGCCAGGTCTCGCCACAGGGTCCGCGCGTGCAGCCCGCGGCGCCGGCGACAATTCCTAGAAACGACAGAACGAGCAATTTGCGCATGATTCTCTCTCTCGGGGCGGGGACTCGATTTCGCGCTCGAGGCGCGAAAGGTAGGATAAGCAACCATACCCCACGCCCAACGATGTGCAAACGCCACGTGTTGATTTTTGGCAACACGCTTGCGGCGGCCAGCAGTGGCCTCGATGGCCGCACATTCGCGCCGATCGGCCTAACTGCGCGCGGCGGCAACAATGGCACAAACGTCACAACCCGTCAGGGCAAGGATCCCCGGTTTGTCGTGGTCGAGTCGCTTTGGCTATTGAAAATGCCTGCGCCAAAACCGTCTCGCTTGATTTCCTGTTGTGGGGCGCCGCGACGGCCGGCCCGATGGTCGACGTTGTTCGGCACCGTGTGCGGGCTGCGGGGATGCGACTCCGGCGGTTGCACCTGCGTCTTGTCGCGCCTGGCGGAGTGGTCTTTGCCATGAGCTTGCGAGTTCGTCGAGACCGCGTCTTCCGAATCGTAATCGTCGTAAGTCGACTTGTAGCCCGGCAGCTTCGAGCGCCCTAGCTCCGTTTGAAACTCGCGGATCACGCGGTCCTGGATCATCTCACGGCAGGCGGAATTGATCGGGTGGGCGATATCGGCGTAGAGCTTCGCGCGTCCGTCCTCGTCCTTGACCGAGCGATCGTCCGCCAGCCGTCCGCCGCACTGGTTGCAGTGCGCGGCACGCAAGTGGTTCTTGCAGCCGCACTGCGGGCAATGCGCGGTGAGCTTGCGACTGGGCATGGCCACGAACGGACCGTTGGAGCCGTCGATGATTTTCAGATCGCGGATCACGAAGCTGTTATCGAACGTGATCGAGCAGAACGCCTGAAGCCGTTCGCTGGACTCTTCCATGAGCTTGATGCGGACCTCGGTGATTTCCACGGCCATTCTCCTTGCGAAGTGGGCGTTAGTTGCTCGAACTCACGGGATAGACGTGCCCGACGTTTCGGGCCTGTAAACGTCGCGCGACGCGCCGTGCGTGGCGCGCGTGCCGGCAGATTCCGAAATAAGCGGTCCCGCTGCCGCTCATTTGGGCCGCCAGGCAATCCTGACTGGCGAACTCTTTCCGCAATCGAGAGATCCAAGGCGACAGCGACTCCGCGGCCTCTTCCAGGCGATTGTGCGTCGAGCGAGCCAGGGCCCGCGAGTCGCCGGTTTCGAGCGCGGCAATCAGGGGGGTCATCGAGCGCGGCGCCGAAGGCACGCGGCAATTGGCATAGACCTTGGCGGTGGCGAGCCCTTCGGGCGGGCGGGCCAACACGAAGTCGAGCGCCCCGGCGCCGCCGAGCGGTTCGATGCGCTCGCCACGGCCGCGGCAGACAGCCGCTCCGCGACCCAGAAAAAAAGGCACGTCGCTACCTAGCTCGGCGCCGATCTCTTGCAGAGACGCGGCGGACAAACCGAGATTCCAGAGCGTGTTGGCGGCCAACAGCGCCGCGGCCGCGTCGCTCGAACCGCCCCCCAACCCCGCGGCCGACGGGATGCGCTTCACCAGATCGATGGATATGCCGTTGGCCACTCCCAGACGGCGCCGCAAAAGCATCACGGCGCGGGTGGCCAGATTATCTTCCTCGGCGGGCAGCTCGCCCAGCGTAGCCTCGGCGCCGCGCTCGGCCCAGCGGCAGGCGACGCGCACCTGGCCATTCGGTTCGCTCGTGGCCGTAAGGGTGTCGTACAAACGAATCGGCACCATGAGCGTTTCGATCTCATGATATCCGTCGTCGCGCTTGGCAAGTATCTCGAAAAAGAGATTCAACTTTGCCGGCGCTTGAACGACGACACCCGCGGCTAGCCGGTGGACGTTCATGCTAAGCGTTCCCTGCTTGCTTGAACCCTGTCCGCGCTTCGAATTTTTTATGGGAATGCGCAGCCAGCGCTCAGACTTATTGACCCTCTCTTGAGCGAGCGCCTTCTAAACCGCCTGAGATTGTAACGAAACCGGACAATCGGTCAATCGCGAAGTCCGGGCTGCTTGCTAGCTACCTAGTCGTCCTATTATGCCAGAGCTATCTGTCGCAAGATTCCATACGCGAACGTTGATTAGTTCTCTCCGACTACAAGGCTGGCGCACACAAGCTCCTCGTCGTTGCGGGCAAATACGTGCTTGTGAGCAAAAGCCGGATGCGACCAACAGACCCCGCCGCGCTGTGCCAACTGCACTTTGGTGGGCGCGATCAACTTCGCACGGCTGATCTCTTCGTACCCCTGTGGCGAAAGCTTGGCGATGATCAATTCCCCGCGCTCGTTGAACATCCACATCCGCTGGCCGTTCTTGACCATGTGAATCGTGCTCCAGCGCGACTTCGGCGTCGGCTGCAAGCTCTCCCACACGCGCTCCCCGGTCTTGGCATCCAGACATCGAAATTCACCGTAGCTGTCGACGCCGTACACGTGGTCGCCCTCCAAATGGGGCGTGCTGATGATTGAGTGCAGCCCATCAGTATGCTGCTCGTCGCGACCTATCCGCCTCCACAGCGGCTCGACTTCCAGCTTGTCGGGCGAAACGTCCAGCATCAGCGACCCATCGTAAAAGCTGGTGAAGAACAGTCGATTTTTTTCCAGCACCGGCGTGGCAATGTTGATGACCATCTTGGCCGGCTTGAAGGGGTGTTGCCAATGGACCTTTCCGCTCTTGGCGTCCATGCCTACCACGCTGTCGCCGGTCCAACAGACCAGCACGCGCCGGCCGGCTTGTTCGATCATGATCGGCGCGGAATACGACGCCATGTCATCGAGCGCTCGCCAGGCCTCCGCGCCGGACTGCTTGTCGAAGGCCACCAGACAGGCGCCTTCTCCGCCGATCTGCACGATCACCAGACCGCCTTCAACCAAGGGCGAGGCGGCGATGCCCCAGATTGGCATGCGGATCTTGTATTCGGTGTTGAGATCTTTGCTCCACTGCACCTTGCCGGTCGCGGCGTTAAAGCAGAAAAAGTTACCCATCGAGCCCAGCGAATAGGCGCGGCCGTCGTCGATCGTGACGCTCGCGCGGGGCCCGGCCGTGTAGCCGACGTCTCGGTAGGCGCAATCGTAGCTATGGCTCCACTGTGGTTCGCCGCTCTTCCAGTCGAAGCAATGTACGCGCTCGAGTTGCTTCGGCTCGACCACGCGATCGGTGACGTACACGCGCCCGCCCGCCACGGTCGGACCGCTATAACCGCTGCCGATGGGTTGCCGCCAGCGGACCTTGAGCTCTTTGTCGGCGAACTTATCCACGAGTCCATCTTCCCGCCACACGCCGTCGCGATTCGGACCGCGCCACTGCGGCCAGTCATCGCCCAGCGTCCAGGCGCTCGCGGCAAGCCACGCGAACAATGCCAAACCAACGATTCTCCGCGTCGAGTGAGTTCGCGTCATCGAGTACGTTCTCCAGGCATTTCGAACCGGTGGGTAACCAAAGTCATGTACAGTGCGACCGACGGAAACTTACACGATCACCCGGTTTGGCTTCCCAGGAAGATCGCCATCAGCAATCCCAATACCGCCAGGGCCAAGGCCGTTATCGTCGCCAGCGACAGCCATCGGCCACCGATCGGCTGGCCCGCCGCGAGCCGGCGCAGCGTACTCCAATGCTGGAGCGCGGCGCAGACGTTGACAACTACTCCCAACATGACAAGCGTCGTGCCGAACCACAGCGACGCGGCCAGCCGGCGTTCGGGCGGTGCATCGCTCGCGACGGCCAACTCGCGCAGAAATAATCCAAAGCGGGCCACGACGAATCCGAACCCCATCATGGCCAGCCCGGTGCGTATCCACGCCAACAGTGTGCGCTCGGCGGCCAGGTACGTGCGCGGATCTAGGTGTTTCGGCGGTTCCATCGCGTCGCGATCCATTTTACTGCTCCGATACTGCCGCGCGGCAGGCCCAGCCGCTTTCATCGGTCTCTGGCGAACAACGTCAGCGCCTCGCTGTATGCGGACGGCAGCTCGCCGGCGGCCGCATGCACACGCACAGCGAAGCGCAGCCGCAGCGATTCGCCCGCGGGCACCACAACCTGGCTCTTGTCGCCCTTGGTGAATGCCTGACGCCCGAACGGATTGGCGGCCATGAACCCATAATCGCGGGCATGGAACCACGAGCGTCGGAAGTTTGCCGGGTCGGGGATCAGCGTCACACCAACCGGTTGTCCATCGATCGTCCCGCCGTAATCGCACCAGTCGGCTAGCCGGCCCCAAACCTGCTTCTCGCCGCTTAACGCGTCGCTATTCAGCAGCGCTCCGCCGTTCTTGACGGCCAGCGGCGTCGCCACGCGAACGCCGAGCCCCATCTCCTCCTGATCGCCAAAGTAGAAATCATCCGGGCCCGAGAATCGTGAATCCAGCACGATCCAATAACCGCTCGCTCGCGCAAAAACCGCCACGCGGCATAACTCTTCGCACACGGTCTGATCGCCGCGAGCATAGCGATTCCGGACAGTAAACGTGCCGTTATTGCCGTCCACGCGGGGCGCGGACGCAAACTCGACGTGCTCGACTTTGGCCTTGTTGCGCCAGAAGTCGCCGCCCGAAACGTCGCCGAATGCCAGCCACAGCCCCGGATGCATGGTGTCGTGGTCCGCGGCGTCAACTCCGGCGACCGGCGGATGGTTGCGAGTCACCTGGAGACCGTTGGGAGCGCGGAGATTGGCAAAGTAAGGACGCAGGATCTTGTCGTCGCGAAAGACGTACGTCGCCATTGCCACGTCGTCGACCTTGATCTCCAGTCGATTCGCCTGCCGCGCAAAACACACGATCCCGTCCGCGGCGTTTGAGTGCGCGATCGAAATCAGACTGACCAGCACCGCAACGATCGAAAGTCTCAGCATCGATTGCAATCCCCGCGTGTTGCCACGTTCACCGAGATCAACCGCCTCAGTGTACTCCGGCGATGCGTGGCGGCCAACGAGCAAATGCCTGTCGTCGCTCTGCTACGATCGCCGTTTGATGTTGCGCTCGGCAAACGCCGCGATGTTCGCCAACGTTTCCCGCGAACACCAGTTGTCGACGATCGCCGCATCGCCGGGGCGAAGTCGTTCGGCCGACTCGATCATCGGTCGTCGCGCGGCCAGCTTGGTTGTCTCGAATATCGCAGGCGCCAGTTCGGACAACTCGCTGGCCACCGTGCAGGCCCGATCCAACAGCCCCTCGGGCGCGACCAACTCATCGACCAGACCGCGGGCCAAGGCGTCGACCGGTTGCCAGGTCTGGCCCGTGCAAATCAGCGACGAAAAATGTTCGCGGGGCGTTGTGTACCGCGCGATCTCCAGGGCCCAGGAGGGAAACAGCACGCCCACCTGGATTTCGCTGAGTCCGATTCGAGCGGACCCGGTGGCCAGCAATCGCACGTCGCAAGCCAACATGATGATCGCGCCGCCGGCGATGGCATGGCCATTGACGGCCGCGACCAGCGGCTTGGGGAAAGTAGCCAGCCGCTTGAAAACATCGACCATCTTTGGCAGAAACCGCCGGATGTAACCCTCTCCGCCGGCCAGCAACTCTGGCAGATCGACGCCGGCGCCGAATACACTTCCTTGGCCGGTGATCACGCCCGAGCGAGCCGGTCCCCGTTCCAGTGCGTCTAAGGCCTCGGCCAGCGCGGCCAGCAAAGCCAGATTGAGCGCATTTCCTTTTCCGCGGGCCATCCGCAACACGGACACCACGCCTCGATTCTCGACTTCGATCATGACACGGCTCCCAACTTGAATCAGAATGGTGGCGGCTCAGCGGGGCGCATTATAGCCGCCCCGCAAACCCGCGTGATCCCGCTCCGTTCAACCCCCGCATTGTTTTATCGCCATGACTCAGACTTCCCGTCGGTCATCTTCGGTCTGCGATCTCATCGCATCATCCGCCAAACTCGCATGCGCGGCCTTGTTGGCGTTGGGCGTTGCCGCTCGCGCAAGCGGCCAGGACGAGCAGTTCAACTACGACGAGGCCAATGTCAATTCGTATACGCTGCTCGATCCCCTGGTCATGCAGGATGGCCGGCCGGTCACAAGCGCGGCGATGTGGCGCGGCCAGAGGCGCGGTGAGATACTGCAACTGTTCGAGACGCACGTCTACGGTCGCCGCCCAAGCGAAGCGACCGGCATGCGTTTCCGCGTGACCGAGGTCCGCGACGTGCTAGGGGGCAAGGGCCGGCGTAAACGAATTCAAGTCGACTTTTCCGACGGCCGAACTACGTTTCCGGGGTTTGCCATCCACCTGATCTCGCCCCGCACGGTTCGTCGAGCGCCGGCGTTCGTGGGCATGCACCTGTTCGATACGGCGGCTGCCGAGCCCGTGCCCGGAAAGTTGCTGGAGGCCGAAGTCGGCCGTCCGCTGCCAGGCAAGAACTTGCTGGAGACCATTCTCGCGCGGGGCTATGCGATCGCGACGCTCGACGCCAAGGATTTCTGCACGGACGACAAGCAGAAATTCCGCGAAGGAGTTTTGGCGCACCTGTATCCCGGCCGCAGCGGACGGCCAGGACCGGAAGAGCCGGGCGCGATCGCGACCTGGGCTTGGGGGCTGAGTCGGGCGCTCGACTACCTGCACTTCGATCGCGACATCGACCCTCGCCGTGTCGCTGTGATCGGCCATTCGCGGATGGGCAAGACGGCGCTGTGGGCCGGCGCCCAGGACCAGCGCTTTGCGCTAGTGATCTCGAACGACTCGGGCTGTGGCGGTGCGGCGCTTAGCCGCCGGAACTTCGGTGAGACGGTCAAGCGAATCAATCGCGCGTTCCCACATTGGTTTTGCGAGAACTTTACAAGGTACGACGACCGCGAGGACCAG
>JANNQN010000171.1:0-10367 GCA_031400775.1 Planctomycetia bacterium | reverse complement strand
CCGCCGAAACCGTCGTTCCGCCCGTGTACGTATTCGCGCCCGAAAGGGTCAGCGTGCCGGCGCCGGTCTTGGTCAGGCTGCCGGTGCCGCTGAGGATACCTGTGTACGTTCCGGCAGCGGCTTGATTAAAAGTCACGTTGGCATTGTCGACGATGTTGCCTCGCAGGCTGGTCGTGTCCCCTTGCAGCACGCCTGCCGAGACGGTCGTTCCGCCCGTGTACGTGTTCGCGCCCGAAAGGGTCAGCGTGCCGGCGCCGGTCTTGGTCAGGCTGCCCGTGCCACTGAGAATCCCCGAATAGGTGCCCGCCGCAGCCTGGTTGAACGTCACGTTCGCGTTGTCCAGGATGTTGCCTTGCAGGCTGGTCGTGTTGCCTTGCAAGACTCCGGCCGAAACGGTCGTGCCACCCGTGTACGTGTTCGCGCCCGAGAGCGTCAGCGTGCCGGCGCCGGTTTTGGTCAGACTGCCCGTGCCGCTGAGGATTCCCGAATAGGTGCCGGCCGCAGCCTGGTTGAACGTGACGTTGGCGTTGTCGAGGATGTTCCCTTGCAGGCTGGTCGTATTGCCTTGCAGGATACCGGCCGAGACGGTGGTGCCGCCTGTGTAGGTGTTCGCTCCGTTGAGTGTCAGCGTGCCCGTACCTGCCTTGATCAGGGAAGAACCGCCCGAGACGATGCCGCCCACCGTCAGCGTCGAGGCGGGATTGCTCACGGTCCAAGTCTGATTGGCCCCCAGCGCGATGTTGTTGTTGATCGTTTCCGCGACGCTGGCGCTCGACAGGATTCCGCCTCCCTGAATGGTCAACGCGGAACCACCCAACACGAACGCTCCCGCGGCGGCGCCAAAGTTCAGGCTGTTGACGTTTTGGCTGACATCCGCATTCGGCGTCAGCCGCGTAATGCCGGAGAACGTGACGTTGGCCGTGCCGTTGTTGACCGGCACGCCATTCGGATTCCAATTGTTTGCCGTGGTCCAGTTATTGTTGGCGCCGCCGCCATCCCAAGTTTGGGCCGACGCAACACTTGTCGGCAGCAGGCTAGCGGCCAAAGCGAGGGCCCGAACGGCGTTGAAGAATGCACGCCGCAGCCTCCCCTCGCCCGGCTCGTGGTCAATCGTCGTGCGGAATCCCGAGTCGCGCAGCGGCTCACCCATCGCGAAGCCACGCGGCTCTGCCGATTTCCGCTGATCGTTGGACGGAAGTAGTGAATGAGTCTGCTTCATCTTAAGGCAGCGCGGCCTTCCTTTCCGATGCTTCCCAGACAGTCTCGCCTCTATCCGACCGGAGAAATCCGGAGGAACCGTAGTCGCGATTGATGCCCAGATAGACGCGACCCTTGCCCTGCGACGATACCCAGAACGCCGACTCGTCGGCTGAGATCGTCGACTTGACCGCGGCCTCCATGTTCGGACTCGACACCTTGAAGAGGCAGACGTCGCGATCGGCGCTCATATAGCTCATGTGTTGGCCGTGCTGAGCGACAACTGAGCCGGCCTTACCGGCCAGGATGGTCACCAGCGCCTCGCCGCCACCGACCTGAATGAATCCGCCGTTCTCGTCCCGACCGAATACCCCGATCTCATTTCCGCTCGGGCCGACAATAACGAGTCGCTCGGTGCGCAATTCCTTCGCGGCGCCATCGCCGCCCGCCCTCTGTCCAAGGTATTGCCAGGCCCCCAAGGCCCCGGTCGCGACGAACAACAGCGTCGTTGCTCCGAGCCAGCGAGCAAGCCACCGATTCTGTTTCTCCAGCCTTGCCAGGCGTGCCTCATCCATGGTCTGCCTCCGTCTTCGCTGCTGGGCCGAAATTCGCACGCCAGCTTTCCAACCGGCTGGTCAACGCGATGGTTGCGTCGGACAACAGGTTGAACCTGATGTCGTGCGCGCATGCGCCCGCCGCGTTGGCCTGGTTGATGGCCCGGCACAGCGTGCCGACGGCTCCGGCGTCAGCCGTGCTGGTAACGGTAAAAGTTGCGGCATGCGTCGTTCCGCACCAACCGCTCAGAGCAAAAAACGTCGCCAGCGGCATGCGACAGGCGCATGGCGAGACGGAGTGTGGGCGCATTGCGGAACGCTGATGTAAGAGCATTGAACTCGTTTTCGTATATCAGCGTGCAACGTCTGCCCGTGGATGTTATCGACTAGTTCTCTCGAGTATGAAGATGCGTAAAAGTCGCATCTGCAAAGGTCTATGACGCGACCGGCGCTGCTGGAAATGACTCGATGACCGTCGGCCGATGCCCGCTTGGCGTGTCGCAGGCGGGCGAAGAATTCGCTGCGCTCGCCCAGTTGACGGGCGCGTCACATCTTCCGACGCGGGAGAGAAAGCCGCTAGACGAGCATGGGCTGCATTTGCAGCACAAGCCGCACAAGTTCCACGTCGTTATCGACGTTCAGCTTCCGCAAGACCCTGGCGCGGTGCTTCGCGGCGGTTTGCATGCTTATTTCGAGCGCCGCGGCGATTTGCTTTTGGCTCCGTCCGGACACGATGAGATCCATGACCTCTGCTTCGCGTGGAGTGAGCGCGGCCCGCTTGAGTCGGGCGTTCAACACGGGGGCTATAATTTCCGCAACTCGCGATAGCAAGTCGCGATCATCCACGTCGTAATCGGTCGCGCCGTCTCCAAGATGAAACAGGCCGAGCCGCGTTCCTTCGTAGACAATGGGCGCGACCAACGAGCGCGAGATCTCCAGACCGCATCCCATCGAGCGCGGACAATTCTCGACGACAACCGTTTGTTCATCGAGGGCCGTGGTCCACAATTCGCAGTGTTCGGAAGGCGGATAGCGCACATCGCCGTTATGACTTTGCGACACGTACGTGCCGGCTAGGGCATCGTCTTCAGCAACGTGCAGGAATAAACCGGCCTCGCTCTCGAACGAATCGAGCGCGATCCGCAAAACGCTGGGATACATCGTGTCATCCGACGTGCTCTCGAGCACGCTGAATATTTTCGACACCGTATCGGTCAGCCGCTCCAACTGCCGCAAGCGCCGGGCGGACTGTTGCTCCGCCGCTTTGCGGGCCGTGATGTGTTGAATCTGAGAAACGGCGTACATCGGCTGCCGATGGTCGTCGAAGACCACCGAGACGCTCAGCAGTATCCAGATGATATTTCCCTGCTTATGGAAATACCGCTTCTCCATGTGGTAGTGGTCGATCTCGCCCCGGAACGCCTGGCCGGCCAGCGCCACGTCGGCCTCCAAGTCGTCCGGATGCGTGATGGTCTGAAAATCGGTCGCGAGCAGTTCGGCCTCGGTATAACCCACGATCTGGCACAGCGACCGATTAACCTTCAGGAATCGGCCATCGGGCCTCACCAATGCTATGCCGATGGCGGCATGCTCAAAAGCGCTGCGAAACGCCTCCGCTTCGCTTTCGAACTCACCGGCGCGAATAATGCCAGAATTGACGTTCTCTGGCAAAGAGTCCACGGTTTTCTGAGGTGGCACTTGCATCGGGTTGTCGTCCAGGTGGCCGGCGGCGGGGGCGTTGCACTCGGATTGGGCTTGATAGTAACCGGCCGGTTGGTAAACAAAAACCTCGAAACGATGTGCCCAGGCTCAGCGCACTACGACGGAACGTTGCGGTAGACTGCCGTCGGACACGATAGCGGCAATCCGCGGTGAGGTGCGAATCTTTCCTTCCAATCGGTTGATTCGAATGCATCCATGAAGGCCGCCGGAGCGGCCGTTACGACCGATACATCTTACCACGGCCAATAGCTCCAGCTCTTGCCGAAACTGCGCAAGCGCTAAGTACTCCCAACTTTGCGCAAACTCTGGGCCGAGCATCAACTCCCCAAACCCGCCGCTAGCGATCCGCCAGCTTACTTGGGCGCCAGGATACAGACGATCCGCTTGCGTCGTTCGTGCGTCGCCGCGACCCGCAT
The DNA here is from genome assembly GCA_031400775.1 of Planctomycetia bacterium. GTDB lineage: Bacteria > Planctomycetota > Planctomycetia > Pirellulales > PALSA-1355 > PALSA-1355. The sequence continues at coordinate 6,478 of JANNQN010000171.1, read as the reverse complement.
CGATACGGTCGGGCCCTTAATCTGGTCGGTGCAGGCGGAGGCCGCTAAACAATCGCGGGCTGCATTTGCGGCACAGGCCATACAAGTTCCACGCAATTGCTGACGTTCAACTGGCGCAACACCCCGGCGAGATGCTTCGCGGCGGTTTGTATTCCCGGCTGGCTAATATCGGCCCACCGACTTCGAAACCGCCGCTTACGGCTCGAAACGCACTGATGGAGCTAGTTCGAGAGAAGGCTCTGAAAGCGGGGTTGCTTACCGGCCCATCATCTGCTTCGTGAGCGCTGCGATCTCTCGTTCTATCTGTTCACGCTCCGCGACCACTTGCTCGCCCGACGTTCCGGTCCGCCCGCGTAGTGCAATCCGTGCGTACAGAGCGGCAATTCGACGCATTAGATCACCACGCGGGATCGGGGTCAGTGTACTCATCGTTCAATGTCCTATTGCGGCTGACCGGCCAGATGTGTGTGCGATTGATGCCGCTCCAGGAACTTTCGAGGGCGGCGCGCCAGTTCAAGCATGGCGCGCAACGACCCCGTTGTGTATGCGAAACTTTCGCAGTGGGGAGGCAATTCGACCGCGTTGAAAAGCGAAACAAGGACGTTAGCTTGGCTTGCTCGCCTTTGAGTCCAGGACAAGGCGGGCGAGTTCCACGTCGTTGCTAACGCCGAGCTTTTCGAGCACTTTAGCCCGGTGTTTTGCCGTCGTTTGAATGCTGATGTCCAGTTGTGCAGCTATTTGCTTTTGGCTGCTTCCCTTGATAATCAGATCCATGACTTCTGATTCGCGCGGCGTGAGGTCTGACAGCCGAACCAATGAGTCAACATCAGAATGGTCTTGCAGGAGCCGCTGGGCGTCGGCTGCCAGTGCGTCCAGTATCAGTTTGAGCAAAACTTTCTCGTCGGCTGGCTTCTCGATAAAGTCGACCGCGCCCGACTTGAAGGCTTTCGTGCAAGTCGTTACGTCGCCATGTCCAGTCATCACGATCACCGGAAGTTTGAAGCCGTTATCGATCAGTTTTCGTTGCACTTCCAGCCCATTCATTCCATGCATTCGAATGTCGAGAATCAGACAAGCGGGCCGCAGGGGATCGTAGTGGTCGAGAAATGCCTCACCGGACGCGAATGTTTCCACCGAGAGTCGCGCTGACTCGATGAGCCAGCGCAACGAGCGTCGAACGCTCTCGTCATCATCCACGATGTAAACAGTTGGTTTAGGCTTCATGCGATGACTCCTGGTCGATCGGCAGTGCAAGGCGAAATATTGCACCTCCAGCGGGGTTTGCCTCTGCCCATAGCTTGCCCTCGTGGGCTTCGACTATCGATCGGCTGATTGACAAGCCCATTCCGAGACCATTGGGCTTCGTCGTAAAGAACGTGTCAAAAATTCGCTCGATATTATCGCCGGGCAAGCCCAGACCGCCGTCGATCACGGCCACCACTACGTCAGCACCCAAGATTTCGATTCGCACCTGCAAAAAGCGGGCGCGTTTACAGGTGTCCATCGCTTCAATTCCGTTGAGCATTAGGTTAATGACTACTTGCTCTAACTGAATCGAATCGCCACGTACGCATGGTGAATTGAGAGCGTATTGAACAGATAACTCGGTGCTATGTCGCTCTGCTTCGACGGCAATGATGCGGATCGCTGTGCGCACAAGCGCATTGATATCAATGGGCTTTCGCTCGAAGACACCCTTTTGCACGAAACGTTTGAGGCTCTGAATGATTGCCGAAGCGCGCGCCGATTCCTCAGCGATCAGTTTGGCAACTTCAATCAGCTCCGGTGGATCACAAGACTCATCGCGAAGCCTGCGAATTGCGCCGTGAGCATAATTGTAGATGGCCGAAAGTGGCTGATTGATCTCGTGCGCCAATCCCGTGGCCATTTCTCCCATCGTATTGAGGCGCAGTACATGGGCCAGTTCTGCGCGATGCATTGCTTGCGCTTCGCCAGCTCGTGCTTCGCTTTCTCGCAGAGCCCGCTCCGTTGCCTTGCGTGCCGTGACGTCGATATTAATGCCAACGAGCCGAAGCGGCTTGCCATCCCAGCCGTTAAAAACCTGGAATCGGCCGGCGAGCCAATGAATGCTGCCATCGGGCCACTTGACGCGCCACTCGGCCTCTTCCGGCTCAAACGAGTCGAATGCCTTCTCGACAGTCGCGATCGCAAGCGGGCGATCGTCCTCATGGACCCATTGCTCCCAATCTCGTTGCGTCCTGCCGAATTCTCCGCGCGACAGCCCATACATGGCCTCTAACTCTGGCGTCCAGGTGTTCACTCCCGTTTGCAGGTTCAATTCGGAGGTGCCGATTGCAGCCACCTGTTGGGCAAGTCGCAGCCGCTCCTCACTCGCTCGCAATACTTCTTTGCCTCGTATCTCCGCGGCTCGGTGCGTTGTTTCGCGAACGTCCGACAAACGACTCACCCACCACACCAGGCACAAGAATATCGCGATGTTCGAGAGCGCAAAAAGCGATAATCCAAACTCCAGGTCGAAGAAATCGAGATACTGGCCTTGTAGTCGAAGCCAACCCAGGATGAGCGGCAATGTCAGTATTGCGGGAATCAGCCTTCGCGCCACGACACCGCCGGGACCTGGACTCCTAAACGGCGCTACGAGAACGAAGTCCGCTCGAGCGAAAAGTAAACCACCACCGGCAATCGCGAAAGTTGCCGCGGTGTGCAGGGCCATCGATGTATACGAGGAGATCTTGTAGAGCGATTGTGTGCCATACAGGTACCCTATCAGGGCAACTGCCGCGACCAGGCAAACCGCGAGCGCAAGGCTTTCCGTGAGGCGGCGCGCGAAAAGTCGTTCGAACGGAAGCAGCAGCAGCGCTGCCCCCAACAGAACGAAATTAGCCGCGGTCGCTGGAGCGGCACGGCCTGGATGCGAAGTGTCGCTCAACTCCCTATCCGCGAAGATGAATTGGTCGATTCCGAAATTGCAGTCGACAAGATACTCGGCGAGTGTCGCCCCTCCAATCAACACGATCCCAGTCGCAGCGATTCGCAGAATCGTCGTGACGGTGCGGCCGCGTTTTTGAATCGTCCACGCTGCAATCGACACGCCAGCAAGAAGAAACGCCAGGGCGGTATTCGCCTTCATTGAAACAAGGCCCGGCAACACCGACTTCAGCGGTTGCAAGTCAAAAGTCCAGCCGACGAGCACAAGGGTCCCAACGGCAATGGCCGTAGCGGCTGCTATTCTGACGATTGCCGGCGCTGCAAACGAAATCGGCAGTTCTGGCAGGCGGTCGGCCGAAACTGCGGCGCACGGATACTCGATAGATTCCGACATCGACTCGCGCCGAATGCAATCGGTTATGGTTCCGTCAATCGCATGCACGCTCAGTACCTTGCCTTGACGACCGCTCTGCCATCCCGATCCGCAATGAAGTGGAACCCGACCGGGCCCAACCCTCACTAGCTGGACGAGACCAGAGCGCCACACTGTCGCCTTCGCTAGCGGCAAGGGCGCCTAAAAACAGAGATCGCAGCCTCCGGCCAGCTTACTTGGGCGCCAGGATACAGACGATCCGCTTGCCTTGGTGCGACGGCGGGGCCTCGACCTTGCCGACTTCCTCCAGCTCTTTGATGACGTGGTCGATGACCTTGCGCCCTTCTTCGATGTGCGCCATTTCGCGCCCGCGGAAGATGACCGAGACCACCACCTTGTCCTTGTGCAACAAGAAGGTGCGTGCCTGATTCAATTTGAAGCCGATGTCGTGCTCGCCAGTCTTGGGTCGAACTCGAATCTCCTTGATCTTGCTCTGGTGCGTGTGCCCCTTGGCTTGCCGCTTCTTTTGCTGGTACTTGAATTTCCCATAGTCCATGATGCGGCAGACGGGAGGGCGCTCGTTCGGTGCGACCTCAACGAGATCCAGATCGGCTTCTCGAGCCCGCGTCAACGCTTCGTCCGTGCTGATAATGCCCAACAACTCGCCATCGGCGGAAATGACCCTGATGGGCGAGATCCGGATTTGCTCGTTGATCCTCTGATTGCGTTCTATACCAATGCCCTTTCCAAAAGACCGAGTTACCAGGAGAACTTCCAACACGATTGCTCGGATACCGACTCGACCCGCGACGTCGACCCAGTCGGCGGCCCCAAACCAGTCGGCTACTCCGCACAGGTCGTGACTCCGCCGGCGAGAAGGCTCGCCGCGTCGGCGCGCCGAATGGCCGCGACGCAACAAACAGCGCAATATGGTCGATTCCCGACCCCTACGTCAACTGGCCTATCGTAACAATTATAATACCGACAGCAGAGAACGCCCTTTGTGCGGCCGGCAAGCTCACAATCGTTGTTGCTCGCAAAATCGATGCAATCGGCCGGGAGTGCCAAGGGGGGCGACCGCGAGCGGGAGCCGGATCTGCGCGGAGCTAGACTTTCACAGGATCAACCCGATAATCTGTGAAAAGGGTGCGGAAACATGCGGCGATTGTTGCTTGCCACCATGGCATTGGCCGGCGGAATGCTGGTCAATGCCGCCATCGAGCTGCGTTCGGCCAGCGACGCCAGAGCCGCTAGCGAACCGCCGCGCTCCAAGTCCAAGGCCCCCACGGCTCCGGCGGGCCCCAGCCTGGTCGATCTGGCGGCCGGACGATTGGAAATCGTCGATCTCGCCTGGCCCATCAATTCAAACAGCGCCTTTTGGCCGGGCGACAACTACCGCCCGTTCGAGCTCCACACGATCGCCACGCTCGAAAAAGACGGAGTCCTGTCGAAAGCGTTCTCGATGCCCGAACACTTGGGCACGCACCTGGATGCTCCCAACCACTTCGAGCGGAATCAACCCTCGGTCGACCAACTCGCCAGTCAGCAATTTTTCTCACCCGGCGTGCTCGTCGACGTCTCGGCCAAAGCGGCACTCGATGCCGACTATCGGGTCAGCGTCGACGATTTGCGCGAGTTCGAGGAAGTCCACGGCCCAATTCCCTCCGGCTCGGTCGTGTTGGCCTACACCGGCTGGAGCAAGTTCTGGGGCACGCCCGCGCGGTATCAAAACCAGGACGTGATGAGCCGGCTGCACTTTCCCGGCTTTTCGGCCGAAGCCGCGGGCTGGCTCGTTGAACAGCGGCAGGCCCGGGGGCTGGGCCTCGACACCCTCAGCGTCGACTACGGGCTGTCCCGCGACTTTGTCGTACATCACGTGCTGGGCAAGGCCGGGCGCTATGGCTTGGAAAACCTGGCCAATCTCGAAAAGCTGCCGCCACGCGATTTCTACCTGTTCGTGGCGCCGATCAAGATCGAAACCGGCAGCGGCGGGCCGGTCCGCGTATTCGCCGTATGGGCTAAGAGCGGCGCCGCGGATTAACGATCGGCGGCGCATCCGGAATGCCGTCGGCCGGCAGACTCAATTCGTCGGGGAATTCGAATCTCGCGCGCCGCCGCTTCTTTTTCCTGCGGTTGCTTGTGCCGAATGTCTCACGACCGGTCGACGCCGATCCCGATTCTCTCGGTGCTGCGACGGCGCCGGAGGCTCGCCAGGCCAGGCGTCCCAGCAGACGGCCATAGATGAGCAGCATCGCGGCCAACACCGGTCCCGACAGAACTAGCGCCGCGAACGGGGCCTCGCGCACCAGCGCGTCGAACCCATAGATCCACAACCCGAGCATCGCACCCACGATCAAGTAGAACGCCAGCCAGCCGTGCCAATAGTGCCGTAGCGTCGCCAATACGACCGGCGAATAAGGGATAAAAAACGAGTCGGCCTCCATCGCCGAGAGCAGCAAAATCGGAAACACCAGCGCGCCCGAAACCAGGCACGCCGCCGGCCCGATTTCCTGGATGAAAGTCAAGGGCGTGCCCAGGGCCGCCGCCAAAGCAAACAGAGTAAACACGCTGATGAACGTGAACAGCCACTGATTCAACTCCGGCATGCTCTCCTCTTGCGGGTCGCGGTGGCCGTCGGCCGTGTCCTGAATCGCCGCCACCAGACAGACCGTCGACAACGAGAACGTCGCCAGCGCTATTCCGACGGTCACCATGCTCAGGGGGATGCCCATCACGGCCTCGTTGCCGAGTCCCCCGAACAGACCCAGCATTTTCGCGGTCTGCCACGCGAGCACGAACGTAAGGCTCATGCCGACCGACATCGCGACCCAGCGGACGATGTTCACTCCCCGCCAGGGAAACGTGAACACTCCAGAAAAAAACGTCCACTTCGGCGGATCGGGCAATACCTCGTGCCGCACCAATCCTCGGGCGTCGGCCACCGACAGATAATCGGGCTCGGTGCTAGTCATCCGCGCGTGCAGCGGCTCGCGCTCCAAATTGTCGGACACGCTCCAATCGACGTCGTACTTCGATTCGCCCGCCCCCAAGGGACTTAAATCGGACATCTCCTCTCGCGGGACGATCGAGAAATTGGTCAGCGGGATTTCCGGCTCATAGGCGTCGTCGTCATCCCCGACCGGCGCGGACTCTGGCTGGTTTTCCTCCGCGCCGGCCATCGTTGCCGTGGACCCC
>JANNQN010000170.1:0-10159 GCA_031400775.1 Planctomycetia bacterium | reverse complement strand
CTGCCACAATCGTGAAGAACGAGCGAATGTGGGCCGGTTTGGCCTTGTTGATTCCGATTGCGCTATTCTTTTTCCACGATCGACATTGGCTAGCAAGGTCTGTCGAGCCAAGCAGGCATGTGAGCAAGTGTGCGTGATTTGGCATGACGACGAAGTCACCCAAGTGGTATCGCTCACCATCGAACCGTCGCAGGCAATCGGCCACCATTTGCGACAAGCTACGGTCGCGTAATGGACAATCGCCTAGTCCTTGGTCGAGGTAAGCCATGAATCCTCGCGTAAAGATCGCGTCATACTCTCGCTCTAACTTGGCTGATCGGCGCAATTGCGACTTCCACGAGGGCGATGACGGTTGGATACCATGCTGCCGAAGCCAATCATCGCGCCGGGCATGCCAAGAGCGCAGCAAAGTTTGCGGAACGGAGTCGTGCGTCCGAAACGTCACGAAATAAGTCACTCCTGGTTGATACCAATGTGGCAGCCGGCTGCGCCGAATGCTCACTTCCGACTTTGGATCGAAAAGTTCAAATTTCATCGTAGCGGTCGTCAAAAGTAGCAGGCACACGCCTGTGTGCCGTCGCCGTGTACGTTCGGGTTGGAGCAGCTCGATTGGCAATATAACCGGAATGATGCAGAAACCAATCGGTTGAAGCAGCGAGCCGCGCTGGCCTTTGCGCCCAAACGATGCTCACGATCGCGCGGTCGTTCGGCTTCGGCATACGGCGTATGCCGGCTACTTTACAGCGCCGCTTTCAGGCCGACGCTGGCCACGAGCAGACCGGCCGCCAAGAGCAGCGGCACCAACACCGCTAGCGCCAGAGTCCACGAATACTCCGGCTCGTCGGCAATGTGCGTCGCAGGCCGGTCCATATCGGGCAGCGTCTCGTGCTGGGCCGAGGCCACCGGATCGGTGCGCTGCGAAACCTGGCTCGAGCTGGGATCGTGCGTCAGCGACAAATCGTCGAACAGCCCAGGTTGCGTGTCGCTGATCGACGGCGCTACAGGACGCAACGAGCCGAGCCGAGATCCAAGCTCCTCGGCCGTGACCGAATCGACCGCCCAGGGCGCGAGACGCGCCACCACTTCCTCGGCCGAGCGCAGCCGACGCTCGGGATCTTTTTCCATCATCGCCGCGATGACGTCGATGAACTCGTCGCTCAAGTCGAGACTAAAGCGGCGCGGATTGAGCGGCGTTTCCTCGCAATGCCGCCGGGCCTTGTCGCGGCTCGTGCCGCCCGGAAAGGGCACCTTGCCGGTAACCGCGTAATACAGCGTGCATCCGAGCGAATAGACATCGCTAGCGGGCGACAGATTCGAGGGCGCCGTAATGTGCTCCGGCGAAAGATAATCCGCCGTGCCCACGATTCGACCTGCGCGGGGATCACCCGGATCGTCGACCCCCAGGAAACCGGCCAACCCCAGGTCCGAGACCTTGGTCTGACCGCCGGGCGTTACCAACAGGTTGCCGGGTTTGACGTCGCGATGTACCATGCCACGACTGTGAGCGTGAGCCAGCCCGCGGGCCGCTTGCGAGATGATCGTGGCGGCATCTTGCATCGACAACTTGCCGCGAGCCCGCACGAGCTTTCGAAGATCGGCGCCGGGCACGAACTCAGTCACCAGGAAGTACACGTTGCCATCGTGCCCGGCGTCGAAAGCTCTGACGAGATTCTCGTGATCGAAACGGGCCTGGGCGCGGATCTCGCGCGTAAAGCTGGCGATGGCATCGGGCGTCGAGCGATGCCGTGGCAACACCTTGATCGCCACGACCCGACCCATCAGCCGATGCTCGGCCTTGAAGACCTGGCCCATGCCGCCCTGGCCGATCGAATCCAAAATCTGGTAGGGGCCGAGATTGAACTTCGACCGGCCCACTTTGAGTTGCTCGGCCTGCCAGTGATTCAGCCGGCCCATCTCAACCAGCTTGGCGGCCAGTTGATCGTCGGCGATTTCAATCCACGTGCCGACCGCCGAACCCACGGCGCGCAGGGATTTTTCGGCCTCGAGGATTTGCTCGACGCTGAGCAATCCGCTGGCCAGCGCCGAGCGGCGAAACACGGTTAGAGGCAAATGATCCACGATTCGTTCGCGCCGCTGTCGCGAGTGCAACGGCGGCACGCCAGTGGGTGCGCGACGGGGTAAAGTGATTCGAGTCTGGACGACTACCCTTAACGCCTATCGTTCCCGTAGAGGTCAACTAAAACATACTTCAGAGTATTTTACCAGCCTCCGGGTGCCAGAATGCGCTAAAGCGCATGCTGGCGCTGGTCTTTTACCCAGATCGCCAAAGGCGACAGGTTCGACTTACCGCGGCTATTCGTCGATGCCCAGCTCCAGCCAGGCTTGCGGCAACGGCGCGACAAACTCGATCCGTTCTTTTCGAACCGGATGCTCGACGACCAACCGCCGCGCGTGCAAGGCAATGCCGTCGGCAAACGGCGGCGCGTGACCATACTTGGGCTCGCCCCACACCGGCCAGCCGCGCGCGCCGAACTGCACGCGAATCTGGTGCTTGCGGCCGCTGTGCAATTCGATTTCGACCAGCGAGCCATCGTCCACGCGGCGCACGCGACGATAATTCAATCGGGCTTCCTTAGCGCCGGCCTGATTCGCTTCGACGATTTCCATCCGCCCCTTGGCCTCGTTCTTGCGAAGCCAATCGACCATCTCACCAGACGCTGGCTGCACGGCGCCGGCCACGATCGCCCAGTAGGTCTTTTCCACGGCGCGGGTGCGAAACTGATCGGTCAGCCGGGCCGCGGCTTTCGAGGTCCGCGCCAACAAAACCACGCCTGAGCTTGCCGCGTCCAGGCGGCTCATGATGCCCAAATAGACGTTTCCCGGCTTGTTCATGCGGCGTTTGATATACTGCCTTGCGAGCACAAACAGGCTCAGCTCGTCGGCCGCCACGCCCATGGTCGGCAGTCCGGCGGGCTTATTGACGGCCAGCAAGTGGTTGTCCTCGTAAAGGATCTCTAGGTCGTTTGTTCCCATTGCCGTCCCACGCCTGATGTCGCTTTGCGATCGACTGCCGAGAAGGCAGGATCGCGAGTCGGCCCATCCTAGCAAAAAATGGATAAGCGCGATTGGACTCTGATTCTGGCCAGCGGCTCGCCGCAGCGACGCACGCTGTTGGCCGAGGCCGGCTATCGCTTCGAGGTGGTGCCGCCGGGCGCATATGCCGAGTGTGGTATTTGCAGCCAGGAAACGCCCGGCGAATTGGTGGCCCGGCTGGCCTGCCAGAAAGCAGCCGACGTGGCCGAGAAACTGGCCCGGGACATGACACACAACGCCGACAAGATGTCGAGACTGGCGTCCGGCCGGGTTCTGATCGTGGCTTGCGACACCGTGGGGGAGTGTCTGGGGCAGATCCTGGGAAAGCCTCGCGATCGAGCGCATGCCCGGCAGATGCTCGAACTGCTCAGCGGCCGCGAACACCGCGTTTATAGCGGGCTGTGCCTGCGGCCCTTGGGCGCGGGGCAGCCACACGTGCGAGTGGCCCGCACGACGCTCCGCATGGACTCCTTGGCGACCGCTCAAATCGAAGAATACCTGGCCAGCGGCCTGTGGGAAGGCAAGGCCGGCGCTTTTGGCTACCAGGACCGGCCCGGCTGGCTGCATGTTATCGAGGGGAGCGAATCGAACGTCATCGGCCTGCCGTTGGAGCTCCTGGAGGCGATGTTGACCGAGGCGGCGACGTGAATCGGCCCCGATCGAACTTTCACTCCGCCCCCCCTAGTTCCGGGCGACCGGAAGCGGTTTTTCCCGCATTACTGGCACACGACGGCGATTTGGAGCACAGAGTAAGCAAATCCGGGAACCTGGGCATCTTGCGGCCAGCCCCAGCGCAACGATAAGGTGGAGTAAGCGCTTTTCACTACCACACTTCTTCGCCCCCCCGACGGTCCGGCAACCCAATCGAGCCGGTTCCGGATGGGAGTTTGCGCTCTCGAGAGATCGCGGCCGATGCTTGCGTACCTGGTCATTCGTGAAGGCTCGAAATGGGCGGACGTGTTTCGGCTGGTTCCGGGCCAGGCCGTTACGATCGGCCGCGCGCCGACGAACCAGATCGTGATTAAGGACGAACGCTGCAGTCGCTGCCACGCCGAGATCTTTTTCTCCGAAGACCAGTGGATCCTCCGCGACCTCGATAGCCGCAATGGCACGGTCATCGGGCCGGCGCGCGTGCGAGGCGACCACCTGCTCGAGGCCGGCGAGATCATTCGCATCGGCCAATCGCAATTGCGTTTCGTCCACGATCTGTCGAAGGCGTTTACCGAAACCAATAACCCGGTGGTGGGCAGCGCCGACGTCCTCAACGACGAGACGTTCAACGCACCGATGTCGGTCGACGACTCGAGCGTGCTGTCGATCCACGAACCGGCCACGATCACACACCGCCGCGGCCAGACAAAGTTTCTCGAACCGCAGGAGCCCGACGAAACGGCGCTGCCGAAGCTGGGCCGAGCCGCGGCCAGTCTGTGCCGGCTGGCCTTCGAGTTGGCTCAGGCGCCCGACATTATCACGATCGCCGATCTGGCACTGGCCGGATTGTTCGAGGCCACGCAGGTCGACGCCGGAGCTGTGCTGGCGTTGCCGCGGCACTACGAGGGCGACCCGATCGCGGGCGACTTGGAAATGGTGGCCGCGCGCACCGACTCGCTTCTGCCGTATCATCGCGTGTCGAGCGTGCTGGCCGCGACCGTATTGCGGGAGGGCGAGGCGGTTCTCGCGCGCAACGTGATGGGAGACAGCACGCTAGGCAGCCGCGACAGCAAGGGCGTGGTCGACGCGACGAGCGTGATTTGCGCCCCGATTCGCCGCGGCAAGCGGCTGTTGGGGCTTTTGCACATGTACTCGACGAACGACGAGCGCGTGCCCGACCCCGACGATCTGGAATTCACGCTGGCCGTGGCCGACACGGTGGCCGTTGCTTTGGACAATCTCAGCCGGCGCCAGGAACTGGCCGAAAATCTCAATCAGATCCGCGACGAGAACCTGCAACTGCGCGAGCAGTTGGGCGTGCAAAGCGAAATCGTCGGCGGCAGCATCGCGATGGCCAAGGTGGCTCAGGAGATCGCCCGCGCCGCCCCCAGCCGGGCCACGGTCTTGATCCGCGGCGAAAGCGGCGTAGGCAAGGAACTAGTGGCCAGGGCGGCGCACTACTCCAGTCCGCGCCGCAAGGGACCGTTCGTGTGCCTTAACTGCGCAGCCTTGTCGCGTAGCCTGCTGGCCAGTGAACTATTCGGCCACGAGCAGGGGGCTTTTACCGGCGCGACACAACGCAAGATCGGCAAGTTCGAAGCCTCGCACGGCGGCACGTTGATGCTCGATGAAATCGGCGAGATGAGCCCAGCCATCCAGGCCAAGTTCCTGCGCGTGCTGGAAGGTCATCCGTTTGAGCGCGTCGGCGGCACCGAAACCGTGAAGGTCGACGTTCGCGTAATCGCGGCCACGAACCGCGACCTGGAGCGAGACGTCTCTGAGGGCCGCTTCCGCCGCGACCTGTACTTCCGCTTGCGCGTGCTGGAGATCCTCGTGCCGCCATTGCGCAAGCGGGCCGACGACATTCCAGAGCTGGCCCATTACTTCCTGCAACGTTTCAATGCCGAAACCGGCCGCAAGCTGCGCGGATTCACGCCGCCGGCCATGGAGCTAATGCGCAAATATCGTTGGCCGGGCAACGTGCGTGAATTGAAGAACGTCGTGGAGCGGGCCGTCGTGCTCGCGCGGGGCGAATTCATCGAGCAGGACGATCTCACGCTGTCGCAACTTTCCACCGCCGGCGACACGGGCGACCTGATCTTGCCGCAGCAGCAGGCATTTCGCCCCGCCTCGCTTGCCGACATGGAACGGCAGCACATCCTGGCGACGCTCGTGTCGACCAACTGGAACAAGAGCCAGACGGCGGCGCTATTGGGCATTGAGCGGACCACGCTGGACCGCAAAATCCGCCGCTACGAGCTGATCGAAGAGCGGCGCAAAGCCGCCCCGTAAATCATCGGCCAATTGGTCGCCCGGCGGCTTTCGATCAGGTACACTAGCCGCACTCCGCCCAAGGTGTGCCAAAGTGCGTCACGTTGCGCCTGCGGAGATTCGACCCTTCGCAGTTTTTGTCCTTGGCGAGCCGGATTATGGAAACGTTGCGGGCAGCGGTCATCGGGCGGACCGGACGGGGCGATTACGGGCACGGGCTCGACGAAGTCTGGACCGATTTGCCCGGCGTGCAATTGGTCGCCGTGGCCGACGACAACAAAACGGGACTGGCCGCCACCGCCAAGAAACTGAAAGTCGACAAGGCCTTTGCCGACTACCGGCAGATGCTCGACACGGTGAAGCCGGACGTGGTCAGCATCGGCGCCCGCTGGCTCGACGCGCACCGCGACATCGTCGTGGAAACGGCCGGCCGGGGCATTCACATCTATCTGGAAAAACCGCTCTGCCGCGATCTGGCCGAAGCCGACGAGATGGTCGCCACCTGCGAGCGCACCCACGCCAAGCTGGCGATCGCCCATACCACGCGGCACAGCCCGCGAATTCCGGTCGTCAAAGAAATGCTGGCCGCGAACAAGATTGGCCGCGTGCTCGAGTTTCGCGGCCGGGGCAAGGAAGACCCCACGCGGGGTGGCGGCGAGGACTTGTGGGTGCTGGGCACGCACATCATGGATCTGATTCGCCTGCTGGGCGGCGACCCGACCTGGTGTTTTGGCCGGGTTCTGAAAGGCGGGCGACCGATCGCCAAGGCCGACATTGTCGATGGCAACGAGGGCATCGGCCCCTTGGCTGGCGACGCCATCAACGCGATGTACGGACTGGGTGGCGCCACGACGGCCTATTTTGCCTCGCACCGCGGCACTTCCGGCAAGCGGCCCCGCTTCGCCCTGCAGATATTCGGCTCCGAGGGCATTTTGGAAATCACGACCGGATATTTGCCGAGCGTCAAGTACCTGGCCGATTCGAGTTGGTCGCCGGGCCTTAGCGGCGCGAAATGGGAAACGGTCATGAGCGCCGGACTCGGCAAGCCCGAACCGCTTACCGATGGCAAGGATCACTCCGGCAATCGCCAGGGAGTGCTCGAACTGCTCAAAGCCATCCACGAGAATCGCCAGCCCGAGGGGAGTATTTACGACGCCCGGGCGGCCGTCGAGATGATCGCGGCAGTGTTCGAATCGCAACGCCTCGGCAAGCCGGTCGAACTGCCGCTCAAGAATCGGCAAAACCCGCTGACGAGGTTGTAGCCACGGTGTTACCGTTGGTGGGCCAAAGGCCCCAACTGCGATAGCCAGGGACATCGTCCCTGGAAACGGTCGGGCATCGCCAAACCTCCAAAACATCCCAGGAAGCCCCAACGGGGCGCTCTGAAATGGGAGGTCAGGAAATGCCTCAATCGTTCGCCTTGCTACCGATGCATCGCGGTTTCAGCGCCGCCCCGCTGGGGCTTTTACATTGGGTTTTCGTTGCCGTTGATTCCAGGGGCTTAACGCCCCTGGCTATCACATTTCGCCGCGTTGCGGCTGCGGAAGGCACGGCAGCGATTGGTGATTCTCTTACCTACTCGCGGCTGCTCAAATCGGAGGCAGGGGCTTCGAGACCCTGATTCAGGAAGGCCTGGATGGCGCTGGCGCTCTGAGCGCCGGTCAGTTGCTGGCGCTCCCATTTCTCGCCCGCCTTGCGGTACATGACCAGTTGCGGGATCGAGCTGCCCTTCATGAGCTTGCCGGCCAGTTCGCTCTGCTGGTCGGTGTTCACGTAGGCGAACGCCACTTTTCTCAGTCCACCCGACTTCTCCAGTTGCGGGATCGACGAGTATTTCATCTGCCGACAGCCCGGGCACCAGTCGGCGCCGATGAGCACGACCAAAGGACGCCCCGACTCGGCGGTCTCCTGATAGGCCTTGGTGTAGTCTTGGTCCACAGCGGTCAATGCCGCCGCTTGCAGCAGCAGGCTCATGGTCAGTTGAATCACAGCGACGCTCCTTCATTTCGAGAACACGAACGATAAACCGTGCCAAAGGGCACGCCTCCTGATCGCCAACGGGTATTCGCGCTAGCGCCGCAAGCGGGAGCACAAGGCGGGGGAAAGAGGATCGAGCCACGACCGCTCGGGTGACGTGCTTGACGCGTCGCGGCGGCTTCCTTTCCAGACCTCGTTGCAATCAAGTGCGGCGGGGGCGTTCCGAAGACGAGCAATCAGTCTATCTGGGTAATTTGTAGATGCAAGCATAAATAAGCTGGCTTTAACGCGCCCCGTCGGTCGGGAGCTGGGCCCACTTGTCGCACGCGACGCACGCCGTGGGAAATCTGGTGGTTCAAGGAGACCGAAATCGGGACGGCCCGGGCGGGCTAGGATGTTAATTGCCAAATAGTTGAGTAAATTCGCCGGCTCGATATAATCACACGGCTTAGACGGCAGGATCTCGCTCCTCTAAGGCGCTCCTTCGTGGGGCGCCTGCTGCCGCAACAGCTTTCCAAAGCCAATCTTATGAAGTTACGCGTTGGCCTGGTTGGATTGGGCAATGCCTGGGAAGTCAGACACCGTCCCGCTCTGCGCGCGCTGAGCGATCGCTTCGAGGTGCGGGCGGTTTGCGAGCCGGTGGCGCACCGGGCCGAGATCGGCGCCCGCGACTTCGGGGCCGATGCCGTCGACGGGTTTCGCGCCCTGGCCGAGCGCGACGACGTCGACGCCGTGCTGGTGCTATCGGGCCAGTGGTACGGCGCGCTGCCGATCCTGGCGGCCTGCGATGCCGGCAAAGCCGTGTATTGCGCCGCGGCGCTGGACTTCGACACCGAACAAGCCCGGCAGATTAAGCAGCGGGTGGAAGCTTCGGGCGTGGCATTCATGGCCGAGTTTCCTCGCCGCCAGGCGCCGGCCACCTTGCGGCTGAAGGAGCTGATCGCCACGCAACTGGCCAGCCCTCGACTCATGTTTTGCCATCAGCGCACTCCGGCCGAATCCCCGGGCGGGCAGCGCACCGCGGCGCAGACGGCCGTGTCGCGAACGCACGACCTGGTCGAGCTGGTCGATTGGTGCCGCTATGTGGCCGGCAGCGAGCCGACCTCGGTGTTGGGGCTAACGCACTGCGCCCAGGCGGAGCCCGATCGAATCGACTACGAAATGATGAGCCTGGACTTTTCCGGACCGACGGGGCCCGGCACCAAGATCACGGCCCAGATCAGCTCGGGCCGCTACATGCCGGCCTGCTGGCCCGAGGCCGTGGCCTATCGCCCGCCGGCGGCCTTGCAGGTGGCTTGCGAGGAGGGCATCGCCTTCATCGACTTGCCATCGACCTTGGTGTGGTTCGACAAGGCGGGGCGGCACATGGAGTCGCTCGATAGCGAACGTCCGGTCGGTGAGCAGATGCTCTCGCAGTTTCATCGCGCCGTCACCAGCCTGGTCCGCAGCACCAGCGGGCTGGAAGACGCCTATCGAGCGATGAGCATCGTGCAGCAAGCGCACCGCAGTCACGCCGAAGGCTGCCGGATCCAGCTCGATCTGGAATAGGGCGGAGCGGTGCCGCTCGAATTCCGCCGAGTGCCACTGCTAGCTCGCCTGGCCATGTCGCTGCTAAACCGCAAGCGGTCAATCCAGCTCTTCCAGCCAGACGCGAATCTCGTTTTCGTATTCGCTGGCCAGGTCGCCCTTGATGAGTTGCCGCTGGAAGCTGGCCGCGCCTTCCTTGACCAGATCGGCCGCCTCGGCGCTGGGGAAACGGCGCATCGGATCGGGCGCGATCAGGCCGCGACAGAAATTCATCAATAGCTCGTTGCAAACCACCTCTTGCGGCAGAATCTGCGGCAGTCGCTGCGGCAACAGCCGCTTGGCTTCGAGCAGATCGCGATAGGCCGTGAGGCCCACGAATGCCGGCCGCCCGGCCAACAGCTCGATCAAGACATAGCCCAGGCTGGCCAGATCCGAACGGGCCGAACACTCGGCCCCTTCCAGCACCTCGGGCGCGGCATAGCTCGGCGTGCAAGTGCGCTGCGCGGGCGCGTTGATCACCTCGAAGGCCGAGCCGATGTCGATGATCTTGGCGTTGCCGGTCCGCTTGAGCATGATGTTCGACGGCTTCAGGTCGCCGTGGACGATACCCTCGCGGTGTAGGGCGCCGACCCCCGCGAGGCACTCGCGCAACACCTGGATGGCGACGCCCGGTTTGAAG
>JANNQN010000169.1:0-9571 GCA_031400775.1 Planctomycetia bacterium | reverse complement strand
GGTTTGCCGGTTGTTCAGCGAGAGATTGACGGATACTGCACAGCGATGCCAGTCCGCAAACGAGAGCGTATCGGCCTGGCCGCCCGTTTGATCGATCGTATAGTTGCCTTGTACGTAGCCACGAAATGCATACGTGTTCTGTCCCGATTCGCCGCGCAAGGTCCCGGAGAAGCTTGCCGTGTCGATGTTGAACGTGTCATCGCCCGCGCCTCCAGATAAGTCGGCGTCAAGGCTGCTGGCGTTGGTAATGGTGTCGTTCCCATCGCCTGCGCGGACTCCGACTCGACTGACACCCGTGTGCAAAATGGTCGTGTCATTGGCCGTTGCCGCGCCCACGGTCAGAGTCAGCTCATCGTTGTTCGCGCTTCCCTCGATGAGCAAGCTGTTGTCAATTCCGACCCCCCAGGTGTCGTTGTTGGTCACGATCGCGGGCAATGACCCTGTGTCGGGGCAGACCACTGTGTACGCGTCATTCCCGGTGCCGCCCTTGAGCTGCAGGTTTTCAATGCCTGAGTAGGACACGGTTTGTCCGTTCACGGTAACGCCGTCACTGGATAAATCGATTGAGTCGTTGGCGCCAGTGCCGGCAACGACGAGAGTGTCGTTGCCAGCGCCACCGACAACCGTATCGCGGGAGAGCAATGGAAGCTTGATATACTTCGTGCCGTTCGAGGAATTCGTCCCGTTGAGTCGCGCGATCGACTCGTCGCTGACATTGACGCTGCCACTGCGGTCGTAATCGTAATTGTTCGTAATCGGGATGTTGCTGGACAAGTGTCCCGTATTCGTCCGCGCCATCGACTCGTCAACGGCCGTGACCGCCGCGTAGTTTCGCGATGCATTCCCGCCCGAGTAGCCCACCGCGCTTCCGAAGTAGAAGACGTCTGGACTCGGCAGACCGGTATTGCCGTTGGCGGCCACGGTCACCTGCAGCCACGCGTTTCGGACCGCGGCCGTCGTCCAGATCAGCGCGATGCGATCGGAACCGCCCACTCCGGCCCCCGCGCGTACGACAACCGTGGCGGGAGGCGGCGCCGCGACCCACAGGCCGGGCGTGTTATTGTTGCCCACCTTGAAGCTGAAATCGCCGGCCGTAATGGAGTTGACCCCGGCCGCGCCAATCAAGTCGACCATCACTCCGTTGATGCCCTTGGAATAGCTGGAAATATTGGCAAACGTCGCCGCGCCGCTGCCGGGCAACAGCGCCGACTTGTCCTTGGCAATAGCGTTGTCGTCGTCAAAGCCGGGGAACCGCGTGTTCGTCACGTCGTATCTCGGCGAATCGGCGTAAAACAGCAACCGCCCGACGACCGCCGCTTGCAACTGGTTGTTGACGTTGAGCACGTCGTCGCCGTCGCCGCCAACAAGGTCGTTGCTGCCGATTCCGCCTGTGAGGCTGTCGTTTCCAGCTCCCCCGTCGATCGCGACCGGCTTGCTAAGCCCCGGGGGCATTGTGACAACATCATCACCGTCACCCGAGTGAACCAAAACGCGGGCAAAGTCGACCAGCGGATACGAATTGCTGGCGCTCACTTGCAGTTCGGCGCCATTGTTGACGAGGATGGGAAGGATGACGTTCGCGGCATCGTCCCCGCGGATGTGCAAGACTTGTTCGGTTCCAATGGTTTCAATAACCGAAGTAACCGTCATCAATTGTCGCGGCTCATATTGCTCGAACATGAGCCTGCGAAGAGCAACTCGCGGCAACTGCGAGCCGTTGAACAACGAGGGCCGCGCGCGACGACGCGTGCCTGTTCGGCCTGTCGAACGGCGACGCTGGATCGCCAACAGGGGCTTTCGAGACGTTGCCGCGGAAGCGATGCAACGTGCCCTGGTCCATCCAATCCAACGCACAAACTGTCGCCACCGGCTCGGGGGAACCAGCATACGTGCTCCTTCGTTGTTGCGTGCCAGTCACGGATCCAATCGCGCGCGATAACGCGCGCGCGACAATCGAACGTGTGAATGTGTCGACCCAGGCGTCTTTCGCTCGCAAGCGACGAGCGAGAACCTCACGAAATTCGCATTTCGGAACGATGGCGACGACGGTCGCCATTCGCACGAAAATGCAGGATCGACGCTCGCGTGCTGATGCGAGCCGCGACTACCGTGAGGGCCGCGTCGGATGACGCAGGGTAACGCGTGAAAGATGCGCGATTAGCGCGCTCCTGGTTGGGTTCCTGGCAGGATACCTTATCTGGCCTCGGACTCGCTCCCCAAATTGCGGGCCCCGATGCCGGAGTGCTGGGTAGTGTAGCGATTCGATTTGGAATTGCAAGTTTTTGTTTTGGTACGCCGCTCGGAATGTCAAAACTGATAATTGATCTGGCCACTCTGGTGCTGAAACTGTCCGAAAGCCCCAAGTATGCCTCGACTTAGGACGAAGCCATCGGCGAATTGGGGAAAGCCTCGACGGCGGCGCGCGATTGCCGCGGCGTACGGGCCCGGGCAGCATCGGTCACCTGGGCTGAGGCAGCACGCGGCTGAGCGTCGTGGTGATCGTTCTGCTATTCTGTTCGGGACAATCGTTCGAGTAGCCTCTTTTCCTTTTCCAATCTCTCGTCTTGCATCCCAATATGTACATACCTCTCCGCACGTTGCTCGTCTGCTTGTTGACCACGATGGCCAGTGCGGACGACGCCCCGCCCAAGCCCCAAGTCACGCCCGAGAGCGTCAAAAGGGCGATCGTGGAATTGGAGAAGCTGACCAATCAAACACTCAAAAGCACCGGTGTGCCCGGCATCGCCATTGCGGTGGTCCATCGAGACCAGGTTGTCTACAAGCAGGGATTCGGCGTCCGCGAGGCCGGCAAGCCGGAGCGCATTGACGCGGACACCGTGTTTCAGGTCGCGTCGATGTCCAAGCCGATCGCCTCGACGGTGTTGGCGGCACTGGTCGGCGAGGGACGGATCGACTGGAACGATCGCGTGATCGACCACGACCCGGGCTTCCGCATGTACGATCCATTCGTTACGCGAGAGTTGCGGCTGCGAGACTTGCTCTGTCATCGTAGCGGACTGCCGGAACATTGCGGTGACCTGCTCGAGGATGTCGGCTACGACCGAAACGAGGTCTTGCGGCGGTTGCGGTTTCAGCCCCCGGCCAGCAGCTTTCGCTCTCAGTATGCGTACACCAACTTTGGCTTTAGCGAGGCGGGCTACGCGGCTGCCAAGGCCAGCGGCGAATCTTGGGAAGACCTGGCCGCGAAAAAACTCTTTGCCCCCTTGGGCATGACCTCCAGCAGTTACCGCTTTGCCGATTACGCCAAGGCCAAGAACCGCGCGCTGTTGCACGTTCGCGTCGACGGGAAATGGATCGCCAAGAACGTTCGCCAGCCCGATGCTCAGGCCCCCGCCGGAGGCGCCAGCACGACGCTGAACGATCTGGTTCGCTGGATGCGATTCCAATTGAACGAAGGCAAGTTGGACGGACGCCAGTTGATTGCCGCCGCGGCCCTGGCCGAGACCCACACGCCGCAGATCGTGACCAGCTTTACTCAGGACCAAGGCCGCCTCAGTTCCTATGGCCTGGGCTGGAATGTCAACATCGAACGTGGCGGCAAGGTGTTCTGGAAACACTCCGGCGCGTTTTCACTTGGCATGCGGACCACAGTGGCCATGTTGCCGGCGGAGAAGCTTGCCATTACGGTCCTCTCGAATGCCGCACCGACCGGCGTGCCGGAAGGCCTTATTGAGAGCTTTTACGACCTGGTGCTCGACGGCAAATTGCAGCGCGACTGGGTGGAATTCGCGAACCGCATGTTCGACCTAGAAATCAAGAAAGAGTTGGGCCAGGAGCGCGACTACAGTCACCCGCCGGTGAAGCCCTCGCCCGCGCTCAGGCTATCTGCTTATGCGGGCAACTACGCGAACGATTTCTTCGGCAAGATCGAGCTCGTCGAAAAGCAGGGTGCGCTCATCCTGCACTTGGGCCCGAAGCCGATGGAGTTTCCGCTAAAGCACTGGGATCGCGACGTGTTTACTTATCAGCCCACGGGCGAATCGGCCGGCGGTCCCGGCGGCCTGCGATTCTCCGTCGCCCCCGACGGCCAGGCCGATGGTGTCCTCATCGAAAACCTGAACCTCCACGGTCAAGGAACGTTTTCGCGCGTGAAATAAGTTGCAGGGCCGCTTATCGCCTGAGCGGTTCCATCTCCAGAAAATGGTCCACGCCGTCGGCCTTGGCGATTACGATCACGCCCCCGTCGCTGACCGTGAAACCGCGAGCCTGGTCGTGTTGCGGGTCGAAGCCGATTTCCGTGCCGGCGGGAATGTGAACGCCCTTGTCGATGATCGCGCGGCGCACGCGCGCGTGGCGGCCGATGTCCACCCCGTCGAGAAGGATGCTGTCCTGCACGTGCGCGAAGCTATTCACCCGGGTGTTGTTGCCCAGGATCGACCGCTCCACGGTGCCGCCCGAGATGATCGAGCCCTGGCACACGATGCTGTCCAGCGCCTGGCCGCGACGGGCGCTAGGGCCCTCCTCGGCGAAGACGAATTTCGGCGGCGGAAAATTCGGCAGATA
The DNA here is from genome assembly GCA_031400775.1 of Planctomycetia bacterium. Lineage (GTDB taxonomy): Bacteria > Planctomycetota > Planctomycetia > Pirellulales > PALSA-1355 > PALSA-1355. The sequence continues at coordinate 5,047 of JANNQN010000169.1, read as the reverse complement.
AGTACGGATCGGCCACCGCTCGTCATACATGTTGAGCAGCGGATCGACGGAGATCAAATCCATGTTGGCCGCGAAGTAGGCGTCGAGCGTGCCTACGTCGCGCCAATAGGCATCCTGCTTGCGATTTTCGTCGCGGAACGGGAAGGCGAAGACACGGTGCGTGTCGATGATCGAGGGAATGATGTTGCGGCCGAAATCGTGAACGCTGCCCGGCCGGGTCGCGTCGAGACATAACTGCTCGAACAAGAATCGGGCCGTGAACACATACACGCCCATCGAGGCGAAGATGTGTTCTTCGTCACCCGGCAGAGTGACCGGGTCGTGTGGTTTTTCCTGAAAGCCCACGATGCGATTGTCGGTATCGACTTCGATCACGCCGAACTGCCGCGACTCGGAAGTGGGCACGCGCAAGGCGCTGACGGTGAGATCGGCCTGGTTCTCCTTGTGAAACTGGACCAGGCTGTAATAGTCCATCTTATAGATGTGGTCGCCGGCCAGGATGACGACATACTCGGGCCGTTCCTTTTCCAGCGTGTAAATATTCTGATAAACCGCGTCGGCCGTGCCCTGGTACCAGTGCTCGTCGATGCGTTGCTGCGGCGGCACGACGTCGATGAACTCGCCCAACTCGCGGCACAACAGCCCCCGCCAACCCAGGTTGATGTGCCGGTCGAGGCTCATGGCCTTGTACTGGGTGAGCACCAGCATCTTTCGCAGGCCGCTGTTGAGGCAGTTGGAGAGCGTGAAGTCGATAATCCGGTAGCCGCCACCGAAGGGGACTGCCGGCTTGGCCCGGTCTCGAGTGAGAGGCTCCAAACGCTCGCCTTTGCCTCCCGCCAGGATGACCGCCAAGACATTATTCATCGAAACCTCTTTCACGCCTGGTCGAGGGGGATCTGCGGGAGCAACGCCGTATCTTATCCCTTCGGCAATGCGGCCTAAAGGGCTTAACCCCTTGCCGACTGGATCAAACGTCCCTCGTATATCGATTGTTGCGCCCCCCCGCGGCTGTTGCGAAGTGCAAATTTCAAGCCCAGACCGTGCTCGAGACGGGCCTTCTCACCGAACCCTGGTCGAACCACTGCCGGTGCCACAGCTCCAGGCACAACAATCCCCACAAGCGGTGTCCGTGATCGAACGCGCCGCTGGCGTGCTCTTGCAACAGCCGCTCGACGGCGGCGGGGCGAAAATAACCCCGCCCCAGCAAACGAGGATCGAGCAGCACGTCGCGAGAATAGTCCTTCAGATCCTCGCGGAACCACTGTCCCAGTGGCACGCCAAACCCCATCTTCGGCCGCCGTGTGACACTCTCGGGCAGGAGCTCCGGAAAGGCCTCGCGCAGAATCCGCTTGCCGCGACCGCGGTGGAGCTTGTAGGCCACGGGCATCTGCGCCGCCAATTCGACCAGGCGAAAGTCCAGAAATGGCGCCCGGCATTCCAGGTTGTTGGCCATCGAGGCGATATCCACCTTGGTCATCAAGTCGCAGGGCAAGTACGTGACGAGATCGGTCAGGCTGGCCGAGGTGACCTGGTCGCGCGAACGCGAGCGAGCAAAGGCCGATTGCAGGAACTCGAACGGATCCCCGCCGGGTAGTCGTGCCACGAACTCATCGCTATACAACTCGGCCCGCCGCGTTTCGTTGAACAGCGAAACCCATTCCAGATAGCGCCGCTGGGGATTGTAAGCCAGTGCTTCGGTCAGCCGGCCGATCCGGCGCACGAGCGACCGCTGGCGAGCGCCGCGGCCCAGGCTGTGCCACAGCGGACTGGCCACCAGCGAGCGGGCGAAATGCGGCAGCCGGTCGAACCAGGCTCCCACTCGCACCGCACGATAGCGCAGATAACCGGCGAACAACTCATCGCCGCCATCGCCCGACAGAGCGACCGTGACGTGCTGCCGGGTCAGCTTCGCAACGTAATACGTCGGCAATGCCGAACTGTCGGCAAACGGCTCGTCGTAGTGCCAGATCAGTTTATCCAACACGTCGAGGCACTCGGGCTCGACGCGAAACTCGTGGTGGTCCGTGCCCAGCCGCGTGGCCACCTCGCGGGCCGCGGCCGTCTCGTCGTATTCCTTGACGCCAAAGCCAATCGAAAACGTCTTGACCGGCTGTTTTGTCAGTCGCTGCATCAAGCCCACGATCAGCGCCGAGTCGACTCCGCCGGACAAGAACGCCCCCAGCGGAACGTCCGATTCGAGCCGCAATTGCACGCTGGACGTCAACAGCTCGCGCACCTGCTCGGCATAGTCGGCCAGCGGACGATCGACTTGCTGCTCGAAATCCGGATTCCAATAACATTGCGTCGTCCACTCGCCGTCGGCGAAAACACCGTAGTGCGCCGGCGGCAGCTTGGAAAAGCCGCGAAAGATCGTGCGCGGATGCGGCACATACTGATAGGTCAGATACTCGTCGAGCGCCTGCGGATCGATCTGCCGCTGGATGTCGGGCACTTCCAGCAGGCTCTTGAGCTCGCTGGCAAACAGCAGGCGATGCGGCTCGTGACGATAGTAGAGCGGTTTCTTGCCCAGCCGGTCGCGGGCCACGACCAGCCGCCGCTTGTTGGCATCCCAAATCGCCAGCGCGAACATCCCGTTCAGGTGGCGGACGAAGTCCAATCCTTCGTCCTCGTACAGATGCACGATCGTCTCGGTGTCCGAGTGCGTGGCGAAGCGATGCCGGGCTCCTTCGAGCCGCTGACGCAACTGTCGGTGGTTGTAAATCTCGCCGTTGAAGACGATCCAAATCGAGCCGTCCTCGTTCGACAACGGCTGATGGCCGCCGGCCAGGTCGATGATCGACAAGCGGCGATGCCCAAGCGCCACGCCCGGCATCGTGCCGTAGCCGGCTTGCAGCTTCAGTCCGCTCTGATAACTGCCCGCGTCGTCCGGGCCGCGATGGCGCAAGATATTGGTCATGCGCTCGAGCACTTCGGGCGCGAGCGCCGCGCTTGGGTCGTTCCAAATTGCGCCGGCGATGCCGCACATATCAATTCTTTCGGCGTCCGTGCCCCCGGGGCTGTTTCAAACCGCCGGGGACTGTCCCGATTCTGCGGAGTCTTCGGAGTAAAATGGGACTGTCCCCTTCTCCCAGGCGGTTTTGAAACGTCCACTTACTGCTGCGAGAGCGATTTGGGAAACGTCAGTCCATCAGTTCACGGTACAACGCCGCGTGTTTGTCGACCATTGCCTGGATGGTGAATTCCGCCCCGATTCGCTGTTTGCCGGCGGCTCCCAGCCGAGCGGCCAGAGCCGGATCCTGCAAAATCTTGTAGGCATAGCGGGCCAGGCCGGCCCGATCGCCGGTGGGAACCAAAAACCCGGTTTCGCCGTGGATGACCAACTCGCGGTTGCCCCAGATGTCGCTCGCCACGACCGGAATGCCCGAGGCCATAGCTTCCATGATCGTGTTGGGCAATCCTTCGAAGCCGCTGGCCAGCCAGAGCAGGTCGAAGTGCGGCATCAATCGGGGCACGTCGTGTCGGGCACCCAAGAAATGCACGCGGTCTTCGATGTGGCATAGCCGCCGATACCTTTCGAGGGCCGCCCGCTGCGGTCCGTCGCCGACGATCAGCAGGTGTACGTCGTCGGAAATCGTCTTCAGCAGGTCGGCGGCCCAGATCAGGTCCTTGACCCGTTTTTGCGGCCACAATCTTCCCACGGCGCCGATCAGCCGCGTGCCGGCCGGCAGATTGAGCTCGGCGAGCAGGTCGGCCCGCGTGGTTTCGCTCGGCGCCGCCGGGCCGATGCCGTTGTAGATCAGCCGTAGCTTCGTGGCGGGGATTCCCTGCTGTTTGTAAAACTCTTCGACGCCCAGGCTGTTGACGATGATCGCGTCGGTCCGTTTGGCCAGGTAACGATCGACGGCGAATTGATGCGGCGCTTTCCACGAATCAACGCACCGCTCGCTGGCCACGATCCGGGGCACGCCGGCCGAGATCGCCGCCGCGCGGCCGTAGGCGTTGGCCGTGAACAACCAGGTTTGCACCAGATCGGGCTTGAGTGCCGCGATGTGCTTGCGCAATCGCCACCAGGCCGAAGGATCGAGCTTCCAATGCTTGCCGATCACGGTCACCGGGACGTTGGCCTTCTCCAGTTCAGCGATCAATGCCCCGCCTTGCGAGACCGCGCACACGTGAACGTCGAACTCATCCCCCGTCGCCAGCGAGCACGACAAAAGCGACAGTTGTTTTTCGGCGCCCGCGCGGTGCAGCGTGGGCACGATCTGCAAGATGCGCCGCTTCATGCGCGCGGCTCCCCGTCCAGATCGTGCGGTTCGAGCACCGCCACGAACGGCAGGTGACGATAGGCGTCTTGATAGTCCAGACCGTAGCCCACCACGAACGCGTCGGGAATTTCGAAGGCCACGTGGTCGGGCGAGAAATCGACCTGTTGCCGCCCGAGCTTACGCAATAGCACGGCCGAGCGCACCGAGCGGGGTCCGAGCGAGCGGATCTGGGCAACGAGCGCCACCAACGTGTGCCCGGTGTCGAAAATGTCGTCGACCAGCAGCACGTCGCGGTCGCGAATGTCGGGCAGCATCGAGTCGTTGACGGTCAAAGGTCCGGGGTTCGTCGAGGCGCCGCGATAGCTGCGGGCCTGGATCACTCCCACCCGCAGCGGCAGGTCGATCCGACGAATGAGATCGGCCACCAGCACCATGCTGCCGGTCAGCACGCCGATCACCGACAGCGGACGGCCGGCGTAGAAACCGCCGATCTCGCCGGCCAGCCGCTCGACGCCATCGCGAATCTGTGCTTCGCTCAATAGTTGCTTCACCGGCTATTCGCTTCTGCCAAAGATTGCCACGAACGAGAACTCACGCGGTTCGACGCGCAATCATTGCGCCCAACCGCGAAGGTATTGTAGGAACCCATCGGCGGACCGAACAGGCGAGTGTGCTTCGCCGCCAGAGCCGCGGAAAATCGGCCGATTTCCCGGGCAAACTCCTGCTGCGGGTGCATAGTCCTGGTTGTTTGTTCGGAGTATAGTGAGTGATGGTCCGAATGCGGAAGACACGCTTGCCCGATGCCAAACTTGTGGGAACAG
>JANNQN010000168.1:0-31989 GCA_031400775.1 Planctomycetia bacterium | reverse complement strand
GCCCGCGGTTGGCGCCTATTTCGATTGCAGCAACATGCTCAAGTACGGCGTACCGGCGGCCACTTGGATTCGCACGCTGGGCAAGCGAATGATCAAGTTCGATTTCAAAGGCTACAGCCACACGAACAAGTGGGTGCCGATCGGCGAGGGGGACGAGGATTGGCCGGAGGTGCTCAAGGCGCTGGACGACGTGGGCTATCATGGCTGGGCCACGAGCGAAGTGGCCGGCGGCGGCGAGCCCGAGCAGCGGGAGATTGCCCAGCCATGATACCCCACGTCGTCCAGCGCCTTGAGCACCTCGGGCCAATCCTCGTCCCCCTCGCCGATCGGAACCCACTTGTTCTTGTGGCTGTAGCCTTTGAAGTCGAACTTGATCATTCGCTTGCCCAGCGTTCGAATCCAGGTGGCCGCCGGCACGCCGTACTTGAGCATGTTGCTGCAATCGAAATAGGCGCCGACCGCGGGCGAGTTGAAGTCGTCGACGTATTGCACCAGTTGCTCGGGCTTGGTGATGAAGTCATTCCAGACCACCTCGATGCCGATCTTCACCCCGGCGTCGTTGACCTGCGGAATGACTTTGCGAATCTCTTCCTGCGAGCGGGAGTAGCATTGCTCGTAGTTTTCGGTTTGCGGATTGGTGACTTTGCCGGGCACGAGCAGCACCGTATCGGCGCCATAGAACTTGGCATCACCGATCGCCGTGCGCAGCGCGTCGACCCCTTTGGCCCGCACCGCGGGGTCGGGATCCGATAGGCGAGTCTGCCAGTGCACCGAATCGATCACACCGTGGATTTGAATGCCCGTCTTGTCGCGGGCTCGCAGGGCCTCGTCGCGATCGATACCGCTGGGGCTGTCGAACTCGACCCCCTCGAAGCCCAACGATTTGATGAGCACGAACTTGTCGGCGATCGAAGCGCCGGGCACTTTAATCATGCCGAACTTCACCGCCTTCTTCAGGCTATGCTTTTTCTCGGCCGCCCTTGCGGAAGAAATCCCCGCTGCTCCGCCGGCGCAAACGGCGCCGGCCATAGCGGCTTGCAGAAACTGACGGCGGGACGGACTGAATGAAGCGTCGATGGCTGGGCTCCTGGCGGCAAACGGGTTGGTTGGACGTCGCGCGGCGGACCGGTTATTCTCGCCGCCCGAGCGGCATTATAGTCGCCCGCCGCAGGACGGTTCAACGCTCGCGAACGCCAGTTGTTGTCGCTCCCGCAGCAGACCGTGTCGCTACGTTTGGCGCAACGTTGGAAGCCGGCAGCGGCGGATGTTAGACTGCATGGGCCTGCTTCCCTACCCTGCCCCGATTAGGCCCCTTCCCGCCCGAGTATTGCCATGACTCGCAGCCGCTGGACTTCGACTCTCCTGATCGCCATCGTCCTGGTTGGTTTGGCTATGCCGGCCTGGGCCGATCCGCTGCCGGGCACGCAGCCGCTGGACATGCAAGGCGATCTGGCCGAACAGATGGTGGCCGGCATCGATCGGTTTCTGCTGCGGCAAATCGCTGAATCTGTCGAGCGCCGCCCGCGGCATTGGAAGCGGGACGTTTCTTCACGCGAAAAGTACATCGAATCGGTGGCGCCCAATCGAGCCCATCTGGCCAAGATCATCGGCGCCCAAGACCCGCGTTCGTCGGAGCCGGCTCTTGAACTGATTGCCACGACCGCCGAGCCAGCGCTGGTCGGCCGCAGCGAGGGCTTTGACATTTTTTCCGTCCGCTGGACGGCGGTGCGCGGCGTGCGAAGCGAAGGGCTGCTGCTCGTGCCCAAGCGGCCTCGCGCCCTGGCCGACGTGGTCGCCCTTCCCGATGCCGATCAGACGCCGGAACAACTGGTGGGACTTGCCCCGGGAATTGAGCCCGAGGCCCAGTTCGCCCGCCGCCTGGCCGAGAGTGGCTGCCGTGTGATCGTGCCGGCGCTGGTGGATCGGGCCGACACGTTTTCGGCCATCGGCGCCCGCGGGACGAATCAACCGCATCGAGAGTTCTTGTATCGGCCGGCGTTTGAGATGGGCCGGCACGTGATCGGCTACGAAGTGCAAAAAGTCCTGGCCGCCGTGGACTGGTTCGCGCGCGAGGCGGGTTCCGGCGAAGCGACGATCGGCGTGGCCGGCTATGGCGAAGGCGGATTGTTAGCGCTTTGCGCAGCCGCACTCGATACGCGCGTCGACGCAGTGCTCGTGAGCGGATACTTCGACTCGCGGCAGGATTTGTGGCAAGAGCCGATCTATCGCAACGTGTTTGCGATGCTGGACGAATTTGGAGACGCCGAACTGGCCAGTCTCGTCGCGCCGCGGGCATTGATTGTCGAGGCCTGCCGCGCTCCGGCCGTCGTGGGTCCGCCACAGCCGCGCGAAGGTCGCAATGCCTCGGCCGCGCCCGGTCGACTCGTCACGCCCAGCGTGGCCACCCTGCAAGGCGAATTGGATCGCGCCCGGGCCTTGGTGGCAGGCCTGGCTCTGCCGAACGACTTTCAACTGGTGTCCAGTAAAGAGGGGGACGGTACGCCGGGGAGCGCGCTGGCGCTGGAGAAATTTCTAACGGCCCTGGCCAACGGATCGAAGCTGACCCCGCTTTCGGCGCCGCCCGAAAGTTTGCGCAAGGATTTTGATTCGCAAGCGCGTTTGCGGCGATTGTTCGACCAGATAAACGACGATACGCAATATCTACTTCGCGACGGCGAAACCACGCGGGGTCAGTGGTGGGCCCGGGCCGATCGCGCCTCGCGCGACGTGGAAAAATGGCAGGCCAGCACGCAAGAATATCGCAAACATTTTTACGATTCCGTAATCGGGCGCTTCGAGCAGGATCGGCTACCACCGGCGGCGCGCTCGCGGCAGATTTATGACGAAACGCTGTATACCGGTCACGAAGTGGTGCTCGACGTTTTTCCCGACGTGTTTGCCTATGGCATTCTGCTCATGCCCAAAGGCATCAAGCCGGGCGAGCGGCGGCCGGTCGTGGTTTGTCAGCATGGCCTCGAAGGGCGGCCCACCGACGTGGCCGATCCCAAGAAGGTCAATCCCGCCTACAACCAGTTCGCCTGCCGTCTGGCCGAGCGCGGCTTTGTCGTTTTCGCGCCGCAGAATCCTTACATCTTCGCCGACAAGTTTCGCACGCTGCAGCGCAAGGCCAATCCGCTGGGCAAGACGCTGTATTCGATCATCGTGCCGCAGCACCAGCAAATCGTCGACTGGCTGGCGACGCTCGAACAGGTAGATCCCGAGCGAATCGGATTTTACGGACTTTCTTACGGCGGCAAAACGGCGATGCGCGTGCCGGCGTTGGTCGAGCGCTATTGCCTGTCGATCTGTTCGGCCGATTTCAACGAATGGGTTTGGAAGAATGCCTCGACCCGCTCGACGTATACCTATGTGACGACCGGCGAGTATGAGATTTTCGAATTCGATCTGGGCAACACCTACAACTATGCCGAGATGGCGGCGCTGATCGCCCCGCGGCCCTTCATGGTCGAGCGCGGACATCGCGACGGCGTCGGCCCCGATACTTGGGTCTCCTACGAGTTCGCCAAAATCCGCCTGCTCTATGCCGACTTGGGAATCGCGGACCGCACCGGCATCGAGTACTTCGACGGCCCGCACACGATCCACGGCGTGGGCACGTTCGATTTCCTGCACAAGCACCTCCGCTGGCCGGCCCAGTTGAATCGCTAACCGCTGCGCCGGGGAAGTCCGGCCCGTCCCCCCGGGACTGAGGTTGTATCGCCGCCCCCTGCGTTTCATAATCAATTGAAGGCTGCACGAGCCGCGGATCCCCTCGGTCTGTCCTGCCCGAAGTGCGGTCCGAGTCGCCCAAATGTCGGCCCCGCCCGATTGCCCTCCAATAAATCGCGGCTGAAAACCTATTTGCGCAGAGTGCATTGATGTCGGACGCGATACGCCCTGTGGTCGAATCTCCGCTGGACGTCGATCTGTCGGGTCGGCAGTTGGGTGGCTATCGCCTGTTGCGCCGGCTAGGGCGCGGCGCCATGGCCGAAGTTTACCTGGCCGACCAGCTCTCGCTGGGGCGGCAGGTGGCGTTCAAAGTCCTTCGTCTCACGCTGGCGACCGACGCCACGTACGTCGAGCGGTTTCATCAAGAGGCCCGCGCGGCGGCCCGGCTGGTGCATGCCAACATCGTGCAAATCTACGAGGTGGGCTGCGTCGACGGCGTTCACTTTATCGCTCAGGAATACGTGCAGGGATTAAACCTGGCCGAGCTATTGGCGCGGCGTGGACCGCCGGACCTGCCGCGCGTGCTGGGCATTTTGCGACAGGTCGCCGCCGCGCTGCACAAGGCGGCCGAGCAGAGCATCGTGCATCGCGACATCAAGCCCGAGAACATCATGCTGGCGGCCAGCGGCGAAGTGAAAGTCGCCGATTTCGGGCTGGCGCGGCTTTACAGCCGGGACGATACGGCGAACCTGACCCAGGTGGGCATCACCATGGGCACGCCGCTGTACATGAGCCCCGAACAGGTCGAAGGCAAGCCGCTCGACACGCGCAGCGACATCTATGCCCTGGGCGTTACCAGCTACCAGATGCTGACCGGAGAGCCGCCGTTTCGCGGCGACACGGCCTTAAGCATCGCCGTGCAACATTTGCAATCGGCGGCAGAGCGGCTGGAGAATTTGCGGCCCGATTTGCCCTCGGCCGTGTGCCGCATCGTGCATACCATGCTGGCCAAGGACCCGAGCGATCGCTTTGCCACGCCGCGGCAATTGCTGCACGAGTTGCGGGCCGTCTCGATCGAGCTGTATCACGACGATCCGGGCGAGGAATTCGAGGGTTGGGCCAACGACGACCTGCCCGGCACGGTCGAGGCCCGCCGCCAGGCCACCGAGCGCTTGGGCGTGGCGATGCGAACTACGGCCATGCCGGTGGTGCGACGCGCCAGCATCGTGCGTTGGCTGCTTTTGATACCGCTATTCTTCACGGTTGGGGCGGGCGCGGCCTGGGCGCTGCGCGAGCGGCCGTTGATCAATGCCTCGGTGCAAGACGAGGAGACGATTCCTCGGCAAGACACGGCCGAGTCGCAATGGCTGTACGCATTCATCCGCAACACCGAGGCCGCCTGGCAAAGCGTGCCCCACTATTTCCCCGACGACAAGAGCTATTCTCGCCGCGCCAAGCAGAGCCTGGCATTGCTCTACTTGCAGGAGTACGACTACCGCCGGGCGATGGAACTGTTCGACGAATTCGCGAGCATCAACGATGCCGAAGTGCAGTTCAAGGCGTTTGGCCTGGCCGGTCAGGCGATCGTGCTGAATCGCCAAAAAAAATACGGTGAATCGGCCGAGAAGTTGGTGGATCTCTGGCCGGAGCGCAACAAGCTCGAGGGCGAGATGCGCTACTTGATCGAAACCATGCTTCGCCAGAGTCAGCCCACTCGCGACGATGCCAAGTCGCTGCGTAAATGGCGCGAATGGTTTCGCGAATCGCCGCCCGTCGAATCCGGCAGCACTGGCGCCAGGCGAACGTCGGAGCCCGGCAGGGTTACCTAAGGCGCTATTGGGTGTTTCGCGGCCGCGTCGTTTGCCCGCGGCTTTGCCGGCCAGTTGACAGGTCGGGGTGGTTTTTGTAACAACTAATGGACGGCCCGGCAGCGGGCCGATTTAGTTGCGCTGGCCCGGACCGTGTGGCAGCCCCGTAGTCTGTCAGTGCTATTACGACTCGTCGGTCCGGGCGAGTCTGCCGAGATTTTTCAATTTGCTGTGTCTGAGTTGTGATGGTCGTTGAATTGTGCCACGCCCCCATCGTCTAGTGGCCCAGGACGTCGGGTTCTCAGCCCGAAAACCGGGGTTCGACTCCCCGTGGGGGTATTTTTCTGTCTGTGCCGGTGAGCAGGGATTTCGCAGAAGCGAGATCCCTGCAACCATCGCTCGTGTTTTGCAACCAACGCCTCGCCCTTCGCGGATGAGGCGTTTTGCATTGGGGGCGAAGTTCCGAGAAGTTCCGCGCCCATCCTGTCTTGCCTCCCTCCTCCCTCCAGCCTCCAGCCTCGCCCCTCACCTAAAAAACCAACACATCCCCAGCGTGCAGGCGACCAGCAGGCCCGCCCAGAGCTTGTCGTTCTGCCACCAGACGCGGCGGAAGCCGGCGTCGGCCAGGCGCTGGGCCTTGAATCGCTTGAACGTGTATAGCTCGCGGTCGTGGTCGCGCTCGTGCCGCGTGACAAGGCTCACCACCAGCAGCACTACGTAGCAGGCCAGTGTCGCCAGCCCGGCGCGGTGAAAGGCCTGCAACTCGTGGTCGAAGGCGAAATTGGCAGTCTGATCGAACACGATCGACAGCGCCGGGCCGGCCAGAATGCACACGAGCGCCGCGGTGCGCGTGACCAGCGGCTGCAAAATGCCGGCCACATAGGCCACGATCACGCCCGGTACCAGATAGGCGTTGTAGTCGGCCATCGTGTTGAAGATGCCCCCCTTGGCCTTGCCGAAATACAGCGACAGCCAGATCGCCAGACCGACCATCACCATCATGGCCGCGCGCCCCACCCAGACCAGCCGCATTTCCGAAGCCCCCGGGCGGATGTACTTCTTGTAGATGTCGAAGGTGAACAGCGTGGCCGTGGAGTTCATCATCGAATCGATCGTGGAGAGAATGCCCGCCACCAGCCCCGCCATCACTACGCCCACCAGCCCGTAGCCGGCCGGCAGCAGCTCGCGAGTCAGCCCGGCAAAGGCCGTGTCGCTTTCGGTGGCCGGGTCGATGTTCAAGATGTATCCGGCGGCCATGCCCGGCACGATGCACAAAAAGGGAATCAGCAGCTTGAAGAATCCGGCCGCGATCGTGCCCATCCGGGCGTCCCAGTCGCTCCGCGCGCCCAAGGTCCGCTGGGCGATGAACTGGTTGGTGCCCCAATAATAAAGGTGCAGCACCATCAGCCCGCTCAGCACTCCGCTCCAGGGAAGCTGCGGATGGCTGGCCTCGAAGAACACATGAAACTTCTCGGGCTCTTTTGCCAACAAGCCCGAGATTCCGCCCACGTTGGGGTGCCAGATCGCCAGCACGGCCAGCATGCCGGCGCCGATCAATAGCAGAACGCTTTGCACGACGTCGTTGAAGATGTCGGCCTTCAGCCCGCCGAAGAAGGTGTACATGGCGGCCACAGCGGCCGTCGCCACGATAGCCATCTCGTAACTGATGGCGTATGGCGAATCGGCCGTGAGCGTGGCGATCGTCAGCGCGCCCAGGATCATGGTGCCGACCATTTGGATCAGCAGAAACGCCATGTTCGTGATCGAATACACCAGCCGGCTGCGGTCGTCGAACCGCCGGCCCAAGTATTCCGAGAGTGTGTACAGGCCCATGCGGCGATAGAAGGGCAGAAAGAAGTAGCACAGCATCAGCAGGCCGAAGATGGCGCCGAACTCGAAATTCGCCTGGGCGAAACCTTCCTTGAGCCCGGCCCCCATCATGCCGACCATGTGGTGCGAGCTGATGTTGGTGCCGAAGATCGACCCGGCCACGGCCCACCAGGCGACCGTCTTGCCGGCCAGGTAATAGTCCTTGGTGTTGTTTTCCTTGCGACCGATCCACATGCCGAACGCCGTGACCCCGACCACGCTCGTGACCAGGATCAGCACGTCGAGCCACTGCAACTGCACGCTGGACGATTGGGCGATGAGCCAGGGCAAGTCGTCGGGCATGAGATTCTCCAGCGCAATCGCGGCACGCGAAAAGTTATGAAGAATCTAGCCGGGCCGGCGGCGGAAGGAAAGGTGGGGAGCGGGGAGTGAATGGGCACGCGGGCTACCGGCCCTGTTGTGAAACGCGGTCTGAACCACGTAGGCCTTCGCCGGCGCTCGAGACTGTTGTTTTGTTCCCAGCCAATATATGCCGCCGATTTCTTGTAGGATGTGCTCTGTGGAACGCTTGATCGGGGCTTGTGGCAAGTTGCGACGATGAAGGCACAAATTTCAGTGTCCGCGGCCGGTATCGCGCCCTTGAACGAGGTTGATTATGAATAAAGACGCAGAACGCGAAATACTGAATTACGTGTTTGGGAATCGTGCCTTCACTTCCGTCGACCCGATCGAGAAACCAGATTTCATTTGTCGAGTCTCACCTACCAAATCATTCGGAGTCGAAGTCACGGAGTTCTTCATTTCCGAGAGTGATGCGAGGCTTCGGCGAATCGCGACGTATCCAAATGACCTTCTTGTGCATAGAAGATATCTGCATAAGGACGATCGAACGCGCTTGCGCGTCGAGAACGTTATCTATCGCAAGGCGAACTCAGACGAGGAACGAGAGGTTGCGGCGATAATTACCGAAGCACACTTGCCATCTCACGTCGTTTCCTCGATTGGGAAAGTTGTTGCGGCGAAGAACTCGAAGTACTCCACTTATGCCTCCAATGCTACGCCAGTCGACCTGATCATTCATGATGTCGATCAGGCCGCAAGCCTTAAGAGCCTAAAGGAATTCTTGTTTTCTTTATGTGCAGGAGATGCCTATGAACCCATCCGGAAATCGCAATTCCGAGAAATCTACCTTGTGACGATGCAAGAGGAAGACAACGTATGTGTGCCGCTTCGTGCAACCGCCTTCGCGTCGGAATTGTGTACATTTCAATTGATTGTCAAGAGTCTTCGAAGCAAGAGAGAAAAAACGATCGGACCCAGCCAATATTTTGAGTTGTTATGCCACTATCTTGCGAATCAATTTTCCAACGTTCAATACGACCTGTCTTCGGATGGGAAATTCAGATTTATTTTCGCAAGCATCGCTGCCGGCTTTAGCAAGCGAACTCAGATGAAATTAGTCGATATTTCCTGCGACACAAGCATCGAGCCTAAGCCCTTGGCTGTTGAGCTGAGCAATAGCGTTGATATTGAGTTGCAGGAAACCATATTGAGCGAGAGACGACAAGTATTTTGTTTGATGCCACTGGAGTTTGCGGCGCATTCTAGGAAGCACGTCGATACTTGAACGCCCTCTGATACACAAGGGCCTTTCAGCGTCGCAAACTAGCGGGCATCGCTTGTTCAGTCGCCGAGTGCGGACGACGACCGGCGGCGGCACAGTGGCGAGCTAAGGGCCTGAGACTTGTCGACAAGAAGTTTCCGCCAACGTCGTACTCATCGGTCGATTGTCACGCTGCTGACGATCATAATTTGTCGCCGCACTTCTGAGTAAATATCGACGGACCGCACTCCCGCGGACAATACCACCTAATCCGCCTGAAACAACTTCTCAACGCGCCTTCGGCGGTCAGGCGTTTCCGCGCCGAGGAGGAGGTCGCCGCCGGTTTGCCAACCGACAAGGCGATCGAGATTCGGCGAGGTTACGAAATTTCCGGACGAATCCACGCCGACCCACTGGTCGTCCCAGTGCTGCTTCGGGTCGGCCGGGACGACGACCCAACTAGCCAGGCAGGTGCCGGCGGTCGGGTCCCACATCTTTACCATCCGCTCCTCGCCGCCGCTGACGAGCCGACCATCGGGCAGAAAGGCAACTCGCGTTGCCGGATGGGCATGCCCGCGAAGCTCTTTGAAGAGAGTTCCGCTGGCCACATCGAAGACCGCGATACACTTGCCGTGTCCTCCGCACACGACATAGCGGCCGTCGGGCGAAAAAGCCACGAAGCCCGGCATCGCGTCGAAATGATCGCCGGTCGCAACAAGAGTGCGGCTGGCTCCGCTTCGCGAGCCCTCTTGAAAGACCGTCTGCCATGCAGTCTAACCCCGCCGACATCCACCTAATAGTTGTTTTTAGTTTCTGAAATAAAGATTATTGCTGTTTATGTGATAGCGGGATGGGCGCAGTGTACGAAGACGGATCGCCACCGAGATCACCGAGGCTTCGGCCGTGAGCTCAGCCGAACGGACACTGAGGGGAGCCCGACAGAATGCCCGGGTAAGAGCGCAAGGCAACTGCTGCAGGTTAATCCACACATGGCAGGCAGTTGGCAAGCCGATTGGCTTGACCGCCCGCTACTTAACCACGCCCGCGACGGTCGAGTAGTTCGCGCGGACGTATTCGTCCGCGGCGTCGAGCGATCGGAAGCTGATCGCTTCTTCGCGGGTGGTCGACCAGCAGGTGCCGGTCCAGACCTCGTACACCTCGGTCAGTCGGGTCGGAGCCCGAGTGGTCGGAGAAGCGCCGAAGGCGCGATCCGAGGTGATTACAAACGTGTCGCCCTGCTGGCGAGTCATAATACCCATATCGCGCTCCCGTAACTCGAGGGATCACAGGGAAAGCTAAGCCGTCACGGTCACCGACGAGCAGACTTCGTAGCGGGTCATGCCGTTGATCTTTTGCGCCAATTCCTTGACCTGGCTGTCCCGGCGGCACTCGGCGATCGTGCGCGTATGCGGAATCCACTGCCCGCCCTGGTAAATGAAGGTCCCCTTTTGGGCATCTTCCAGGATCACGAACGGCTTGCCGTAGATAACGGGTATTTTCTTTTCGGGCGGGGCCGGGGGAGCCCGGAAGGCTGCCGCATGTGCCGCGGTGTGCGGTTTGGGCCGCTTTGAAACGTGGCGATTTTTATGGGCCATGGGATGATGCTCCTGGCGGGTGGACGGGTCGGGCGGACACGGACGGCAAACAATAGGCCGGGGGCACACCGTCGCGCGCCCCCGGCTCGAAGTTGTTTTCAGGACTGCACGAGACTAGCGGCGACTGCTATAGCCGCCACGCCCGCCGCCCGAACCGCGATCTTCGCGGGGTTTCGCTTCGTTGACGGTCAGCGGACGGCCGCCAAAATCTTTTTCGTTCAGTTCCGCGATCGCGGTGCGAGCGTCGTTGTCATCCGCCATCTCCACAAAGCCAAAGCCCTTGCTCCGGCCGGTGTCGCGGTCTTGGATCACTTGCGCGCTGCGCACCGAGCCGAACGGGGCCAACAACCCCTCCAGGCTCTCGTTGTTGATGTCGTAGCTCAAGTTGCCGACGTACAATTTCATTCCCACTGTTTCTACTCCAAAAATGCCGACCGAACTGGCTTCCGGGTCGACTCGGAAGTGGCCAGAATGGTGGCCTGCCAAGTGGGAGAGTCGAAAGAGGGGGCAGATTCGCTTGAATCAATGCTCGAACGTCGTCAAACCGACCACCTGAACTATAGCCGCCAGCCGGCATATAGATAGGTCAATTTGCATGGGTCCGCCGCTTCTGGGGGGCGTTATGCAAGTTCCGCCATCCCTGGACGGTTCTTTCGCTCGTGTGAGTTTACGGGGTATCGGTGCGATTGTAGGGCGCACAATTGCGGCGAATTGTCGATTCCACCGCACTTTGGCGTCGGCAACGCGACGGCAAATCCGTTATACTGAATCGGATGATAACCGCTTCACAACCTCGCGCCGCGATCCTTCGCCGGTTAGCGCAACTAGAAGACGAACTTAGGCAATCGCGGGTCGATCTCAAGAATCTGCGAACCCACGATCCGGCCACCGCCGAGGTGGTGATGCGCGGCGCACGGCTGTGCCGCGAGCGGTCTTTGCTGGAGCGTCAACTCGAGTTGCTTTCGAGAGACTCGACTCTGGCTGCCAACTGTTCCAACTAACCGCAGCGGAGGTCCGAGACATGGACGACGCCAAGACCGAAGAACGCGCGCTGTTGACCCAGCAATTGGAAGTCGTGCGGGCGAAACTTCGCGCCACGGGCGCCACGGTGCTCTCACCGACCGCCGAGTGGATGGCGCTGCGCAAGAAGATGCTGGCGCTCAACAAGCAGTTGAAGTAGCCTGCACGGCACGGCGGTCACTTCGCGCCGTCATTAGGCCAACGGTGCTCAGGCACGCCGCACAAAGGTCGCGGCTCCCGATAGCTTGCTCTGAAAACGAGTGCCACTAGCTAGCCACCGGATTCCCTGCGGCGATCCGACCCTCGAAGCCTGGCTACCCGCCTGCCCTCACCCCTCACACCGTGTTGTAGGCCCGGACGCGGCCGGCGGTCAGTTCACGGGTGAACTTGTAGAAGTGCCAATGCGTGACGCAGCGATTCATGAACTGGGCGAAGCCCACGATGTCGCGACGATGTCGTAGATTCCGCGTGAAGAAATAACGCGTATACACCCAGCCGACTGTGAACAGCGACCCGTCTTTTAACAACGCCCAGGACAGCGAGCACAACAGCGCCAGGCCATAGCCCAAGGTCGGCAGCATCTTGCCTTCGCCGGCCTTGCGGCAAATCTCGGCGCGGCGCTCCAAATACTCGGGCGATTCGTAAACCTTGAAGTAGCGCTCCAGGTAGGCCTCGGGCGTGTACAGCCGCGTGACCAGTTCCCAATACCCTTTGCGAAGTTCATCGCGAGTCATTTGCTTGGGCACGAAATTGCAACTGGGATCCTCCTCCACCAGCCGGCCGTCGCGCTTGAGCCGATCGTAAAGCGGCGTCTTGGGAATCGCCTGCAACATGCCCACCATCGCCAGGGTGATGCCGTTTTCCTGGATGAATTGAAACTGGTCTTCGAAGATTGCGCGATCGTCGCTGTCGAAGCCGACGATGAAGCCGGCATTGATGTCGAGACCCGCGCGCTGAATGCGCTCGAGCTTCGCGCCCAACGAGTCGCCCCGGACGTTCTGAAACTTCTTGGTTTCGTTCAGCGAGTCGAGCCGCGGCGTTTCGATGCCGATGAAGACGCTGCGGAAATTGGCCCGATACATCATGTCGAGCAGTTCCGCGTCCTCGGCCAGATCGATGCTGGCCTCGGTCGTCAATCGCAACGGGTAGCCGTGCTCTTCCATCCAAGGAATCAGCTTGGCCAATAACGCCTTGGCCTTTTTCTTGTCGCCGATGAAGTTGTCGTCGACGATGAAAGCCGAGTGGAAGCCGGCCTTGCGCATGTCGTCCAACTCGGCCACGAGCTGGTCCGGATCCTTGACCCGGGGGCGGCGACCGTAGATCACGATGATGTCGCAAAACTCGCACTGAAACGGACAGCCCCGCGAGTATTGCAGCGCGCCCGATGCGTAGCGATCGACCTTCAGCAGATCGAAGCGCGGTCGCGGCACGGTCAGCATGTTTGTCGGCTGCGCTTGCTCGTAGCGCTTGGCGGTGAGCAGCCCGCGGGCATAATCGTCGAGAAACTGAGGCCAGGTGGTCTCTGCTTCGCCCACGAATTTGACGTCGCACAGATCGTCGAAGAATTCTTCCTGCACCGAGACGAACGGGCCGCCCACGACGGTGAATATCTTCAACTCGCGCAGCTTGACCAGGATCTGCCGCGTGCGGTTTTTCTGCACGTTCATTCCGGTCACGCCGACCAGATCGAAGCGGCGTAGCGATTCCCAGTCGATCTCCTCGACGTTTTCGTCGAGCAAGTACACGTCGTGATCGCCGCACAAGCCCGCGACCGCCGTGAGCGATCCGGAGATCATCGTGCTGCGTTTGTCGCCCGGGTAGAGCGGCAACGCGAAATCGAATCCCCAGTAAGAAGGCTCGAACCTGGGATTGATCAGGCAGATCGACAGCCGCCTGGCAGAAGGAATGGGTAGGGTCGTCTCATCCGGCAACAACAAGAGCAGGTCTGTTTTCATTTGGCCGCATTCATGCGGTTTCTCCAACTCGGTATGCAAAGGATGATCGACCGAAGACAGGTGAGCGGCTACGGTACGGTATCGTGCGAAATTGACGAAGAGCAACATCGCCGCGGCCCGGCCGTCTTTTTGGATCCGGGCGGAGATTCGGGGTCCGGGTGGCAATGTTGCGATTGTTTTAGGAACCGTAAGTTATGGGCTTGCAATACTTTGCATGTCGAGATACAATAGTTGTAGGTCCTATTTGTGAATGTGCGTCCGGAGGAACATCCTACGATGTCCGTCACCACCGCCGACGTCCTGATTTCTCGACAACTCTTTCTCGACGATCGCCAGGGACGAACGTTTGTCGACGTCGTCAACGATTCCGGACAGCCGTTCGAGCAGGTGCTCGCCTTCTTCAACGAGGCGGACCGTCAGCGGCGGATGGAAGAGTCCGAGATCCACCACAATCGGCCGCCCTTGGCCGGCGTCGTGCGCGAGTTCGAAGCCAGCCCGGACGTGGATCAGTTTCTGGCATCGCAACACCCCAGGCGCACCAAGCGTCTGCGGCAGGCCGTGGGCGTGGTGGTCCGCATGATCATGGAATTGCGCGGCTGGCGCAAAACCGGCAAGAAGGGATCGCTCGGCGTTCGCGCCGCTCGCGAGCCCCGCTCGGCCACGCCGGGCGCATACCACAACACGGGCGGATTGGCATTTTGGTTTTTGCGGGCCGAACGTTACGAGCGCCCCGAAGGCATGCCCTTTCGCACGGTCCGCGCGCGGCGCAACGAATTCGATGCGGCGCCGGCGCGAAAATCCACGAAACGCAAACCGCCGAAAGACTGACGCGAAATAACCGACCCCGCGGCGAGATGTGCCCGCGCGTCACGAATCTTGTTTGGAGTCGACCTCAAGCTGGGTCACCAAAGGTCAGCTAAGACAGACCTCTCTTCTATGCAGGCAGACCGCTGGGCGGTCATTTTCGTCGCAGGCCTCGCTTCATAGATCGGAGCCGAACGAGTCGAGGGCTCGTGCGGAGCGATCGATCGTTGGCATTGCCCTGAGGCGATGTCACCCTCTGATTCGAATGCGTGCGCGCCGCGGGCACGCCCGAATGCCGTGCCCCACAAGCCGGAGCTAGTTACTTGGGAGAAAACACCATGAGCGAAAAAAAGCCAGTTGTCCTTCGAGCCGTGGCCGCGCCAGGGCTCTGTCCGGTGTGCGGCAAGGCGTCTTACTCGTTGAACGGCACGCATCCGCAATGCTCGGTCGCCCGGGCCGACGCGATCTCGCGCGCCGCTCGCAAAGCGGCCGGCGTCGAAGTAGTCGAAGCGCCCCGTAAATCGTGGTCCAAGCCTTGTCCCAAGTGCAAGCGACTGATCCCCGCCCGGCGAATCGTCTGCGATTGCGGGCACAAGTTCGCGGCCATGCCCTCGGGCGCCACGACTCAATTTGCCCAGCGAAAACCCGAATCCAAAGTCAAAGCACCGCGATAGTCGCCCCCCTCGATTTTCTGGAGACCGTAGCCATGGCCATCACGCCCGTTCAAGACAGGACCATCACGCGACAGGTCCAAAGCAAGCTGATGGGTCGCGGATTGGGCGTGCCCTGCCGCATCACGGTGGGAACGAGCAAGGGCGAAGTTACTCTTTCCGGCAGTGTTCAGCAGCCGCAACAGAAGACGACCGCGGTCCAGGTCACTTCCGGCATTTCGGGAGTGCGTCGGGTCATCGACCGGTTGATTGTCAAGTTGGCAGTCAAGTACTGACCGCTCGTAGCGCAGAATGGGATCGCGCGGTTTACCCGACACTCGAACGCTGCCTCGGCCCGAATGAATTTCCGTTACCCTTTGCCGACGCACTTTTAGGAACTGGTTTTTTGGCCCTCACACTCCGCAAACGCAGACCCACGGCGCTGGGCGCCCTGTTGGAGATCACCATCGTCATGGCGATGGGGGTCGCGGCCATCGGCGCCTATCGCGGCTGGTTCAATCCGTCGGGGCCTAGTCCCATGCTTCCGGCCCCGCGGGTCAAAGCCCAAATCGGTCGTCGGCTGGAGGGTCAGACCTGGTTGTCGCCGAAACGCTTCTTGGCCGACCCACTCGTGGTTGCGATTTCGATGAAAGGAATGTCATGCTGCTAGAGGCCCTCCAGTCGGAGCTCGTTCGACTTCAAATTCATCCGGTGAACCTGGACGTGACGACCCAGGACGAACAACTGGTGACGCTCGGCGGCAGCCTGCTGCACTACTGGACGGTGCCGAAGACCGTCGACGGCCAGCGGCTGCTCGATGTCTTGCGAGCGCTACCCGATGCGGCCGGCGCCACGGTCGTCATGACCGCTATTTGCGCGGCATATGCAAGCGCGGCGCAATCGGCGCCCGGCGAGCTGCAGCCGGCCACCGCGCCGCTCGATCCGGCAACAAACCCGTAGAGCTTTCTTCGTCAATCCATCCGATTCCGCTCGCTTGTCGACGTCGCTCAAGACGGTACGATGGAGCAAGTTGAAATCACTATTTGACGCGGAGGTTGCCGTGAGTATTGCAAAATCGATGCTGCCCGAGTTCGACCAGGAAATGGCCGGCACGCGAAAAACGCTTGAGCGAGTTCCGGACGACAAGCTTGAGTGGAAGGCGCATCCCAAGTCGAATACGATCGGCTGGGTGGCGGCGCACCTGGCGGAGATTCCCGGCTGGGTCCAGGGCACACTGGAACAAGACGCGTGGGATATCAATCCGGTCGGCGGCGAGCCCTACCGCACGCCCACGGCCACCAGCCGCCAGCAACTGCTCGAGATTTTCGATCGCAACGTCGTGGCGGCTCGGCGATCTCTCGAAGCGGCCACGGACGAGGCCCTGATGAAGCCCTGGTCTTTGGTATCGGGCGGCCAGGCTCTGTTCACGATGCCGCGGATCGCGGTTCTGCGCGGATTCGTGCTCAATCACACGATCCACCATCGGGCGCACCTGTGCGTCTACCTGCGGTTGAACGACATCCCCGTGCCGGCCCTATATGGTCCCTCGGGGGATGAAGAAGGTTAGCGACACGCGCGCGGGGCGCCCAACGAACGCGCTTTGGACAGCACTGGCATGTTGCCGTTACGGTAGCCCTTAAGCAAAACGAGCGACTATCGCATGGCGCGGCACCGGTTGAAAAATGCCTCGACGTCGAGCAGGCCATAGCCCATCGCCTCGGAGTGAAACCCGTCGAAATTCTGCGTGGTTTGCGTGAGGGCCGCGCGCACCTGATTGGCAGTCAACCACCGCTTGCCAGGCTGTTTCGCGCGATCCGAGAGCGCCAGTGCAACCGCGCCAGATACGTGCGGCGCCGCCATGCTTGTGCCGCTCATCGCGACCACACCGTTGGTCGTTTGCGAACGGGCCGCGAGCAGTTCCGTACCCGGAGCGCATAGCTCGGGCTTCTTGCGATGGTCTCGCGTCAGGCCGTAGGACGAGCGCGGATGCACCACCAAGGGAAGTGCGGAATTGACCGCCGCCACCGTGATCACCGATTCGGCCGTGCCGGGCACGCTGAGCGTGATCTCATTGGACTGATGATTCAGGAATTCGGTCGGCCGGTCGTTGAGCCGTTCGAACCAGGCGTTGATGGTTCCCTCCGAGACAACCCGTCCCGCCGTGATTTCCAAGCTCCACTCGCCTGTCTGAATGGACGGCGCGGCGCCGCGCCGAACCCGCACCCGCACCAGACTGTCGCCAGCCAAGGAGTTGCTCAAGTCATAGTCGATGAGAACCAGGTTCCTCGCGTAAGTGGTCCACGATATGTCGCCGCTGGCCACGTGGCATTCGGACGATTGCCCTCCGGACGGATCCTGCACGCGAAACCTCAACTCCATCGTCGAGGCAAACCAGATCTCGATTAGGTCCTCAGTGCGATTGATTGCGTGCGACTGCCAGCGCAACAGCTCGCTTTGACGGGCGCGCAGCGTCAACTTGGCATGCCCATTCAAATCGCGCTCGTTGCCGGCCGACTTGACCACAACGCAGCCGGGTTTGGTGCCGCTCTGCATGAACTTCTCGAATCCCGTCTCGAGCACGCTCTTGCCATCGTGCGGGCCGGCGTTCATCCCCAGGCTAACGTTGATCACAACGGGCAGCGACAGGCCCTGGGACACGGCGTCGATATATTCCAACGCCTGGAAATGGCTGTTCGAGTAGCCGATGCTCACCGGATCGCCCGGGTTGACGTCCATCTTGGCGATCACCAATACGATTTTGGCGGCTTGGGCGAGGCCGCCGGAAAATCCGCCCGGGACTGGGTCCCTGCTTCCGGCCGCGATGCTCGCCACGTGCGTGCCATGCCCCTGGGGGTCGCGCAGGCGCGGGGGGACGGTGGCCGGATTGGCGCGAAAAGCCGCGATTTCGGCCGCCGTATAGACCCGCCCATAGTTCAGTCGCAGTTGCGGATGGATTTGATCGGGCGCGGTTCCGCCTGACTCGGCCTGATCCCAGATCTCGACGATTCGAGATTGACCGCCGGCGTCCACGAACGCCGCGTGCAGAATATCGATGCCGCTATCGATGAACGCCATCAGACATCGATCCCCCTTTTCTTCCACGGGAGGCTCTTGGATTTTCGTGGCCTTCACGAACGGCATCGACGTCGCGCACTCCATGAGTCCCGCCGGGCGACTGGCTTCGATATCTCGGACGTTGTCATCCGATTCGAGCGCATCGAGCGCGGCATCGGTGCAGATCCCCGAAACGATGGTGTCGATCTGTGCCTGGAGTTGAAAACCGGGCGGCGGGGTCCAGTTCGGCTGGGCGAGCCGAAGCATCATGGGATGCAACGGCTCGACTGGCTGCCGCGCGGTGACCGTCGTGGTTTCGGCTCCTTCAGTCGCCGCGATGGCATAGGTGTCGATGGCCAGCTCCGAAACCGGAATCTTGAAATAGCTATTCCGTTTGCGCCGTTTCGCCCGGGATGGAGTGACGTCGGGCGTCGTCACTTCGCCCCCCTCCAGCGCATCGGCCATCGGCACTCGATTGTCAGCGGCGCTAGGTGCGACCGGCTTTCTTCCCAGAACCCGCTTGAGCTCGGATATCGCCTCCACCTCGTCGCTCGATTCACTCTCCGTGGCGGGCGAGTGAAGCGCTTCCGGCGCTTCCATTCGCAGGCTGATGCGAAACAACACCGGGCGGTGGTCGCTTACGCTGGCGACGAAGTCGGGGATTTCGCGCTCCGCCGCCACGATAAAGACGTCATCGGGGCCGTAGGTTGTGGCGAGATTCTTGGAAACGAAGATGTGATCGATCAATGACCGATACGGCCGCTTCAAATAAGTAAACGCTCCTTGGTCGGCGTCGGCCGCGGTCAGGGGCGTGAATTTTCCGTCGGCCAGCTTGCGGAAATCATCCGATGCCAGCTCAGCGTTGAAATCGCCGCCGATGATCCAGTCGGCGTCGGCTCCCGCCTCGATCTTCTTGTGCACCGCCGCGGCCAGGATTTCGCTGGCCATTCGGCGACGCTTGCTCCCCTCGGCCATGGCCTTCAAGTGGACCGGCACCAGATAGGAATTAAACGGCACTTGCCCGCGCCGACGCCGCGACTGAAACCACAACAGCGCCGGATACCGATCGAAGATCTTTCCCTCGATCGCCTCCAAGGCCAGATCGTCGAAGTCGCGACTGTTGGCGCGCAGCCAGGTCTCGATCGGCTCGCCCCACGGCTCTTGCCGGACATCGACCGTTCGCCGGTTCCACAGCACCGTGCAGGTCTGTCGGCGCTCGGACGCCGCCGGCTCGGCCGCGATGAAAGCAAAATCCAATCCGTAGTGATTGTTCAACCGCTCGACCAGAGCCTCGGCCGCCGCGGGCGACGATTCCTCCAGGGCCCAGATGTCGAGATTCATCCGAAATATCGCTTCGGCCACCGCGTCCACCTTTTCCGGATAGCGGTAGCTGAACCACTCGATATTCCAGAACGCAACGTCGACGTCGTCGTACTCGCCCCGATAACTGTCGACCACGACCTCGACTTCCGGCGTCGCGTTAGTTCCGGAGCGCCCCAGAGCTCCGAAGAAACCGAGGATCTCGTCTGAGCCGCGAAACAGGGCCAGCGCCTCGCGGGCCTTTTCGACTTGCGAGCCCGTCTGCGACCAGCGCTCCAGTTGAGTTGCAATGGCCGACATCTTGATGCCTTCGTTCAGAAAGGCGAACTTCGGAACCAGGGACGGCTTGCTGGCATGATGCAGGGCAATCGCTTTCCATTCGTTGTTGAACACGGCCGCGCCGGAGCTTCCCGGCAGCGTGTCGGACGTGTAATGAACCAGCAACTCGTTTTGCCATTTCACCTGGTTGTCCTGGATGGTGACGGCCTTGGGATCGCCGCCGGGATGCGAGATGACATTGGCGAATTCGTCCAGTGCGATCGTCAGCACGCTGCGCTCGGGCCCGATATGCCCAAACTTCTCGCCTGGCCTTCCCTCCACCCACACCAAGGTGAAATCCAACCCGTCGGCCAGTGGGCTGGTGAGAAACAACCGCGAGGGGCGGAGCCGATAGGTCGTCGTCGAGCGCATCTGGCCCGAGGGATCGAGCTCGTAATCGAAGATGCATACCGCCTCCTCGGCGACGGCCTGCGAATTGAGCACGTGATGATTGGTGAGCAAGACGTCCGGACCGATGAGAAATCCGGTTCCGCTCCAGGAGCCGAGCTCGCCGCGGTAATTCGTGCCCGATGCCTTGACCAGACACACCGCGCGGCAGCACTCGGCGCCGCGCTCGAGAAAGCTGGCGGGCAAGAGGTTCGAGGCGCCGAGAATTCTCTCGAGCGCCGCGGCTGCTGCATCGGCATCGAGGTCGGTGGATTCGACAGCCTCGATGGCTTGCTTCGAAACGAGTCCCAACTCGTGCAAGTGCGCAAGTCGTGCGCGCCACACCGAATCGGCCGGATTGAGTCCCAGTCCGTCGCCGGACCAGGTGACCTCGTTCGTTACGTTCGTGTTCAGAAATGGTACCGATTCTCCCACGTTGAGCGTTGCCATGGTGAATTCTCGGCAGTAATGGGATAAGGTGCGCCTGCGGGCTTCCGATCGAGGCTGCTGAATATACCGCCGGCGCAATCGGCGCCATCATGCCGCGCGCTGGCAGTGACATACGTGTGTCACAGTCGGCTGCAAGAGGCTTGCCAACGCGATTGGGAAGCGGTGTGTTAAAGAGCCAATCCATGTCCGCATTGCCGAGCAGCGACCAAGGTGAAGCATGTACGATCCTTCCGCGTTGATCGACACGAGCTTTCGATCCGCCCTGTCCTTGCTCTTGAAGGCGTCGCAGTATGCACTCGACAGCCGTTCGGATCGCTGGCAGTTCGCTGTCGAGCTGTCCGAATTGACGTCGCAGGGCGCTACGCTGACCGACATTCGCTGGCTGATCCTGCGCGGCTTTGGCGAGCACGGCAAGGAGACCACCGTGCCTGGCGACGACGAACGGTCGTTTCGAAACTTGGCTCCGACCAGCTTTCCGACTGATACCTGCGTGGTCCTGTCCAGCGAAGGGGTCTCGATCCTGGGCCGCGCGTTGGCCCCCTTGCCGCCAGATCCAGGCCGGTCGGACGACGCTTCGCCCCAGCGCAATCCGGGCCGGCCGGTCTCATTGCCCCCCGCACAGTCGATTCCCGACTGGGACGCCACGCGACGCGAGTTGCGCTATCGGGGGCAAGTCGTGAAACGTTATCGCGTGCCCGCCAAAAACCAGTCCTTGGTGCTGGCGGCGTTTCAGGAGGAAGGCTGGCCAGGCTCCATCGACGACCCGCTGCATCCCTCGCACGAGCTCGATTCCAAGCATCGCCTGCAAGTCACGATCAAGTCGCTGAATCGCAACCAGCTAACCCCGCTGATCAAGTTTCACGGCAACGGCAGCGGACTGCAAATCTATTGGGAAGCGATCGAGACGGATTGAGCCGCGCTCATGCGTCTGGTCGCTGCCACATTGCTGCTGGATCGAGACGCGATCGCGACTAGATCGCGCCTTGTGAGCGATCGGGCGTGGCCCGACGATCAAGAGCGCTGGGCGCCAATCAGCCTGCCAGCCCAATTAGCCGACAAGCGTTGCCGCGACTGCAACCGAGAACCCGACCGTGACTATGACCCGCGCGGAAGATCTCCCCGGCCTGCCAGAACTGTGGTCGGAAACGACCGGCGTTCCCGATGTCACGGTGGCCATGTTGGACGGCGCGGTCGATATCTGTCATCCCGGCTTACGCGGCGCCAAGCTGCAACTGGCCGATCCGCTAGGTCGAGCCCAGGTCGACGACCCGTTCGTGCGCGGACACGGCACGGCGGTCGCGGGCCTGCTGTTTGGAAATCACGCGGGCACGCTAAAAGGCGTCGCGCCTGGGTGCCGAGGACTGCTGATTCCGATCTACCGCGTAGTCAATCGGAGAATGAGCTGTTCGCAGTCCGATCTGGCGATCGGGATTCGCGAAGCGGTTCGATTGGGCGCCGACGTGATCAACGTTAGCGGCGGCGAATTGACTCCCGGCGGAATCGCGACCCGCGAATTGAACGACGCAGTGGGGTATTGCGCCCAGAAGGGGCGGCTGCTGGTCGCTGCCGCGGGCAATGACGGTTGCATCGACTGCCTGCACGTGCCCGGTGCGATTCCCTCGGTGCTGGTGGTCGGCGCCACGGAGCCCGACGGACATCCGCTGCCGCAGAGCAACTGGGGAAGAGCGTATCAATTTCAGGGAATCGTAGCTCCGGGGCGCGACGTTCTGGTGGCGGCGCCGGGCGGCGGATACGCGCTGGGCAGCGGAACCAGCCTGGCGACGCCGCTGGTGGCCGGGGTGGCGGCCTTATTGGCGTCGTTGCAACGGAAACGCGGCCGGCGGGTCGACATGGCCGTTGTGCGACGCATCCTGCTGGCCGCCGCCACGGGTTGCGCCGAGAAACCGACCGACCAGTGCGACCGCTTGTTGTTCGGAAGACTGAACATTGCCCGAGCCCACTTCTATCTCTCGAGAAACCTGAAAGGATCCTCCATGAACGACAATCCAGAACCCGTCGTCGAAGCGGCATCCGCCAATCCGGCGCTCGTCAATCCGGCTGAGCTTAAACCGGCCGAGCGCGAACCGGCTGCAACGGCTCCCCTGGCCCTGGCGCCAGCGGCCGTTGGCACGCTGGGAGCGTGCGTCACCCCCAGCATCATCCCGTCCGATTGCGGCTGCGGCGGCAACGGCGGCGCCGGCCGCTACGTGTATGCCATCGGCGACCGCATTGGGTATGACTTTGGCACGCCAGTTCGGCTGGCCTCGCTGCAAGCCAATGCCGATCCCGAATACCCCTACACGATCAGCCAACCGACGGGTCTGCTCCGCTACCTGCTGGGGTCGCGCCAATTGGGCGCTCCGTTTAACGGAAATCTACATGATGCCAGGTCGATCCATTGGATTTTGTACCAGGAGAACTGTCCGCTGTACGCCGTCCAACCGCTTGGTGATTTCAGCGAGACCATCTACAAGGCGCTGATTACTTTCTTGATCGAAACCGCGTCGTTCGGTTTCTACATGGACGGTGACAAGCAAGGACAGCCCATCCCGTTCACCGACGTCGACTTGGACATCCGATACGACTGCCTCGAGGAATACTTCAACTGTTTCGGCGGCCAGCAAGATCCGCTTGAGCGCGGAACGTCTCGACCGCCGATCCCGAGTTTGGAGACGATTCTCAAAGAGGAGCAACAGTTAATCAGGCGCTTCCAGTACGGCGAGTTCCAGCGCAGCAATGCCGTTGAAGCGTCTGACGATGCCGGGGCTCGAACCGAAGAAGAGGAAGCGCGCGACGACGCCTTGCTGTTCTTGACGGAGACTCCCAGTCGGGCCGCGAAAGTGGCCATCGCGGGCACGCTTTCGAACAAGCGAGTGACGTTAATAAATGGCCAGCAGGTGGAAGTCATTCACCCAGACTTACGCGGCATGTCCTGCTGGAACACGGCCCGGCTGTTGCGCGTAGCGCTCAAGACTTTCAAGGGTCTGGCCGGAGTCGCCGAGGCCGACGCCTGGGGGTTCGTGGCCAGGGTCACGTCGCGCCTTTACGAGCTTGGGCGCAATGACGGCAAGGCGCCGCAGGACCGGGCCATGAATTGGGCCAGCACGGTGTTTCTCCAACAGGTCCGTCCGCTTTTGCTAAGCCGCATCTTTCGCGATTCGCTGGGCGGCTTGAACACGGCCGCGGTCAACGACGTTCAAGTGCGGCCGGCGGCGTGTCAAGAGTCGGGAGGAGAGTACGACGTCGAACTTTCGCTGTTCAGCATAGATAACACCCTGCGTGGATTGACGGTGCTGGCCAGCAAGGTGGACGTCAGCGATGTCGTGCCCGTCACGTTGAGCCAAACCCGAGTCTTCAATAAAAGGCAATGAACATGCGACTTCCGCAACAACGACAAATGGTCAACAAGCTTTCCGGGCATGCCCGACTGGCTTCGCTGCGCGCTAGCGACGCGACCATTGTGGGCGAACTGGCGGGAATGGTGCGGCCTTCGCACAACTCGGGGGGAACGGCCGACTGCGTTGCCCGATGCAGGCTGCTCCCGCCGGGCCAGCGACGAGAGGATTGCATTCGCGACTGTTACTAGCTCCAGCGCCAGAGGCGCCAACGGCGCTTTCGGCCGTTCTCTAACCGTCTGAAGGAGGAAATGCCATGCGTATTCCGCGTACTGCTTGCGTTCGATCCGAATTGTTGCCGACCCGATCCCGCGTCGCCCGGTCGCGAGCCGTGCTTTCCGCCGCTGTCTTTGTCGGCGGAAACACTTCACTTGTTCGTCCCTCGGGTCCATTCTGCGAACTAGCTTGCAACGCATTGCCCGAGCCGGCGCGAAGCATCTGCAAGTTGGCCTGCTGACGTTTCTTTGACGGCTGCGCATTGTTCGCCTCGGCAGCCACCCACATGCCAAACAATGGAGGATCTGAAATGCGTCTCCCTCGTACTAACTCCGTGCGCTCTGGTTTTGCCGCGGCGCGGCCCCTTGCAATTGCGCGGAACGCCAGCACGCATGCGCTCTACGGCGCCGGCGTTCAACCGTCCTTGAATGTCCTTTGCATCCTAAGCAAGGCGGCGCAATGTTTGCCGGTTTGCATCACCGGCAACTTGCCGGCATGTATTGCTTGTGCCGGGCCGGGCATTGTGTCCTGCCTGTAGGCGCGGCCGAAGATTCGTCGGTTTGGAGTCCGTTCAATCGTTCGAACCCGTCCTCGGGGGCCGTCGTTTGGCCCCCAGGGCGGGCATCGAACGGCGAGCCCGCACTTCAAGTGTTGGGGATCGCGAGGCTGTTTCCCGCAAGCTAGTCTTTGCCGGCTTGCTTCTTCTCGACGGCCTTGATCTTTCCGTCGGGGGCGATTTGTCGAAACCCCGTTGAATGTTACGAAAAATGTCCGGGTTTCACGTTATTTTCATCTTCAGTCGGTAGACTTAGATCACGGTCGCAGCCAAGTGGGCTTGGTTGGCGACACGATTCCAAACGCAAGCACAGAAAAGGAGAAGGCATGCACCGCAGAATTTTGGACGGGCTTATGTTGATTGCAGCCCTGATCTTTATCGCTTCGACGGGCAACGCAGCGGAGGAAAAGGAAGTCAAGGTGAAGCTGGCGGATTGCCCAGCCGCCGTGCAAAAAACGCTTCAGCGAGAGGCTGGCGGTGCCACGATCAACGAAGTGGAAAAGGAAACCGACGACGGCAAGACGATGTACGAAGTGGACGTGAAGATCGATGGCAAGAACTACGAAATCAAGGTGGCCGCGGATGGCACGCTGATTTCGAAGTCACTCGATGAAGAAGACAAAGACGACAAAGATGACGACAAGGACGACGACAAGGACGACGACAAAGATGACGACAAGGACGACGACAAGGACGACGACAAAGATGACGACAAAGATGACGACAAAGATGACTAGGTCCGTTGCGTGCATCAATCACGGTTACAATGCCGGGACCGGAGCATCTGGTCCCGGCATCGTTTTTTCAGGTCGGCGATGCGAATCCTGTTGGTCGAAGATTACGAGTTACTGCGAGACTCAATCGCATTGGGCCTGCGAGAAGCCGGTTTTGCCGTCGATGTCGCAGCCGAAGGTGCAACCGGACTTTGGCATGCCACGTCGAACGACTATGACGTGATAATCCTCGACCTGATGCTGCCCCGCATCGATGGCTTGAGCATCCTCAAAGAGCTTCGTGCCACAGGCAAGATCACACACGTCATCATCTTGACGGCCAAAGATACATTGGGAGATCGAGTCTTGGGGCTGGACTCGGGTGCCGACGACTATCTGATTAAGCCATTTGTCTTTGCCGAATTGCTAGCCCGTGTCCGAGCTTTGGTTCGTCGTAAGTATGATGCCAAGTCGCCATTGCTGCGAATTGCGGATTTAGAGATCGACACAACGACTCGTTCCGCGCGCAGGGACGGTCACGATATAAAACTGAGTGCACGAGAATTTGCATTGATCGAACTACTGGCCGCCAAAGCGGGCCAAGTCGTATCTCGCACCGAGATTTGGGAACACATCTACGAGTTTGATTCCTCCGCCGAAAGCAACGTCGTGGATGTGTTCATCCGACACCTGCGAAAAAAGATCGAGCGACCGCATCTGCCTCGGCTGATCCATACACGGCGTGGGCACGGCTACCTGCTGGGGGAGAATGGGTGATGCGTTCGCTGCGAACTAGCTTAGTGATTCGCACCGCATTGCTTCTGGCATCTACGTTATCGATTGCGGCGGTCTCGATCTACTTTCTGATGAGGGCCTCGTTGATCTCCGAGTTTGACGCCGCCCTGCTGGTCGAAGCCCGGTCGCTCTCGTCGCATGTCGAGCAATCTGATCATGAGGTCAGTCTTGAATTCGAAGTCGGTCAACTGCCTGACTACGCCAGGATAGATCATCCTCACTATTTCCAGATTTGGTCCAACGACGGACAAAGCAAAGCAAAATCACAGTCATTGGGAGATCGGAACCTAGAGCGGCCAAGGGACTTGACCGATGTTCCCGCGTACAATTTGGCTACTCTGCCGAACGGGCATTCAGGACGACAAACTGCCTTCCAGTTCAAGCCTCGCATTGAGGACGAAGCTTCGGATCACACATCCGACGAGCAAAACCTGTCAATTGTCGTGGCACGAGATACACGGCAACTAGACTCGATGCTAGGAACCCTCGCTGGGCTGCTCCTGCTCGTCACCGCGGCGACGGTGATCGGCAGCGTCGCTACCCTCAGCCACATCGTTGCTAAAGGCTTGCAACCGCTGAACACTCTGGCTGCTTCCATCGAGGGAGTTGGCGTTGCGGATTTGTCGGAGCGAGTGCGAATCGAAAATGCACCTCACGAAATGACTCCAGTCGTTCAGCGTCTGAACGGCCTTCTCAATCGGCTGAACGACACGCTGGCCCGAGAAAAATCATTCACGGCTAATGTGGCGCATGAATTGCGAACCCCTCTGGCTGGCCTGCAAACGGCGCTGGAAGTATGCGCCAGCCAACCCCGTGAACAGAAAGACTATCAACGAGTCATTGAGCAATGTCTTCGGGCGACGGGCGGAATGCATTCGATGGTGGAGAATTTGCTGGTTTTGACTCGTGCCGACGCACACCAGTTGCCGGTAGAGATTGAGTCTGTTGAGATCAGCAGTCTGGTGCAAGAATCTTGGTCGCCGTTCGAAGCAATGGCTCACGGCAAACAGTTGGATGTCGAGTGGGTTGGCAACCACGCCAGCATCGTGCAACTTGACCGTGAAAAGACGACGCTGGTGCTCAAGAACCTTTTCGAGAATGCCGTAGCCCACACTGAGAAGTCTGGCTGGGTTCGCACCACGATTGTCTTTCAAGACTCGCGCATGGACGTCACCATCGCCAACAATGGCTGCAAGTTGCGGCCAGCCGACGTGGCCCATCTATTTGATCGCTTTTGGAGAGGCGACCAAGCTCGCTCGGATGCCGGTTCGCACTGCGGGCTTGGAATGTCGCTATGCAAAAAGATGATGGCTGTTCTGGGAGGCTCAATCGAAGCGCAGATAGATGGCGGCGTGTTTTCGGTCAAGGCTATTTTTCGGACATCGCCCGGCGATGTACCGGGGCTTGTGCCACAAACGCTCGACACGGCGGGAGATCGTAAACGATCTTAACACCAACAGCGATGAGAAACGGGAACCGTCGGCCACAGCGATAAGTTCCTTGTGTCCATCGGCAGTGGCGCCCAATAACACCAGGATGCACTGCCGATCGTCCGCTTTGCTAACCCTAACACCCGGAAGTTACAGTTCCATCTGAAGCATGACAGTGCGATCGGATTGCTGGTATGTTGGCAAGCGAACACGCTATACTCTGCGCTGGTGTTGGCTCCAAGCCAAAGGATTCCGACCATGCTGACCTCGTCGACGACGCGCCCGCTCCGCTGTGGTTTTACCCTGATCGAGCTGCTGGTCGTGATCGGGATTATCGGTTTGCTGATCGCGCTGCTGCTGCCGGCGATTCAGTCGGCTCGCGAGGCTGCCCGGCGCATCCAGTGCAGCAACAACCTGAAACAGGTTGGCGTGGCGCTGCACAATTATCAGAGCTCCGTGGGCCGGTTCCCTCCGATCACGGTCTTGCCGATCGGTCAAACCTTCCAGCCCTGGTCCGCTCACGCCCGGCTACTACCCTACCTGGAAGAAACCGGCCTGGCGGAATTGATCGATTGGAAGAAGACTCCGGAGTTCACCGGCAATCCCCTGGCCGCAAAAACGCGAGTGGCGACGTATATGTGCCCCGGCGAAATCAACGATCGCGAGCGGCAGACGCCAACGCTCACGCACTATCCGCTCAACTACGTGTTCAATCAAGGGACGTGGTTCATTTACGATCCCACGAACGGCGACGTCGGCGACGGCGCGTTTATGCCGAACCGCGCGTTTCGAGCGGCCGAATTCACCGATGGGTTGTCAAAAACCTTGGCGGCCTCCGAGGCCAAAGCGTATCAATCGAATATCTGGGACACGCTGCAACCCAGTGCGAAGGGCGTCGCGCCGCCAACGACTCCCGCCGAACTACAACCTTATTTTGGCGGAACGTTCGACTCCAATGGCCACACCGAATGGGTCGAGGGAGACGTTCACGAGACGGGCTTCACGACCACGTTCACACCCAATCTGGAAGTGCCTTATACCGACAACGGCGTCACCTACAGCATCGATCTGACGTCGGTGCGCGACGGGGAGTCGGCCACCGCGTTGACCTATGCCGCCGTCACCGCCCGCAGTTACCACGCCGGTTTGGTCAACACGCTATGGATGGACGGCTCGGTTCGACCAATTGTCGACGACATCGATCTGCGCGTGTGGCGGGCGCTCGGCACGCGCGCCGGCGGCGAGATTCAATCCCTGGTTGAATAATTCGAAAGGATACCGTGGTCATCATCCGACAAACGAGGAACCGACGCGGAAAAACGCTGATCGTTCTGGTGGCGGTGTTTGTTGCACTGGCCATTGCCGTGGTCGTGCTGTGGCGCAAGCCCGCAACCCAGCCCGATATCGACGAAGGCCGCGCGGTCGCCGAGAAGTTCCTCGATCTCATCCGCGCCGGCCAGGCGCCGCAGGCCTGGGAGTCGACGACCGCGGAATTCAAGAGCGCCGAAGGCCGCGAGTCCTTTGTGCGATCCGTCAAGAAACAACCGGCTCTGGCCAAGCCGCTGTCTTTTGTTTCGGTGCAGACGGCCACGGTACAAGGCGATCCGCGGGCAGAGTATATTTACCGCGCGGCGGATGGTGGCAAGACGGTACGGCTGCTGGCCGGCAGCGATCGTGGTTCGTGGCGGATCGATCGCATGATCGTCGAATAATTACCGAAGTTCTCCGGATATTAATCTTCGATACACCTCGAGCCCGCCGGAACCGTGACGCATGCCTCAAGAATGGTCGAACTGGTCGGGCCTGGTCCACTGTCAGCCGGCAAAACTGGTTGAACCGGCCGACGAAAGTCAGGTTGTCGCCGCCGTTCGCAGTGCCGCGGCCGCGGAGCAAACCGTTCGGGTGACGGGCTCGGGCCATTCATTCACCGCGCTGTGCGCGACCGATGACGTGCTCCTCTCGCTCGATCGTCTCGCGGGAATTGAATCGATCGACTCCACCGCCGGCCGAGCCTGGATCCGGGCCGGCAGCAAGATTCACGATCTGGGCGGCCCGTTGGCCGAGCGGGGTCTGGCACTTGAGAATCAAGGGGATGTCGACGTGCAGGCCCTGGCCGGCGCGATTTCGACCGGCACGCACGGCACGGGGCCGGCGCTGGGCAGCATTTCGACGCAAGTTGACGCCCTGCGGATCGTCACGGCCGCGGGCGACATCGTCGAGTGTTCGCTCCAGTCCGATGGCGAAGTGTTTCGCGCCGCGCAAGTCTCGCTCGGCGCCCTGGGCGTGATCGTGGCGGTGCGGATGCGGTTGTTGCCCATCTACCGCTTGCACGAGCAGTGCCGCCGCGAGCCGCTCGATGCCTGCCTGGCCAGCCTCGACCAACGTATGCGCGCGAACCGGCACTTCGAGTTCTTTTGGTATCCGGCCGACGATTGCGCATTTACCAAGACGCTCAACCCCACCGACCGCCCGCGATTCGGCGCGCCGCTCGACACCGCGGCCCAGGGCTCGGGCCTGGCCAGCGCCGAGCGTGACCGGGTCGACGACAGTTGGCGGATTTTTCCCACGGTGCGCGAGAACCGCTTCAATGAAATGGAATACTCCGTTCCCGCGGAGCTCGGCGTGGAGTGCTTTCTCGAGGTCCGCGAGTTGATTCGCACGAAGCACCTGCAAGCGACGTGGCCGGTCGAGTACCGCACCGTGGCAGCCGACGAAATCCTGATCAGCCCGGCCCAGGGCCGCGCGACCGTGGCCATTTCGATTCACGAAGGGGCCGCGCTGCCGCATGCGGCGTTCTTCGCCGACGCCGAAAAAATCTTCCGCCGCCACCACGGCCGCCCACACTGGGCCAAGCTGCACAGCCTCGGCCGTCGGGAGTTGGCCGAGCTTTATCCCGAGTGGGAACGCTTTCAGGTAGTGCGAAAACGTCTCGACCCCGACGGCCGATTCTTGAACGAGCACCTGCGGCGACTGTTTGTCTGACACCGGGCAATTATCAGGCGTTGTCACTCCGCCCGCATCAAAACCCCATCGATCGGCCGATGATCTCCTTCATGATCTCGGTCGTGCCGCCGAAGATGGTTTGCACGCGGCTGTCGATGAAGGCCTTGGCGATCGGATACTCGAGCATGTAGCCGTAGCCGCCGTGCAATTGCACACACTGGTCGACGACCCGCTTGAGTAGCTCGGTACACCACCACTTGGCCATGGCGCCGGCTTCCTGCGTCAGTGTCCCGGCATTCAGCAGCGTCACGCAGCGATCGACGAAGACCTGGCCGATCTGAATTTCAGTTTGCATCTCGGCCAGTTTGAAGCGAGAATTCTGAAACGTGCCGATCGGCTGGCCGAAGGCATGCCGCTGACGGCAGTACTCGATAGTCATCTCCAGGCACGTCTGCGCACTGGCGATCGCCCCACAGGCAATCGACAGCCGCTCGCGCGGCAACTGCCGCATCAGGTAGACGAACCCTCGCCCTTCTTCGCCCAGCCGGTTGGTCAGCGGCACTTTGATGTTCGTGAAGAACAGCTCGGCGGTGTCCTGGGCATGCATGCCGACTTTGTGCAGCTTGCGCGGCGGCTCGTATCCTGGCCGGTCGCTCTCGACGCATATCAGGCTCAGCCCCTCGTGCCGCGACTCGCGATCGGTGCGTGCCACGACGATGACCAGGTCGGCCAAGAGGCCGCTGGTGATGAATGTCTTTTGGCCGTTGAGCACATAGTGATCCCCCTGCCGTTCGGCCAACGTGCGAATCCCAGCCAGATCGCTGCCCGTGTCGGGCTCGGTCATGGCGATGGCCAGGATAATCTCGCCGCTGACGCACTTCGGCAGCCAGCGTTTCTTCTGCTCCTCGTTGCCGAACTCGAGCAGGTAAGGCACGACGATGTCGTTTTGCAGGTTGAAGGCCACGCCCGAGGCGCCGATTCGGGCCAGCTCCTCGTTCAAGATCATGTTGTAACGGAAGTCATCGAGCCCGCTGCCGCCGTACTGCTCGGGCACCTGCATGCACAACAGTCCCTGCTCGCCGGCCTTGAGCCATAGTTGCCGCGGCACTCGACCGTCGATTTCCCATTGAGCATGGTGCGGCACGATCTCGGTCTTGCAAAACTGCCGGACCGCGTCGCGAAACATACGATGCTCAGGTTCAAGCGATTCGCGTTGGATCATTGGGGAATTGGGGAGTAGGGGTTGGGGGTTGGGGGCTGGGGATTGGGAAAAACAGAAAAAGACCGACCTTCATCTAATCCCATTAATCCCATGTCCTGATTGCACCTTACACCCCCCCAACCTCCAAACCCCAGCCTCCAAACCCCACTCCCCATGATCCACCGCGAATCGCTTGAGCCTGAGCATCGTATGTTTCGCGACGCGGTCCGGCAGTTTTGCAAGACCGAGATCGTGCCGCACCATGCTCAATGGGAAA
>JANNQN010000167.1:0-8099 GCA_031400775.1 Planctomycetia bacterium | reverse complement strand
GTAGGCGTCGCGGAGGATCTCGGTGCTGGAGTGGATCAACGCCCGCAGGGTCGATTTGTTCTTGACGATTTCGGCGTAATACGACGCGTTGGCGGCGGTGGGAGCCGACTGCAACACCTCGGCCAGATAGGCGGCGCCGCCCACCAGTTCGAATTGTCCGCCCGTCTTGAGCCGCTCGACCAGCAGCGTCGTATCGATGCGGCGCCCCTCGTCGTGCATCGCGCGCATGTGCGCGTACAGCACGCGGTTGGAATCGTCGTAGAAATCCTCGGGCCGCACGATCAGGGCCACGTCGTCGCAAACCGTGGGCAGCAGGAGAATGCTGCCCAGGACGCCGCGCTCCGCGTCCAGATTGCAGGGCGGCTGGCGATCGAGGATTTCAGAATTGATCTTCATCTCTCGCGCCCTCCCTGCGCCGCCGGAACGATCGCGATCCCTCGAACCAATAAAACGGGCCGCAGTCGCGACCGAAGAAGCGCGGGTGCTACTTCTTTTCCGGCTTCTCGGGGACTTCGTCGGTCACGGTCGGAACGACCCAGACCTTCAACTCGCCCTCGATATCGTGACCCAGGTGGATGTTGACCGTGTACAGACCCAACTCCTTGAGCGGGCCC
This sequence comes from Planctomycetia bacterium, assembly GCA_031400775.1. Classification (GTDB taxonomy): domain Bacteria; phylum Planctomycetota; class Planctomycetia; order Pirellulales; family PALSA-1355; genus PALSA-1355. The sequence continues at coordinate 7,485 of JANNQN010000167.1, read as the reverse complement.
TTCAGGCGAACCTGGTCGGCCGTGATCGTGATTTCGTTCCGCTTGAGCGCCGCGACGATTTCGGTCGCGCCCACCGAGCCGTACAAATGCCCTTCGTCGTTGGCATTGGCCTCGATCGTGACGCTTTGACGGTTGAGCTCGCCGGCCAAATCGCGCAGCCCCGCCATGCGGGCGTTCTGGATTTCCTGCAGCTTGGCGCGGTGCTTCTCCACCATTCGCTTGTGATGATCGGTGGCGATCGTGGCCAGACCTTGCGGCAGAAGATAGTTCATCGCGTAGCCGCGCTTGACTTCGACGACGTCGCCCTGCGCGCCGACATGGTCGACGGCCTGAATCAACAGCAGCTCGACCCCGTTGTGCTTGCCGCGGGGGAGCCGCTTGGTGCGGCGTTTGGGGAGGGGATTCGATTTGGGCATGTTCGTTGATCTCGTAAGTCAAAATGCGTCGCCGCTCGCGGCCGACGCGTGTCAAAAAAATTCGTTTCGTGGCGGCCGGATTTTGTGGAAGCCTGGTTTAACGGGAATACAACCGGAGCTAGAACGGAATATCATCGTCCGGCGGTGGGCCCTCGCCCTCGTCGGAGTGCGAAGCGTAGGACGGTTCGCTCTTGCTGGCAGTGCCGCGCGATCCGCCGCCGCCTCCCGAACCGCCGCCACCCGAGCTGGCGGACTTCGATCCGAGCATCACCATACGCTCGCCGATGACCCGCAGCTTCGAGTTCTTCTTGCCGTCCTTCTCCCAGGTATCGAGCTTCAATCGGCCCTCGATCATGACGCTCGAGCCCTTGTTCAGGTACTCGGTGGCCACCTCGGCCGTGCGACCCCACAGTGTCACGTCGACAAAAGTCGTCTCCTCGATCCATTCGCCGTTGGCCCCCTTGCGGCGATCGTTGACCGCCAGACCGACGTCGGTCACGGCCGTGCCGCTGGGGATGTAACGCAGCTCGGGATCGCGCGTGACATTGCCAATCAGAATCACTCGATTGTAGCTGGCCATGGTGCGCTCCCTTTTTTACGACTTGTCGTCGACCCCCAATAGATCAAATCGCAGTGGTTCAATCGCTGTGGATCAATCGCTGTGGATCATTCCCCGAGCGCGTCGACGACGTCTTCTTCAATCGCGGGTACGGTCACGGCGACAGGCTCGGGCGGTTTGCGCAGCGAAGCGGGGCCGGCCAAGGCGTGGCTGACCAACACGTCAACGATCCGCGGGTCGACCTTCAAAAACAGCGTGCGGATGATGCTGTCGCTCAACTGGCACTGCCGCGTCAAGCCCGTTATCTGGTTGCTGTCCACTTTGAAGTAGGTCAGCCAATAGGCGCCTTTGCGGTGGCCGTCGATCGGATACGCCAGGCGGCGCTCTTCCCACAAGCGGCTGGCGAGGATCTCGCCACCCAGCTTGGTGATCATCTCCGAGATCTGGCTCGATACCCCCACGGTATCGCGCGAATAGCGATTCGAATCCAGAATGAACATGCCTTCGTAAACGTTGACAGCCACGACAATCACTCCTGAAAAACGAATCTGACGGATGACTTCTTAATTGTATCGATTCATCAATTGTATCGGTTCATCGAGACCGCGAGACCCTCGCGAGCCCAAACTTCTACCGCGTCGGCGGCGCGCCAAATAGCCTCTTCGATCTCGGGCAATTCGACCTTGGTGAATCGCCCCAGCACGAAGTCGGCGCCATCCCGGCCCGAGGGCGGCCCGCCGATGCCAATCCGCAGCCGGGGCACCTGGTCGGAGCCCAGCCGGCGAATGACGTCCTCCAAACCCTTCTGTCCTCCCGAAGAGCCGCTGCCGCGAAACCGCAGCTTGGCCAGCGCCAGGTTCATGTCGTCGCTGACGATGAGCAGATCTTCGTGAGGTATCTTATAAAAATCGCGCGCTTCGAGCACGCTCCCACCGCTTAAATTCATCAACGTATGCGGGCACAGTAGCAGGGCTCGCTGGTCGTCGAGCAGAGCCTCGACCACTTCGCCCTGAAACGCCTGCTTCGCCTTGCCTTGGCCGTGCTTTTTCGCCAATTCGGCGATCACGCGAAAGCCGACGTTGTGTCGCGTTCCTTCGTATTTACGTCCCGGATTGCCCAAGCCAACGACGAGTTTCATGGAGCGCTCGGCCAACGCCTTATTCCTCTTCCTCACCCTCCTCGGCCTTGCGGCCGATCACTTCCGGCTCGGCAACGCCGCCGACCGCGCCGCCTTCCTCGTCCTCATCCCTGGGCTGGATGCAGTGGACGACCATCCCATCGGGATCCGAAATCAGCGTGACCCCCGGCGGCAGCGTCAATTCGCCGGCCGTGATCGCATCGCCGATCTTCAAATTTTGAATGTTCAATTCTATTTTCTCGGGGATCGACAAGGCCTCGCACTCGATTTCCACCTCGTGCAGGAAATGCTCGACCACGCCGCCGTCCTTCGCGCCGACCGCCTGGCCGCGCAACTCGACTTTCACCTTGACTTCGATCCGCTCGTGCTCCGAAACCCGGGCAAAATCGATGTGCAGCACGTGCGAGCCGTAGACGTCGAATTGCAGCTCGCGAATCAGCGCCTTTTCGTTGACGACCCCCTTCAACTCGACGACGCGGCCGCCGTGGCGCACCACGGATGCCATCTCGTCGGCCCCGACGACCAGGCTGACAGTCGCCTCGCCGTGGCCATACAGCACGGCCGGCACCCGGCCATCGCGGCGCAAACGACGGGCCTCGCGCTTGCCGCTCGAATCCCGTTTAGTGACGTTCAAAGTTTCCGCCATCGACAACACCCCACGCTACATGCTCGGACAGAGGGCAAACGGGTCATTGTCCCCGAAAAGCACGATTTTTCAAGCCCAAGCCGGCAAGAATCTTAAACCCCAGAGATCAGCCAGTTTAACCGGCAAACGAGGGTTCAAGCGGGTTCCAACCCGGGCCGACAAAGCGCGAGAAATCCCCGGGCCTGAGCCACTGACCACTAGTCGAACAGCCGGCTGACCGATTCGTTGCGGTGGATGCGCTTGATGGCTTCGCCCAGCAGCGGGGCCACGCTGAGCACCTTGATTTTCGCCGTCACGGCCTCGGGTTTTAGCGGAATCGTGTCGGTGATCACTACTTCACAAATCGGCGACTTCTTCAGCCGCTCGATGGCGTTCCCGCACAACACCCCGTGCGTGGCGGCCACATAAACCTTCTTGGCGCCGCGATCGTGGATGACTTGCGCGGCTCCGCAAATTGAGCCGGCTGTGCTGATCATGTCGTCGAACATCAGCGCAATCTTGCCTTCGACCGAGGCTCCGATCACGTTTTCCTGCCGGGTGTGCTCGGCGTCGGAACGCCGCTTGTCGACGATCGCGAGGTCGCCCCCCAGCCGTTCAGCGTGACCCAGCGCACGCTTGATGCTGCCTTCGTCGGGGCTCACGACGACCACGTCCTTCGGATCGAATCGCTGCTCGAGAAAGTACTCGTTCAGCACCGGCGCCGCGTAGAGGTGATCGACCGGAACGTCGAAGAAGCCCTGGATCTGGGCGGCGTGCAAGTCCATCGTCAGCACGCGGTCCGCGCCGGCCCGGGTAATGATGTTGGCCACCAGCTTGGCCGTGATCGGCACCCGACCCTCGTCCTTTCGATCTTGCCGCGCATAGCCATAGTACGGCACCACGGCCGTGATCCGCTCGGCGCTGGCCCGCTTGCAGCTCTCGATCATGATCAATAATTCCATCAAGTTCTCGTTCACCGGCGGGCAGGTCGGCTGCACGAGAAACACATCGCGACCGCGGATATCCTCGTCGACTTTGCAACTGATCTCGCTGTCGGGAAAATTGCCGATGGTGATGCCACCCAGCGGCAGTCCCAGGTAGTCGCAGATGCGGCGGGCCAGCTCGCGGTTGGCTCGGCCGCTGAAAATCTTGAGATCGTTCATGAAGGAAGTCACGTAATGGGGTCGGCTGACGTGTGTCTGGTGGCTTTGATTGAATTTAAGGATGGCGGTCCATGCCCATCTCGCGCATGGCGGCCTCGACGACGGCCAATTCCTCCATGTTATTGATGCTCAGAGCTTCGCACGGTTGCAAGACGTTCAAAGCCCGCACGTCTTTCCCGGCGGCCAACAGCACGCTCGGGCAGTCGGTGATATAGTACTCCCGTTGGGCGTTGTCGGCGCGAATCTGGTCGAGAGAATCCAGCAAATCGGCCCCGCCGAAGGCGTAGCAACTCAGGTTGATCTCGCGAATCCGTTTTTGTTCGGCCGTGGCGTCCTTCTCCTCGACGATCCCCAAAAACCGGCCCTCGCTGTCGCGAACGATGCGCCCCAGCCCGCTGGGATCCTGCTTGGTGGCGGTGCCCAGGATGCAGGCCGGCGTGGCCCGTTCGAACTCGCCCAGCAACTTGCGGATCGAATCGCTTTGCATCATCGGCGAATCGCCGGCCACCACCATTACCGGACCCGTGTGGCGCTCCAGGTGTTCGCGGGCGCACATCACCGCGTGGCCCGTGCCGTGCTGCACTTCCTGCAGCGCAAAGGCGACGTTGGCCCTTCCGGCGAGCGTGCGGCGGACGTCGTCGGCGCGGTAGCCGACCACGACGACGGTCCGGTCGATTCCGGCCGCGGCGAGCGCATCCAGCACGTAGTCGATCATCGGCCGGCCGCAGACCGGCACCAGCACCTTGGGCAACTCCGACTTCATGCGGGTGCCCTTGCCGGCTGCCATGACGACCGCAAGCGATTTACTCAAGGGGCGCGCCATCCAAACGATGACCGAGAAGGAAACTGCCATCTTCGCACCTAACCGCTTTGCCTTCCAGGGGGTTGACTTGGCATTCGCCGTAAAAAGGGGTCAGAACGATTTATTGACTTGCCACCCCAATGGAGCTAGGATCGCCGCATGCCGCGCCCTTTACGACCGATCGACGACGGACTGATCTATCACGTGATCAATCGTGGTAACAATCGGCAAGACGTCTTCCGGAAAGACCATGACTTCAAGGCATTTCTCACGGCCTTGGATGATTTGAAGCACCGCAAGCCGTTTGAACTTTATGGCTACTGCCTGCTCAACAACCATATTCATTTGCTCGTGCGGCCCATCGGGGCGAGCATTAGTCGCATCTTGCAAAGCCTGCTGGTCTCGCACACCCAGCGCTATCATCGCCACTACAAGACCAGCGGACACGTGTGGCAAGGACGATTCAAGAGTCCGATCATCCAAAACGACGAGCACCTGTTAGCGGTGCTGCGATACATCGAAGCCAATCCATTGCGGGCCGGGCTGGTTCGTCGCGCCGAGGATTACCCTTGGAGCAGTTATCGCGCCCATGGGTTGGGTGAAGCGAACCCGCTCGTCGATCGGTTGATCAGCTACGACGAGCTTTCGCCCTACCCGACCGTTCGCCGCCGCCAGTGGGCACAACGAGTCCACTTGCCGATGGAAGGCGAACAATTACAGCAGATTCGCCAATCCGGGTTCAGCGGCTTGCCCTATGGCAGCCGCGATTGGGTCAATCACCTGGCCAGACGACTGCAACTGGACTTGACGATCCGTCCGCGCGGCCGCCCGCGCAAGTCGACCGGTGCCGCGTCCGAACGCCCAGCGTAGATGGTTCTGACCTTCGGACCTCTTTTTTCCACTGCCCCTTTTCTGACCCCTTTTTATCCCCGGGAGGAACGTATCTTGAGTCGTTCTTGCGTCGAATCGGCTTTTCGATCGATCCCCTCGAGCGTCATCTTCCACGGCCGTATACAACGAACGTGCTCCACTGTTGGCCAGGATCTGGTCGCAAGCGAGATCGAACACCCAGCCCCAGTGAACTAAGGAGAACGCGATGACAGGGTAAGGCCGCAATCGCCAGGCGCCCCACAAAGAACCGCCAAAGAGGAAAATCTCTGACCTGTAAAGGACGAGGTCGTCGCGGTTCAGGTTCTGCCCGTCTCATACAACAGCGCCTGACGGTCGAGTGCCATGCGACAATTGAAACAGATGTAGGAATGCCGCTTCTTAAAAAAGTAAATAACACCAGGAATGGCGTATAAGAACGACAGGAGGATGAGAAAGGCAATATGGACGGAGTCTGAAAAGTACCGCTGACCTTACCCACGAATAGTGGGCGCTCATGGGAGCTGGCATAATGCTGGCGAAAGGAGAACCCCATGGGTCGCAGGAATTTTACGCGTGAGTTCAAAGTGTCGGCGGTCAAGTTGGTTCAGCAGCAGGGCTATACGGTGGTCGAGGCGGCCAAGAGTCTGGGGGTCGAGCCGACCTCGATCCGCGATTGGTTGAAGAAGTTTTCGTCGGAAACCGGCGACGGCAGCAGCAGCGAATCGGCGATGCGAGCTGAGCTGCGTCGGCTGCGCGAAGAGAATAAGCGGCTCCAGATGGAGCGCGAGATTTAAAAAAAAGCGACGGCCTTCTTCGCCAAGCAGCAGCCCTGAGGTTCGCTTTCATCCGAGATCACTTGCAAGAGTTTCCGGTGAACGTCATGTGTCGCGTACTGCACGTGTCGCGCAGCGGCTTTTATGCCTGGCAAAAGCGATCGCCCAGCGCGAGCGCTGGCCGGCGGAGCGAGCTGGGCGAGCGGATCCGCCAGGTTCACCAGCAAAGCCGGGCGATCTACGGGGCGCCGCGCGTGCATCGCGATTTGGCGGCTGCCGATGTGCGTTGCTCGAAGAACACGGTGGCCAAGTTGATGCGGAAGGCCGGCCTGCGCTCGAAGACGCACCGGCGGTTCGTGGTTCGCACCACCGACAGCCGCCACCCGCACCCGATCGCCGCCAACCGGCTGAACCGGCAGTTCCAGCAGGCCGAGCTCGACCAGGCCTGGGCCGCCGACATCACCTACATCCGTACCGGCGAAGGCTGGCTGTATTTGGCCGCCGTGATTGATCTCTGCTCGCGCAAGATCGTGGGCTGGGCCACCAGCGACTCGCTGGCCGCCGAGGTGAGTTGCCGGGCGCTCGAGATGGCCCTGACTCATCGCAGGCCGCGTGGCCCCCTCCTGCACCACAGCGACCGGGGCGTGCAGTATGCGTGCGACGACTACCAGCGGCTGCTGAGCGATTACGGCCTGACTGCCAGCATGAGCCGCCGAGGCAACTGCTACGACAATGCCGTGATCGAAAGCTTCTTTGGCACGTTGAAGACGGAACTGGTGCATCACGAAACCTATCCGACTCGTGAAGCCGCGCGACAAAGCCTGTTCGAGTACATCGAAATCTTCTACAACCGCCAGCGGCGTCATTCCACCTTGGATTACGTCAGCCCGCACGAATACGAACAACACTTTGCGGCCGCCAAGCTGTCCGGCGGACTTAACGTGGACAATCTAACAAGCAAGCAATCCGAACTGGCAATTCGCGACCGCGCGAGACCTGGGAAGGGTCTCGCGGGTCGCCAACCAAGTACTTCAGGCACTACATTGATATCCACCTAACCCCCAGGGCTAGCGCGCACTTTGAGTAGTTTAGGCTGGCGCGGTAGTTGTTGATTTGGTACACCAGACTCCGTGAGGATC
>JANNQN010000166.1:0-2014 GCA_031400775.1 Planctomycetia bacterium | reverse complement strand
GCGCAGTCCAGAGCAGTTCGCATATCTGCAGAACTACATTGCCGCAAATCCTAATACGGCTCGGCTGCGACCTGGCGAGTATCACTTGTACCGCGCAAAGTAGCAGGCACACGCCGTGTGCCGTCGCCTTCTTCGCGAAGGTCGTCTATTCCCAACCGGAACGAAAATCGGTGTATTGCCGTCGGCAGAGAATTTGCGTGTCGACGTATGATTCGGCAACGGCTCACGGCGTGAGCCTGCAACTTGCAGCTACTCTGCAAACAGCGCCTTCAGCCAAATCTGCGACCAGCTTTTTCGGGCGCTCCTGACATTCGGTGATACCGCGATCGTTGCCGGCCTTGGAATCGCGTCTCTCAAGGCTGGCCGTCGGCGTGCAGGCATGTTTACGCCTTCGGCTACCAAACAACTTCACATGCAAGGTATTCGCTCAGCACAATTCGAACGACGATCTCGCCAGGCTGAGCCACAGCGTATCGATACCGGTTTTTCTGCAAAAAAATCCATCCGTTGTCCGTGGACTCGGCCGTGTTGTTCACGACAAGCAAATTCACGAACGCCCTGCTACCGATTTCAGGCCATCCTGGAGAATCTGGAATGGTTTCAAATGCCAGTCGTTGCTCGCTGGACAGCACAATCAATGGACCGATCATGACGTGCTCGGGTTCGTCCAATTGAGGTTCGCTGTATTGATGAGCCGCGTGACCGCGTGCGAGCTTTACGACGACACTTTGAACCCGTTCCTCCTCCGGTGCCCAAATTAGGTTGCCGCTTGCATCCTTTGCACGCCCGCTGGCAATCCTTGCTGCGAGGGCCGGAGAGTGGAGAAGACTTGCCCTTACCTTTTCTCGACTGACCAATGCTGGGTCGGTCGACCCACTGACTACGCAATCAATCAGACATGCCAGATATTCCTCGTTCTGCGAGATACCGCTGTTGCAGTCGAGGCACGAACGAACGAGCGGAAGATCGTCCGGGAGTGGATCGTCGAGGAGAATTCTTGACGCTACATGTTCACGAGTGGTAGGCGGCGAACCACAGAATACACACAAGGCCGCGTGTCGCTCATCGGCAAATAGTTGTCGCGGGTCCACTTTCTTGCCTCCATGGACGCAGCAGCGTCGCTCGTAGGGCGCCGGGCGTATTGCTTACTCGCCAAACACGTATGGGCCCAAGCGGGAAGCCCGCCCCACCGACTACTCGGCGAAAAGCGCCTTCAGGCAAATCTGCGACCAGCTTTCGAATCCGCTCGTGTCGGCCAGGATTTCGTCCAAGGGGCGGAAGCCGGCTTCGATGATATCGATTTCCAGGGCCTGCACGTCGGGGCGGTCGACGTCGAAAATGTGGACCACTCCCAAATGCACGCGGCCGACCGCGCTCTCGTCGTCGTTAATCAGACCCGCGCAGCGCTCGGTGTAAGGTGTGTCGATCGTCACCTCTTCGGCCAGCTCGCGGCGCATCCCTTCGTGATAAGCGGCCGTGGCCACCGCCTGCGAGTCGGCGGACCGATCGTCGGCCGAGATATGTCCGCCGATGCCGATGCTCTTCTTGCTGTGCAGCCGTCCTTCCCCCTGCCCTTTGCCGCGGGTGTATTGAAACACCCAGTCGCGGCCGTCGAGGTCGCGATAGCGGAAGATCACGTAAGGGATCAACTGCTTGAAGCTGGGATCCTCTTCAACCTCGTGCCGCGGCCGATAGCTGGTGTTCTCGGGCAGGAACAGCTCGTCGAGATAGCGATCCACCTCGTCGGAAAAACCCTGAAAGTGCCCCAGCCGGTGAAACAACTCGGTGGGCACCACGAGCACGCATTCGGTTTGCACTTGTGCCACGGCAGAATCCTTTCTTGCGGTTGTGGGGATGGTTGGTTGGAAGATTATAGCAGAGTGGGGGTTGGGGGTTAGGGGTTGGGGGTTGGTAAAAACGCGGACGCGAAGCTTCTTCACCAACCCCCAAACCCCAGCCCCTAATCCCCTACAGAATTAGCATCGCGTCGCCGTAGCTGTAAAAACGGTACTCC
>JANNQN010000165.1:0-10109 GCA_031400775.1 Planctomycetia bacterium | reverse complement strand
CGCCTGGCAGTGTCCATCCTCTCGGCGGACACTTCCATCAAAGACAACATCCGCGGCAAACGCTACCGCGCATGCCTCAATACCAACACCCTGGAACGAATTCTCCTGGGTTTCGTCGCAAATTAAGATGCGATTGCCGTGCGGGCCGTGGTCGCCCCCGACGCCCGGCATTCTTGACGCTGGCCGGTGGCCCGCGATAGGCTCTTGGAAGTCGGCTACAGCCAAAGTCGGGTCATAAACGGGGTGATTGCTATGCTCAATTTTCGCACACTGGCGGTCGTTGCAGCGAGTCTACTGCTGTCCGTGTCGGTAGCGGCTGCCCAGCACACCAAAGATTCGCTGGACAAGGTCAGGGAGAACATGGCCCAGAAGAAGGCCATTCTGATCGATGTCCGCGAGCCGAGCGAATGGAACGCCGGTCATTTGCAAGAAGCCCAACTGCTGCCGCTCAGCGAGCTTAAGCAGGCGGCAAACGATCCGGCCGTCCAGCAGAAGTTGGAGAAGACCTTGCCCAAGCAACAGATCATCTATTGCCACTGCAAAAGCGGCGGGCGGGTGCTTGCGGCCAAGGGCATTCTTAGCAAGCTGGGGTACGATATTCGCCCGCTGGCGGCGGGTTTCGACGATTTAGTCGCCGCTGGGTTTGCGCCCGCCAAGAAATAGCCCCGCCTCGTCCGCGGCGCCTAACTTGCGGCGAATTACACGCTGGCCGGCTTAGCTGCGACAGAGAAAACGCCCCAACCTTGGCAGCCGCCTCTAGCGGCCCCAGGTGGTGACAATCAGGTCGCCGGAATGCTTGAAGGCGACCTTCACGCTGTATCCACAGCACCACTGATATTCCACCACGTCGCGGCCAAAAATGCCCGTGCCGGCACAGACCTTGGGCTCGCCTTTGCAGCAGGCCGGCAGGCACACCGCCACGTCAACGTCGCAGCAGGTGCAGGGATCTTTGACCTTGAGCACGGTTTCCACCGGCGGCTCGCAGACGCCGCAGCACAGTTTGGGGCCGCGGTGGCGGTAGGTAATGCACGGCTTCTGGCAGCAAGCCTCGGCCGGGGCGGCACAGTCGCCTCCCTTGGCTGTGGCCAGACTGATCAAGCGAGCCCTGGCCGACTCGGTCTTGGCCAACGCCTGAGCGGCTTGAAACTGAATCAGGACCGCAAATGCCAGAGCCAAAGCCCCCAGCAGAATTCGTTTTGTCGACATCAAAAAGCCCTCCCTAAACGAACAAAAAACTACGTCCGGCAGCACCAACAGGATGACATATCTCACCCAGCCCGCAAGGTCTGTGCCAGTTATGCAGTCCGCTAGGAATTCCTAAATGCTTACTATGGCATTAGTTATATTTTTCACAAAGTGCTAGCACTTTACCGGTGAAATCATCCTACGAATTTGCCTATCGAGCCCAGTGTTTCGCGATTGAATTTTTGCCCCAGGGCCGGACGTGACCTAGAGTTCCGAAGGCGGCGGCCCCCCATAACACATCACTTGGGTCGTTTGCCGTCGGAACATGTCCTGAAGCGTCGAACCTGTGCGGCATCCGCGCAGGAGCGCGGCGAACTCTCCGTTCTCGGACGATAGGCTAAACGTGTCGGTCGACTTATCGATACCGTTGAAATCGCTCGAACAGCCTCTGCGCGACTCGATTCGTGAGTTGCGCCGCGGTTACCAGGCGGTCTCCGACTGCCTTGAACAGACCATGGCCGAGTGCGACGTGCGGGGCACGGAGCTGGCCGACTGTCGACGCCAACTGGCCGAAGCTCGCCGCAGTCTGAGCGAGTACGAGAAGCAGTTGGCCGAGCGCACCCGGGCCGACGGAGACCTGGCACATCGCTATGCCGCGGTGAAAAAGCAGGTCGAAACGAAGCAAACTGAACTATCGCAGGCGCACGACCGGGCCTCGCACGCTCAGGCCGAAGACGCCCAAAGCAAGCAGCGGCTGGAATTGCAGATCGAGCAGAGTCAACAGCTTCGTCAGCAAAACGAACGTATGCAGGCCGAAGCCGAGTCGAGCCGCGGAGAGCTGGCCCAGCTTCGCACGCAATTTTCGGCCCTGGCCGAATCGGCCGCCGAGTCGGTCAAGCTGCAGGGTGAACTGGCCGATGCCAAGTCTCTGCTCGCTCGACAGCAACAACAACTCGCGGCTGCGCCGGTGGACAACACTTCGAGCGAAGAGTTGGCCGTCGAGCGATCGCAGCGGCAGCAATTGGAAAACGAGCTGGACGTGCTGCGTCATCGTGGCGCCGAGCTGTCCGAGGCGCTGGCCGAGCAGAAACGCGCGGTGGCAGACGAACGCGAACACTGGAACGAAGAATTGCGACAACTGCGCCGCGCCGTGGAAAAGCAGTCCGAAATGATCAACCAGCGTCCGGCTCAATCGCCCGTGGGTCAGCCGGTCGTCGAGGCGGTGCAGAATCGTCCCACTAGCAACGGCCAAGGCGCCGACAAGGTGATTGGCTCGGTGCTGGAACAGTTCGAGATGTTGCAGAGAAACAAAATTCGAAAGCTGGCGAACACGTCGGGCTAGCTATCAAGCGCGCTTAAGCGACCGGAGGTAACCCAACCATGCGATCCGCGAATTTGTTGGAGTGGATGTTTGCCCTGGTCGGTCCCGTTGGACTGGCCTGCGGCTCGGTGCTGATGAAATTTCCCGAGTGGCTAGGCGGCGCCATCTCGTCCACCTGTGTGGCGGCGTTCTCCAAGAAAGCGGAGCCTGCGCCCGAGGAACGAATCGAAGCCAGCGCCGACGATCCGGTCGACAGTTTTCCCGACTGGCCGTCGGATCCCGGCCCGGTGCAGTCGCTGGTCGACGAAATGCTGAAGCAAAGCCGCTACGCGCTGTTGCTGCGGCCGCAACTGGTCGAGAACCTCTCCGTCGAGCAACTGATCCGCACACGCGCGGCATTGTCGGACGGAATGTGCCTCGTGCCCGAGGGCCAGGTCGTGTTGCACCGCGGAGTCGGAATCTGCGACGGCGACGGCGAAGCGGCGGCCCACGGCAGCGTGCCCGTGTATGTGTCGGCCTTTTATCTCGATCGCTATCCGGTGACGAACGCTCAGTTCCACGATTTCGTCTCCAGCGGCGGCTACGAGCAGATGGCGATCTGGGATCAAGAGATCTGGCCCGCGGTGCTCGACTTCGTCGACCAGTCGGGGCATCCCGGGCCGCGATTCTGGCACAATGGCCGCTATCCGCGCGGCGAAGGTAAGCACCCGGTGGTGGGCCTCAGTTGGTACGAGGCGGCGGCTTTCTCGCGGTGGGCCGGCAAGCGCTTGGTTACCGACGCCGAGTGGATCAAGGCCGGCAGTTGGCCGGTGGCGCTCGAAGGACATCCGCTCTTGCAGCGTCGCTATCCGTGGGGCGAAGCCATGGACCGTAGCCGAGCGAACTTGTGGGGCTCGGGACCGGGGCGGACCGTGAGCATCGATCAATTTCCCGGCGGCGTGAGCGTGGGCGGAGTGCAGCAGTTGATCGGCAACGTCTGGGAGTGGACGGCCGATGCATTCTCGCTGGAGAGCCCCGACGCGGCGGTTGGGTTGGAGAAAACCCATTTCAAAAGCCTCCGCGGCGGAGCATTCGACACGTACCTGGACACCCAGGCCACATGCCACTTCCAAAGCGGCGATCGGGCCTTGGCGCGCAAACACAATATCGGATTTCGTTCGGCCATTAACTTGGGCGATCTGATCAAACGCGACAGTGGCTACGAAGCCGTTCCTTCGCAGCCAGTCGAGCCCTCGCAGGCGGAGACCCAAAGATGAACCGAGGCATTGCGGTCGAATTAGATTCGTTTCGTCTGGCCAATTTTGGCAACCAGATGCCGTGCCTGATCTGTGAAGAAGGCAACATGCTGGACGCCGAGACTTGCCGAAACTGCTACGCGCCCATGATTCTCGCGCATCAGGCGCAGTCGCAAAGCACGCCACCAGTGATGTTCGCGGCCCTGGGTCCCAGCGGCGTGGGCAAGACCGTGTACTTGGGCATGCTATTGGACATGCTCTCGCGGCAGCCCAAGCAGTTGCAGCTTTCGGCCCGCGGCGGCTTCTCGGTCACGCTGCAGCAGAATACGCTGGCGGCGCTTGCCCGCTTGGAGTTTCCGAATAAGACGCCCAATGAGCCCGATCGCTGGAACTGGGTACATTGCCAGTTGCGCAGCCCCAAGCACCGGCAACCGGTCGAGCTGGTGTTGCCCGACATCGCGGGCGAGGCGCTGTTCGAAGAGGTCGACCATCCGCGCTCGTATCGCGTGATCCATTCGATGCTGAGCCGCTGCGATGGAGTGTTGATCTTGATCGACGGCACGAAGTTGCAATCCGGCTCGCTCGACGAGGACTATTTCACGATGAAGCTGCTGAGCCACTTGAGCGAGCTGCCGAAAGATCCCAAGAACAACTGGTCCAGCCGGCCGGTTGCCTTGATCTTCAGCAAGGCGGATCAGTGCGAGTCGTGCTTTGACGACCCAACTGGCTACGCCCAGCGGCACGCGCCCGGCCTGTGGCGCGTGTGCCAGCAACGGTTCCGCAAACATCGCTTCTTCGCGGCGGGCGTGGCCGGCGCCTGCGCCACGCGGACACTGCGAGGCGGCGGACTGCAGAGTGTTCCCTTGCGTATCGAACCCCGAGGGATCGTCGAGCCGTTTGAGTGGCTTGTCGATAATCTGCGCACCTAGTCTGCCGCGTTTGGCTGCCGACAGCGCAAACGCGCGCACAACTTAGCCCCACCGAGGAAATCACTCGTGCTCATCGAACAAGCGATTTTCACGTCGGCCGAGACCGATCGTACCCAGGGTTATCAATTGGTGCGGCGCAGTCCGGGTTTGTCCGAGGCCGACGCGCGCGAGCTCTCTCTATGGGGACCTTCGCACGATTCGTTGCTCGAGCGGCCCGGCGAGCGTACGAGCGTGAACTTTTTCCGGCTCGAAAGCGGCTCGTACAGTGTTTCTCGCACCATTTTGGGCGGCACGGAGTATAGCGGACGTGGCGGCGAAAAGGTTTACACGCAGTTTCTGGTGGTACCGCCCGAGGTACTGGCCCGTTTCGGCAACAACGCATTTGCCGTGCTCCGCGCCGCCACGGCGATCGGCGCCCTGGAACTGCGCGAGCCCACGACGGCGCCGCTCGAATCGCTGTCGCTGGCCGGCCGCGCGGCCCCGGTCGACCTGACGCTGTTGGCCCAGCTATCGCGCGATCCTGGCTCGTGCGCGATGGCAACTTTGGTGCAGGCTGCGCTATCCAGCGACCGACTGGCGGTGGCCGTCGCGACGTCGCGCGAACAATTAATCGCCGGGCTGCTGAATCTGCTGCCAGTCGAATGTCGCACCGAGTTCTCCTTCAGCACCGCCCTCAAGTCGTCGCCGGCGCGCCCGGTGCGAGTTTCTTGCCTCGACGACGATTCGGCGAATTGGCGCGCGATCGCGCGCTCAGGCGTGACGCTGCTGGACTTGAAAGACGCTCAGACGACCGACGAATTGGACTGGCGAGGCTGGGCGGGCTACATCGCCAAAGTCCTGCGCTGCGGAAAATTGTCGGTCCTGGCGGCGCAACTCGAACAACTTCGGCCGGGGCTTTCGTGTGCCACTTTGGACCAGCTCGGCGAGCAATTGGGCGCACGCTTTCAGGGCGTACCGCGACCGGAGCCGGTCCGGGCCGCCACCGAGCGGCTTCCCGGGATAGAAGAGCGGCATGCCGCGATCGAAGAGCGCCCGGTGGCGCTCGGCGGCGCGACCGTGCAGCGATCCGATCGAGCTCACTTGCGGCAAGAACAGATGTTGACCGCTCCGCCCGATCCGACCAGTGCCAGCGGCATCGAAAAGCTCATTGCTTCGCTGGCCGGACAACCGGCCGAGGTCCTGGAATTGTTGGAGCGCATCGACGACCTGGTGTTCGCCGCCATATCGGGCGACGAGCTGGCGATGACCGAGCTAGAGGTATTGTGGCCGACGGTCATCGCCGAGCTCGACGAGGATCTCGTCGAGCAATCGCGCGAGCAATATCTGCGCTGCGCGCTGTCGATTTGCAGCGACTGCGTCGAGCAGGGCGTGCGGCGGCCGGAGCGCGCGGCGGCGGCGATCGACGTGCTCTGCGTGCTGTTCGAAGAGTAGCGCGTCAGGCCTGCGACTCGATCATCGTCCAGAAGTCATCGAACAGGTACGCGCTGTCGTGCGGACCGGCCGAGGCCTCGGGATGGTACTGCACGCTGTAGGCCGGCAGCTCGCGATGGCGGATCCCCTCGATCGTGCCGTCGTTCAGATTGCGATGCGTGACGGCCAGCGACGCGGGCAGATCGTCGGCGGAGACGGCGAAGCCGTGGTTTTGCGACGTGATCTCGACCCGCCCGGTTTGCAGATTCTGGACCGGCTGGTTGGCCCCGCGGTGGCCGAATTTGAGCTTGAACGTCGTGGCGCCGCAGGCCAGCGAAAGCAGTTGGTGCCCCAAGCAAATGCCGAAGATGGGCGTTTTGCCCAGCAGTTCACGGATCGTGCCGATGGCGTAATCCAGCGGCTCGGGATCGCCCGGTCCATTGGACAAGAACACGCCGTCGGGACGTTGTGCGAGCACTTCCTCGCTGGTGGCGGTACCCGGCAGCACTGTGACCCGGCACCCCTGGTTGCACAAGTGTCGGGCGATATTCCACTTCATGCCGTAGTCGAGCGCAACGACGTGCTTGTCGGCATGACGCGATGAGGCCGTGGAGGCTGTATCCGAATTGCCCGAGAGCGTCGACCAATGGCTGAGCCGCTCGTTCCACTCCCGGCTTTCGCTGGGCACGACCTCGCGAACCAGGTCGCGGCCAACGAGCCCCGGGCTTCCCTTGGCCTTGGCCACCAGGCTGGCATCGTCGAGATCCACGGTCGATAACACCCCTTTGAGCGCTCCCTGCTGGCGGATTCGGCGGACCAAGGCCCGGGTGTCGATCCCCGAGATGCCGACCACGTTGTGTCGGGCCAGGTAATCGTCGAGCGTGCTGTCCGCGCGAAAGTTGCTGGCCACGCTGCTGTGGTTTCGGACCACGAATCCGGCCAGATGCGGCCGGCTGCTTTCGACGTCGTGGGCATTGACGCCGTAATTGCCAATTTCGGGATACGTCATCGTGACGATCTGCCCGCGGTAGCTGGGATCGGTGAGGATCTCCTGATATCCGGTCATCGACGTGTTGAAGCACACCTCGCCGTCGACCTCTCCTGGACTGCCAAACGAGGCGCCGCTAAAAACGGTTCCATCCTCCAGGGCAAGCTTCGCGACTTTCATGGATCAGTCCGGTTCCTCAGAGTTTGCGCGCCCTAGCCGCGCGTGTTAAGCGCTGGGGTTTGTAACGACCGGTTTCCAGTCTGGTTGATCGCATCGCGTGGTCGCGCGGCGGCGATCTAAAGTTTGGCCGATGGCCGCCCGATACGGTTGTTACGGCTGTGGGTCTCCGCATTGGCGGACGGAAGTTTGCCGATCGGACAGCCAATGAAGAGGGTTCTTGCCCCGGCGAGCAAGGGCCCTCTATTTTTTTGCGCCCAGCGTGCGAATCGGGCTCATTATAGCCGCCCGCTGGGGATCCGGAAAGGATCGCGATTTCCGCGGCCGTTTAGCTGTCGGCCGTGACCAGCTCGGCGGCCGGATTGTAATGGTCCAGCGGCACGTCGAGCGGTTTCTGACGAGGCGCCACGGGGCCGGCTTCGCGCTGGAGCAGGGCGATCAGGCTCACCCCGGATTGAAAAGGCGCCAGCCACTCGCCTTTGGCCAGGCGGACCAATCGGTGCCGTTCGCCGGCAAAGCAGTTGGTCAACAGCGAGTTGACGATTCGATTCGGCAGGACAAAGTCGGTACCGGCGGCGCCCGCCGCGCGGCCTCGGAAGCGATTCCAGCGACGCACCAGCTTCACGGCCGGGTAGAGCCGCGAGTTGTAGTGCGAGGCAAACAGTGGTTTGACGGCCAGTCCTTGCCAGATCTGCTCGAATCGTCGCATGTCGTAGCGGCGATAATGCCCGAACGATCGATCGTGTTCGCTCCAGAGGCTCAAATCGGCCGGCACCGTCAGCAGAAAATACGTGCCCGGCTGGGCCGCGGCCAGCAACTCGGAAAACAGGGCAAAATCGTCGGGGACGTGTTCCAACACATCGGTCAAGAGCACCAGCCGAGCCCGATCCATGTCGCTGCCCAGATCGCGCGGCGCCAGGCCGTGAACGAAGCGGACCTGCGGAAAGCGAAGCCGTGCCAGCCGGATGGCGTGCGACGAAGCGTCGATGCCGACGCAATGATAACGATCCGCCAGCCCGGCCAGGTTCGCGCCGGTGCCGCAGCCTACGTCGACGATGGTTGTCTGCGGGCTGGGCGGAAGCACCGACTCGACCAGCGAAGTCAAAATCTGCCGGCGAGCGACAAACCACCAATGGCGGCGCTCGATCTCGGCGTGAAGCTGGAACTGTTCTGATTGCATGGAAAGAAGCGAATCGAGCGGCGGCGAAATAGGTGCGAAAACCAGTCCAAGTCAAGGATAGCTCACCCTGAGAGCGCAATTCTCGCACGGGAATCTTCCCGCGGAGGATGGTTTTTAGGGAAAAAGGACGATTCGGCCAGCGTGAGATCGCCGTCGAGAACAATTCGCCGTTAGGATCGGCCCAACCGGTCGAATTTGAACTCGCGTGCGAGTGGCGGAGATTAGCTCGCCGCCCGCGGATCGCTGGCGATGGCGCCGCTGGGGCGGGATTCGCTGCCCAGGCAGCGAGCGATTTGCCGCACGGCCTGTCGCAGGCGGTTCTCGTTTTCCACGAGGGCCAATCGCAAGTAGCCTTCGCCGGCGGGACCGAACCCGCTGCCAGGGCTGACCGCCACGTCGCCTTCCTCGAGCAACTTAGTGGCGAATTGCATCGTATCCATCTGGCTGGCCCACGGCTCGGGCACTTTGGCCCACACGAACATGCCGGCCCGGGGCGACGCGATATCCCAGCCAATGCGGCGCAGCCCGTCGCACAACACGTCGCGACGATGCTGATACAGCACGCTCTGGGCCTCGACGGCGGCGTCGGTGTGGCGCAGGGCCATGATGGCGGCCACCTGGATCGGGGCGAACATGCCGTAGTCGTAGTAGGTCTTGATCGTGCCCAGCGCCCGGACCATCTCCGGGTTGCCGGCACAAAAGCCGACCCGCCAGCCGGCCATGTTGTAGCCCTTGCTCATCGTGGTGAATTCGACGCCCACGCCCTTGGCGCCCGGCGCCGACAAAAAGCTGGGGGGCTGATAGCCGTCAAACGCGACGTCGGCATAAGCGAAGTCGCTGATCACCATGAATCCGTAGCGCCGCGCCAGCTTGACCACTTCGACGTAGAACTCGGGCTCGACCGTGACCGTCGAGGGATTGTGCGGATAATTGACGATCAGCAGCTTCGGCTTTGGATAGAGATGCTGGCAGGTGTAGGCGACGTTGGAAAGAAAACGCTCGCTATCGGCGACCTCGAGCGCGATGGCGCTGGCCGCGGCCAACGCCACGGCATAGACGTGGACCGGAAAGTAGGGGGCCGGAACGATCGCCGTGTCGCCCGGGCCCACGAGCGCCAGGCACATGTGGCTGAAACCTTCCTTCGAGCCCAGGCAGACGATGATTTCCTTGTCGGGGTCGAGCCGCACGCCGTACTTCTTGTTGTACTTGGCGGCCACTTCACGGCGGAGATTGACGATGCCGTTCGATTTGCTGTATCCGTGGTTATCGGGATCGCGGGCGGCCTCGGCCAGCTTCTCGATCACCAAATCTTGTGGCGGGTCGGAAGGGTTGCCCATGCCCAGATCAATCACATCGTCGCCGTTGCGACGCTTGTTGTAGAGCATGGTGTTGATCCGCCCAAACAAATAGGGCGGCAACCGCTTCACACGGTCGGCCACTTGCACGCGAAAGGGTTCGCCACTGGGGGCAGCATCGCTAGACATAATCTGATCCTGGGAATTGCAAGGAAATCTTTCCTACAGACCAAATATTGCCGATTCCGGTTCACTGCCCAACAGCCGCTGAGCCGCCGTGACAGGTTGCGACTATTTCTTGCCTAACAGCGTTTCCCAGTCCCGTGCCGAATCGACCACCGCGACAATCTCCAAGAGATCGCCAACTCCTGAGGGACGGAAGAAGGTCG
>JANNQN010000164.1:0-4331 GCA_031400775.1 Planctomycetia bacterium | reverse complement strand
GCGCGAGACCCGGGAGGGGTCTCGCAGGCCGCCAGCCCTACCAGGCCAGGATCTGCCAAAAATTGAATGTGCGCATCTTGACGGACGCTACCAGCCGAAGTCAAACGAGACTATAACCGGGAGCCACAAATACGCAACTCTTTTTTTGGAAAAAATCCAGAAATTACAAAAAAGTCCAGCGAAGTCCATAGCCGGCGTTCCTGGCCGGTGAGTCCCAGGCAGTTGGCCGGGGCAACGAATCGCACCTTGGAATGTCGGCGATCAAATCGACTTATCTCCTCACCCCCCACGTGTAGGGCTTACTTCGGCACGCCGTCCCGTGGCAACTAAGCCTGGATTTTCTCGGTTATTGATGATTATCTTGAGCTCCGAAAGATCTACAGTACCTATTTCCCTCGGATTTCAGCCGCAATTTTCCGTGAATCGACGGCGCCAGCCAGTTTGACCGTTCGGCATTCGATCAAGCTGCGAAACCAGGTTCCTTGGCGCTTGGCAAACTGCCTCGTGCGAAGTTTGATGAGATCGCGGGTTTCCACCAAGTCGCGCGCACCGCTGAGATGCTCCATCACCTCCTTGTAGCCGACGGCCTGCGATGCAGTTCGACTGAGCGGCCCGAAGCGATCGAACAGTTGCCGCACCTCGTCGACAAAGCCCGCCGCGAACATTGCGTCGACGCGCGCGTCGATCCGCCCGCCAAGCTCGTCGCGGGGCCACGCAAGCGCGAAAACGCGGCACTCGACGCTGGGCCGGGAGCGATCGAACTGTCGCTGCAAGACGCTGATCGACTGGCCGGTTTTTTCCCAAACCTCCAGCGCCCGAATGACACGTCGGGCGTCGCGGGGATGCAACCGCTGGGCCGACACGGGGTCCACCGCGGCGAGCTTTGCGTGCAGATGCTCGGCCCCTTCGCGCTCGATCACCTCCTGCCATTGGCTGCGCAGCGTCCAGTCGGCCGGCGGACCGGTGAAGATACCCCGCAGCAGCGACTTCAAATAGAGGGGCGTCCCGCCCACGAATAACGCGGTGCGACCGCGGTTCGCAATGTTGGCGACGGCCTGCTCGGCAGCGGCCACATACTGCGCCAGGCTGTAGTCCTGCGTGGGCTCGACCAGGTCGAGCAGGTGATGAGCGACACGCTCGCGCTGGTCGCGGCTGGGCTTGGCTGTGCCGATGTCCATGCCGCGATAAACGGCCATCGAGTCGAGCGAAACGATCTCGGCTCCCAACAGCTCGGCCAACTCGAGCCCAATCTCCGTCTTGCCGCTGGCCGTGGGACCCGTCAAGAACCAGCAGTCGCGAGGCGCGTGAGAGCTGGTGTTCATCGACCCAGTCCAGAGATATGACCTAGTCCAGAGTTTTAGCGCTGTGCCAATCGCCCGCGGCGGCGCCAGGCAGCAGGGGCGCCGCCGGTTCCTTGTCAGCCGCTGGCTCAAAGCCTACATTGCCAGCAAGGGTAAATGGTCCGACAAAGCTGTCAAAGGCTCGCCTGACGTGAACGATTCCAGCTCCATTTTTACTCGATTGATGACCGTGATCGAGGACCGAAAGGCGAATCCCTCGGAAAAATCCTACACCACGCGGCTGTTCGCGGGGGGCGTCGACAAGATCGGGGCCAAAATCCTGGAAGAATCCGCCGAAGTGGTCATGGCGGCGCACGAACCCGGCGACGACGGCCGGGCTCATACTATTCGCGAAGCGGCCGACGTGATCTATCACCTGTTCGTGCTGCTGGGCTATCGCGAAATCCCTTTGGCCGAGGTCGAGGCGGAGTTGGCGCGGCGTTTTGGAATTTCCGGTCTGGACGAGAAAGCGTCGCGCGACGCGAGCGGCGGCGCGGCAACGGGTCATGAATAATCTGCGCATCGGAATTCCCAGCAAAGGCCGCCTCGCCGACGTTGCCGGCGAGCTTCTCAAGGAGGCGGGCCTCAGCTTTCGCCGTCAGGAGCGCAGCCTGTTCGCCCGCTGCGGCGAGGTTCCGCTCGATATCACGTTTCTGCGCACTGAGGACATTCCCGTGCTCTGCGCCGAGGGCGCGATCGACATGGGAATCACCGGCGGCGATTTGCTGGCCGAGAGCGGCGCCAAGCTTGTTCATCGGCTCGACCTGGGAGTCGGTCAATGCCGGCTGGCGGTATGCGTGCCCGACGAGAGCAAGATCTCTACCCCAGAGCAGCTCGACGGCTGTCGCGTCGCCACCAGCTTTCCGCACGTCACCCAGTCCTATTTGCGCGAGCACCGGGCCGACGTACACCTGGTGAATCTTTCGGGCTCCGTGGAAATCATGATCGCGCTGGGCGTCGCCGACGCCATCGTCGACCTGATCGAAACCGGCAGCACGCTGGCGGCGAATCGGCTGAAGATCTTGTCGGAGATCGGCCGCTATCAAACGGTCCTGGTGCAAAACCCGGCCAATCGGCATGCCGAGCTGGCCGATCGCGTCGTGCGGCGACTCGAAGGCGTGGTGATCGCCCGCAGCTATTCGCTGTTGGAGTACAACGTGCCGCGCGCGAAACTTCCGGCCGCGGAAAAGATCACGCCCGGTTTCAATTCTCCCACGGTCAGCGCGCTGGAAGATGCCGGTTGGTGTGCAGTGCGCGTGATGGTCCGCCGGACCGACGTGATCGAAATCATGGAGCAGCTCGAAACGCTGGGCGCTTCGGCCATTCTGGAAACGCGGATCACGAATTGCCGGCTATAGCGGCGGCAGTCCCTCGTTTCGCGGACGCAACCCTTTCAGGGTTGGCATGGCGCTCATCGTTGTACCCCAGGGTAGCTCGAAGACTCGCAACCCTGGGCTGGATGATGCAATCCCAACGGGATTGCTGGAAAAATACTAATCGGCGTCGCATGGGGATCAAACCGACGGCAGGGAGTCGCAGGAGAAAATGTCAAGCATGGGCGTCCGACTGCCTCGAGAACTCAACCCAATAAGCAGACCCAATCCCAACGGGATTGCAGCATTCAGCCCTGGGTTGCCGCGCGAGCGGCTACCCTGGGTACTCGGGCACGACCCAAGCATGTCAACCCTGAAGGGGTTGTATCCGTCCTCTGCCTTTGTGTCACCTTCATCAGGCAATCACTAAGGAGAGCGTTCACTCGTTCGGCGACCCTGAATCCAGGTTTCGACCACTCTAGTGCCCAGCGCGAACAGCGATTCGTGCGGATCGTGAGGCTCCGGGGCCAGCGGCCCGACAATAGCAAGGTTCGCAAGCTTGCCGGTGGTCAGCGAACCGATTTGGTTGGCAAGTCCCAAAGCGCGAGCGCCGCCGAGCGTGCCCAACTCCAGGATCTTTGCGCGAGCGAGACCCGCGTGCCGCCCGGCCACGAATCGCATATCTTCGAGCAGGCTGAGATCCGGATTCGAGGCCCGGCTGTCGGTCCCTAGAGCGATGGCAACTCCAGCGGCGAGCATATCGGCCAAGGGGTAGGCATCGTGGCCGAAGAATGCATGCGTGCGCGGGCAGTAGACGACCGCCATCCGGTCGGCGCGCTCGGCCAGGAAATCGATTTCGACCGAGCTCAGATAGTTGCCGTGGATCACAAGGGCCCGCGGCGCCGCGGCGAGCCGCTCCAGGTAATTCAAAATCCGAGGATAGCGGGCATCGGCCGCAGGGTCCCAGGCGTCCAGCCGTTCGAGCATCGCCCGAAATGGCCCCGTCCCCCGTTCGAGCAATTCAAGCTCCTCACGCGATTCGGCCAGATGCATCGCCAGCGGAACCCCAAATCGTCGGGCGAGATCCAGCATTCCTTCGAGCAAGCGTGGATGCACGGTATAGGGCGCATGGGGGCTGAGGGCGGGCTGCAAGTTGGCCGAGGCCTGTGTGGATGTTAAGAATTGCTCAGCCTCAGCGGCTGCCGCCGGCACGCGATCGGCGCGAGGCGCGATCGACTCTCGAAAGACGACCGAGGAGATCGGCGAATCGCTGTAGCAGGTCGCGATTTGTTGGGCGTCGCCTGTGGCGATTTCGCCCAGGGTTGTCGTGCCGCAGCGCAGACTTTCATCCAATCCCAAGGAGATCGCCGCCCGCCCGTCGACCTTCGCTGCCCGACGATGAGCCACGACATGTCCAATCCATTCGGGCAACGGCATTCCGGGGCGACCGACCGGCGCACTCAAGTCGCTGAATTCCAGGTGCGTATGGGCGTTGACCAAACCAGGCACGATGGCCACGTCGCCCAGGTCTCGCACCGCGATGCCAGCGGCGGGCGCCCCCACGGCGACGATCTTCGAGCCGCGGATCGTGACCGCTCCGCCGGCAATGGGAGGGCCATCGACCGGAAACACGTACCGCGCTCGCAAGGCGATAGACGGCTGGTCGCGGGTCATCGGC
>JANNQN010000163.1:0-7202 GCA_031400775.1 Planctomycetia bacterium | reverse complement strand
GCGATCGTTGTCTCCAACCACTAGATAGCATCGCTCAAGCTTATCCACATTGATTGGGCGAGTTTCTCCCCGGAATACGCGGATCGGCGGCTTTCGGTAATCTGTGGCACCGTCTTCCTGAATCCAGACCCATACGACATGATTCGACGCGTTTTTAAACTGAAACATGTCTTCGTTTGCGATCGTCGTTGCAAAGAGTGCAATGCCAAATGCTCCGAGCCCGATGTGGTGACGCATATTGCCTCCTTAGAAAGTTACGGCGCGTTCTCAAATGCGTATTTGTACGGTTGTCCGCCTGGGTCACCGGATGTGACAGTCAACAATGGATGCTGCCGACTGTAGAAATCAAATGGGCGCAAGTCGCACTTCTCTATGCCGCAGAGCGCCGGTATAGCCGGGTTTGCTCAGCTTCAATGCGGTAGTTTACAAAATCATCCCAGCAGTCGTTGAGGTGGATCGCGCGCAGGTGCAGCATGGCTTGGGCGCCGTTCACGGTCCAGCGCATACCGGTGCATTCGAGGCGGTCCTTCACCAAGTGGCGGCAGGCCCCTTCCGCCACGCCGCTGCCGATTGGATAACCGGCGGCCAAGTATTCATCGTATTTCATGTGGTCGCGATTGTTCTCATAGTAGGTAATTGCCGCATTCAGTGTTTTCCGTTTCTCTCCCTGGAGGTCATGCTCGTCGCGCAGTCGCTTCAAGCCGCCGATCACGTAGCCCACCTTGCCCTCCAAGAGCATTCGCAGGCGGTTTGTCACGAACGCTTCGGCCTCGGAACTCCGTTCGGCGTGGAAGCAGTACGCCGCTTGCCACAAACGCTCCAACACATGGAACAAGTCCAGAACTCCCACGGCACGAGGCAACCACTCGCGCGCCACATCCCATAGCGCCCGCTCGCCGTCCATCAAGCAGACCAGCATTCTATTGTGCTTGGGATCGCGCTGGTGGCAGGCGATCGCCAACTCGGCGAAGGTGCGTTCGCGGCCTGTGCAGCTTTCTCCTTCGACGGCCCGCGTCATCTCAGCCCAAACTTGTTTATGTTGTGGCTTGGGACGCTCGGCCGCGCGTTGTTTACGACAGACCTCCTCCACCACGTCGTCGGCCGTGCGACGAAAGCGGGCGATGCTGTAGACCGCGCCAACGTAAGCCATTTGCTTCTTGTTGGCTTTCTCCCCTTTGCCGCGGCGCGGGTGCGAGCCGTGAACCCGCTCCTGCAAGGGGCGTCGCATGGGCACGCCCTTGCCGTCGGCGGTGGCCACAAGGATCTCGCCCTCTTCCTTGCCAGGCGGTGGGGACTGTTGGGTGCAGAATGCCTCGGCGTGTTCAGACATCCGCTGATTCATCCGCTCGGCCGTCCGTTCGCTGGGGGCCAGGCCCAGAATGGTCCGCAAGGAGGTCACCGCTTCGCCGAACGACTCCTTCACGCACAGCCGCTGGAGCCAATCTTCCAACACATAGGAAAATTCTCCCGCAGGCAACCCTAGTCGCTCGTCGAGCGGCGCTTGCTCGACCTTCTGTCCCTCACGACAGGCGTAGACGCGGCGTTTCATGAGCAGCTCGCCGAAGATCGACAGATAACGCCGCGTGTGCGAGTCTTTGAGGCGGTGGAGCAGGTGGTTGTCGAATTCGAGCTTCGCGCCTGCATCGCCATCCCCTTGGGCAGCGACGAACGCCTCGATCAGCGTCAGCCCCACTGCCAGCAGTCGCGAGAACAGTTCGCGTTCAACCTGATCGATGCGCTGACCGTCGGTCGCCGCCCGCTCGACGAAGCAGCAAATCGCCTGCAACTGAGCTTGGGCCTTGAGAAATGCCTTCTCCTGAGAGATGATCATGAGCGGGCCTCCGTGAGGGTGGAATGGTTGCTGTCCATCTCCTTTCTATCCTCCGAGGCCCACCTTTTCATTTACTTGCCAGCACCACACCTAACTCCTTACTCGTCAACCCGCTAGCACGCGAGAAATGCGACTTGCACCCTATTCGAACTGACTTTCGCATTGGCAGGAGGACCCGTTAATGCGCCCGGTCCGCCGGTGTGCGACGCATCGATGCGCGTCAGCAGGTGCAGGCCCGGAAATCCAAAGAAGTCATCGACCGGACGATTTTCGACGACCGTCAGATCCCTATGAATGATGGTCGCCGCGGTGGCCACCAAAGGTGCGAACGACGCGCAAATGCAAGCGATCGGCCCGCACAGCCAAACGAAGCGTCGCCGCGGAGATTCAACGCCGATGTCGGCAGGTTTTGGGTAGGTCATTAGCGGCCCTCGACATGCAAATGGGTTCGATTGCCCGTCCTGGGCAACTCTCGATCAAACCCGATTCCCCCGCGGGGATAGTTTCACCGGATTTGGCGATCTCGTCGCATGCCCGATCCTATCGTGAACGAGCCCAATGTCAACAAATTTCCAGGGCGCCGGATGGCTCAAGGTCGGCCGGAACGCCGTTGCAAGATGCACCTTGGTCATAGCCGTCCGCGGCCTGGCCATAGTAGCTATACAGGGCCGGCGGTGCGAAATCCAAATTCCAGTCAGACTGGACTTCCGGCTGCCAGAGCGCATGATTGCGGTACGATAGAAAGAGCGCCTCGTCGAGCGCGATTGCGAAATGTTGCGAGCCAGGGGCTGGCCGCGGACCTTCGTCAATCGTCAGAGACTAGAAAGCCAGATATTAGAAAGGCAGTTGAACCGACATGTTTGTTGCGATTCTCGGCGTCCTGTTGATCACCTTGGTTGTATTGGCAAGCGTTTACGCCCTCGCGCGCGTAACCCTGGGCAATTAGCATTCTTCCCGCGGACCGGCACGGCAGTCGCGCCAATCGGCCGGCTTACGAGTCTCCGGCGATCAGCCGCACCGGCACGTTCACCTCACGGCCGCCGCGCACGACCGTAATCACCACCTCCGCGCCGGGTTGCTTGGCTTCGACCAGCGCCAGAAAATCGCCGGCCTTGACGATCCGCTCGCCGTCGACGGCCACGATCAGGTCGGCCGCGTTGCGATCGATGGTTTGCGTGTCGTAGCTAAAGGGTCCTTGCTTGCGACGCTGCTTGACGATGCGAAATCCGTGCAAGCCGGCTTGCTCGGCCGGTCCGCCCGGCGTCATCGTGGCGATCAACAATCCTTGTTCGGTTTGCAATACCCGAGTGATGCCCACGTCGGGCCGTATCACCCGCCCGCGCTCGATCAGTTGGGGCACGATTCGCGCGATGCTGCCGACGGGAATCGCGAATCCGACGCCCGCGCTTTGCCCTGTGCCGCTGGCGATGGCCGTGTTCATGCCGATCAATCGTCCGTGGCTGTCGAGCAGCGGACCGCCCGAGTTGCCCGGATTGATCGCCGCGTCGATTTGAATGATCGACTTGATCGTGCGGTGATTTCGGGCCGGCAGCGTGCGATTGAGGCTCGAGATGATGCCGGTGGTCAGTGTCCGCTCCAGGCCGAAGGGATTGCCGATGGCAAACACCCGCTGGCCGACGCGCAGGTGGCTCGAATCGCCCAGCGTCACCGGCAACAGCGATTCGCTGGGCGCGTCGATCTTGATCACGGCCACGTCGGTCGACTCGTCCTTGCCGATCAAGCGTCCTTCGTAGCTCTTGCCGTCGAAGAGTACGACCTGGATTTCCTTGGCCCCGTCGATCACGTGGAAATTCGTCAGGATGTGTCCGCGGGTGTCGAGCACTGAGCCGGATCCGCCCCCTTCGGAGGGAAGGTCGAAGAAGAAAAAGGCGTCGCTGCGTACGCTCTTGGTGTTGAGATTCACGACGCTGCGATTCACGTTTTCATAAACCGCGATGTTGACCAGTTCCTCGGCCGTGTAGTTGGGATCGACGGTCATCTGGGCCGGGGCAGGCAGCCGGGTTCCCACGCGGGGCGGCGGAAGCGCCTCGAGGCGGGGCTCTTGAGCCACGAGCGGATTGGTGCGGCCCGCGACCCTCCAAACTTCGCCGGCCATCGCTCCAAGCACGACCGAACCGAGGCATAGCAAGGCGATTTTCTTCATGGCGAGATGGTTACTACTTAAGGAATCGGGTCGTGGCCCAATGTGGCGGCCCCCCTGGCGGCACGCACCGCTCTCGGGTCGCCCATTATTCCGACTTGCCGCCGCCGGTCAAAGTCCGACTTAGCCGCCGGCCACCGAATCGCCGCTCGGAGACACAGGGGGTCGGCGTCCAAAACTGGGCGTTTTTGTTCCCCCGTGCCGCTTCGTCCGGGCTTAAACCGCCCTCGGAGCCGGCCGGCCGGGGGCGTTATAATCCACACCTCCCGCGCAACCGGTGTGGGCTGGTTTTTTCGCCAATTTTTGTGGCGTAACTACTGAGGACTGAATAAAATAGGCAATTGGGCAGAACGGCTCTTCCGGGTTACCCAAGCAAATCAATCCGCGTGCTTCGCCATCGCTACGGAACACGATTGCGCGACAAGCCGCTGACACTCTGACGAGTGGGGATGTATCGATGTCTAAGGCCTGTTTCCTTTCCTTTGCGTCGGCGCTGACTTTGTTCGCTGCGGCTGCAAGCGTTGGCATTGCCGCCAGCCCGGTGGCCGAACCGCGATTGGATACCTACGTCGGCGCCGGCGGCGAGTCTTACTTTGCCGTAAGCCTCTCGCCCAATGCGCCGCTGCCGCTCGCGGGCCCTCGCGACGTCGTCATTCTGTTCGATACCTCCGCCAGTCAAACGAGCTTGTATCGCGAAAAGGCGATTTCGGCCCTGACGGCGCTGTTGGCCGGCTTGCAGCGGGACGATCGCGTGCAACTGTTGGCCGTCGATCTCGACGCCACGCCCCTGACCGAGACTTTTGTTCCTGCCCAGAGTCCACAAATCGAGCAAGCGCTAGCCGCCTTGAACCAGCGGGCGCCGCTGGGCGCTACGGATATGCCGGCGGTGTTGCGTGCGGCGGCCGAGCGATTCGGCGAGCCGAAGTCGGCACAGCGCGCGATGATCTATCTGGGCGACGGGATGAGCGCGGCCAATTTCATGGAGACGGCTCGCTATCGAAAACTGATCTCCGCATTGGTCGAATTGCGAATTCCGGTTTCGAGCTATGCGGTCGGTCCGCGCGTCGACGCGCAACTGCTGGCCTCGCTGGCTAACCAGACCGGCGGCAACCTGGTCGTGGACGGAGAGAGCATCGATCCCAAGCAGGCCGGTTCGTACCTCGCCGCCGCGGCCGATGCCACGGTTGTGTGGGCTCGCAGCGCCGCCTGGCCCAAGCAATTTGCCGAAGTGTTTCCCGAGCAAGTCCCGCCCTTGCGCAGCGATCGCGATACGATCGCGATCGGCAAGGCAGCGGAGGAACTGGCCGGGCCCGTGCAGATTTCGATCAAGGGCGAGGCCAACGGCAAACCGCTGAATATGACCTGGACGCTGACCGCCAGCGACTCCAACCCCGATAACGCGTTTCTGGCCAGCGTGGTCGGGCGAGCGCGTGCCGACGGCGGATTGCGACTGATCGCGCTGGGCACGCCCGGCTTGAATGAAACCCGCCGCCTGCTCAACGAGAGCGCGGAACTACTGGCCAAGCTCAGCAGCCAGGCGATTGCCACGGGCAATTTCGACGCGGCGATGCGGCTGGCCGACGAGGCATTGCGCTACGATCCACAGGACGAGACCGCCAGGGGTGTAAAGGATCAAGTCGCGAAGCTGCGGGAAGCCGCCACCGCAAAACCGGAAGAGAAAAAGGAACAGGGCGCCGCCGAGAAAAATGTAGACGCCGAGAAAAAGGCAGACACCGAGAAAGTCGAGATCCGTCGCTTCACCAACGAACAAGCAGCGCCGCCGCGGGTGGCCGCCGCGCCCAGGCCATCGGTCGCAGACGCTCCCGCGTCACCCGAAATCGACGTGAACGATGCCGAGGGCCGGCTGTTGAATGCCGTCGAGCAGCAAAACCGCTTGATTACCGACGCCGTGCGGGCCGAAGTCGAAAACGAATTGCGCCAGGCGCGGGGGCGGATGGCCGGTGAGCCGCTCAAAGTCGAGCAGTCGCTCAAGCTGATGATGGAGCGCATGATGCAGGCGCCGGAAGTGAACGCCGAAATTCGGGCCCAACTGCGCAACCAGTTGGAAACCGCGCTGCGCGAGGCCAACCGCCGGGCCGCCACCAAGGAAATTCTCGATCTGCAAATCGAGGAAGCCCGCGCCGCGGCGCTGGATCGGCTGCGCGTCACTGACGCTTTGGCTCGCGATCAGGAAAAGCTCAAGCAGTTATTGGATCGCTTTAATTCGCTGATGGCCGAAGGGCGTTACACGGCCGCCGATGAAATCGGCTCGATCGAGGTAGCCCGGATCGCGCCCCAATCGCCCATCGCTCAACAGGCCGCCATGGTGGCGCACCTGACCGGCGCCCGCGAAGCTGACCTGGCCCTGCGTCGTCTGCGTGCCAAGGCGGTGGTCGATACCTTGGGCTCGGTGGAAACCGCGATGATGCCCTTTCCCGACGACGAGCCGGTGGTTTACCCCGACGCGGCCACTTGGGAAGAGCTCACCATTCGTCGCAAGAAATACACCTACACGGATCTGAAGACCGTCGGGCCGGCCGAAAAGAAAATCCGCAAGGAACTGTTGGAACCGACCGAGATGGACTTCATCGAAACGCCGCTGCAGGATGCCATGGACTTCTTGAAGGACCGGCACGACATCGAGATTCAGCTCGACGGCAAAGCCCTGGATGATGCCGGCATGGGAAGCGACACGCCGGTTACGCGCAAACTGAAGGGCATCTCGCTGCGCTCGGCGCTGCGGTTGCTCTTGGGCTCGATCGATCTGACCTTCATCATCAAGGATGAAGTGCTGCTGATCACGACCAAGGAAGTCGCCGAAGCCGAACTGGTCACCAAGGCCTATCCGGTTGCCGATCTGGTCATCCCCATTCAATCGCCGGGCGGTGGCATGGGCGGAGGCATGGGTGGTGGAATGATGGGTGGCGGCGGCATGGGTGGTGGCGGCATGGGTGGTGGCGGCATGGGTGGTGGCGGCATGGGCGGCGGAATGGGTGGAGGTATGGGTGGAGGTATGGGTGGCGGCGGTGGCGGCATGTTCAGCGTGCCCGACGCTCCGCAGCCGGCTCGCGCTTCGCAAGCGTTTGCCGCTGTCGAAGACTTGAAGCTGGGGCCCAAGAAGCCCACGACCGTGCAGCCCACGACAGTGCAGCCCACGACAGTGCGGCCCGCGCCGGCCAAATCCAGCACGACAAAACCAGCCGTAACAAA
>JANNQN010000162.1:0-8415 GCA_031400775.1 Planctomycetia bacterium | reverse complement strand
TCGTCCGTGAGATCCGAGGGATACGCTTTGCGAGGGGCTGTTTTGAACCGCATGATCGTGCACTCCGGGGGCCGGCGAGAGAATGCACAAAATCTCGATGAATCCCCGATTTATGGCAATGCCAGTATCCGGATAGCCTCTTAGTGCGCGCGTCGTCAGGCCAACAATTCTTTGACCACCCGCCCGTGTACGTCGGTCAATCGAAAATCACGGCCGGCGTAGCGATAGGTCAGCCGGGTGTGATCGAAGCCCAGCAGGTGCAAGAGCGTGGCGTGCAGGTCGTGGACGTGGACCTTATCTTCGACGGCGGCGAAGCCGAACTCGTCGGTGGCGCCGTGTACATAGCCGCCCCGCGCGCCGCCGCCGGCCAGCCACATCGAAAAGCCGTAATGATTGTGGTCGCGGCCGTTGAGTTGCGGCAACTCGGCCACCGGCGTGCGGCCGAATTCGCCTCCCCACATCACTAGCGTGCTGTCCAACAGGCCGCGCTGTTTGAGATCGGTCAGAAAGGCCGCGATCGGTCCGTCCCAGTCGCCGGCTAGTTGCCGGTGCTGCTTTTCCAGATTGTCGTGATTGTCCCACGGCTGCCCCGCGCCACTCCACACCTGCACGAATCGCACGCCCCGCTCCAATAGCCGTCGGGTGATGAGCAACTGCCGGCCCTGCAAGCCCGATCCATATAGCTCGCGTACCGACTTGGGCTCGCGCTCCACGTCGAATGCGTCAGTCGCCTCGGCTTGCATGCGATAGGCCAGCTCGAACGACTGGATGCGAGTTTCCAACTGTGCGTCGCGCGCGCGGGCCGCGAGGTGCCGCTCGTTCAACCGCTGCACGAAATCCAACTGCCTGCGCTGCTCGGCCGGCGTGGAGGCATGGTTCTGGATATTCTCGATCAGCTTCTGGGTTTCCGTGTGCTTGGTGTCGATATACGTGCCCTGATAAGCACCGGGCAGAAAGGCAGCCCGCCAGTTCTGCGTGGCCACGATCGGATACCCGCCCGGGCACATGGCGATGAAGCCCGGCAGATTCTGATTCTCCGAGCCCAGGCCGTAGGTCACCCAAGAACCAAAGCTGGGCCGCGGCAGCCGGCCGTCGCCGCAGTTCATCAGCATCAGCGAGGGCTCGTGATTGGGCACCTCGGCCACCATCGAGCGAATGATGCACATGTCGTCGACGTGCGCGGCCGTCTTGGCGAACAACTCGCTCACTTCGATCCCACTCTGACCGTATTTGGCAAAGGTGAAGGGAGATCGCATCGCCGCGCCCGTCTTGCGCTCGGTGCGCAGACTGGCCGGAAGCGGCTGGCCGTGCAACTTGTCCAACTGCGGTTTGGGATCGAACGTGTCGACCTGCGAAGGTCCGCCATTCATGAACAGGTGTACGACCCGTTTGGCCTTGCCGGCGAAGTGCGCCCGCTTGGGCGCTAGCGCCGCCCGGTCTGCGGCGCCGGCCGTAGATTGGGCCCGTGCTTCGTCCGCGGCCAACCCCGCCAGAGCCAGCATGCCAAAGCCAGTGCCGCTACGGGCGAGCATCTCGCGCCGTGTAAACGGCGGATCCGGTGGTCGCGAATGTTGATTTTCGTGCATGGCGTCAGTCGATGAACACGAATTCGTTGGCCGATAGCAATCCTTGCGACAATTGATTCCAGCCGGCTTCGCTGGCGGCGGCGTCGCCAAGAAAGCTCTTGGCCCACTCGATCTCCTCGGCCGCCGGATCGCGGCCCAAAATCACGCGATACAACCGGCAGATTCTTGCCATCGGATCGGCTAGCGAGGCCACGTCGGCGCGGGCCAGAACGTGCCGGGCCGAGGCGATTACGAGCGGACTGTTCATGAAGAACAGCGCCTGTTGCGGCACGGTGGTGGGCACGCGCTGCGGGCTGGTCGCATCCGGGTTGGGAAAATCGAACGTGCGAAACACGCCCGGCAGGTTCAAGCGGTCGATATACCCGTAAATCGCACGGCGAGTCGTGGCCGGTTCGTTGATCTCTTTTACCGGCGGCCCGCCCAGCGTGCTATCGAGTCGTCCTGCGACGGACAGAAGCGAATCGCGAGTGGCCTCGAAATCGAGCCGGCGGCGGTTCATCTTCCAAAGCCAGGTATTCTCCGGGTCGATCTGCCGGCACTCGGCCCGATCGTCGCTCGCCTGTTGATACACGGCCGACAGAACAATCTCGCGGTGCAACATCTTCAGCGACCAGCCGCGTTCCATGAAATTCCAGGCCAGATGATCGAGCAGCGCCGGATGCGTGGGCATTTCGCTGCGGAGTCCGAAATCGCTGGGAGTGCCCACTAGCGCCGAGCCGAAATGATCCAGCCAGACGCGATTGACCAGCACGCGCGCGGTGAGCGGGTTGCCGCGGTCGACGATCGCCCGCGCCAGGTCCAATCGTCCGCTGCCGTTGGGAAACGGCGCCGGCTGACCGTCGCACAAGACTCGCAGGAATCGCCGCGGCACTTCTCCGCCCAACTGGCTGGGGTTGCCGCGCACAAACACTCGCGGCGCGATCGGCGCGGGCAGTTCTTCGAGCGACATGGCCCTGGGCGGCGCGGCCGGGCCGCTTGCGCGCCATTCTTCGATGGCCTTTAGCAGCTTTGTGCGAATGTCTTGCGCGGGCCGATCGGGCAGCAGTGCCAGCTCGTTGAATTCGTTCTGCGCGACGCAGGCCGGGCAATCCGCGCCCCACAACACTTGCCGCAGCGCCTCGAGATTCGGATCGGCAAGCGACTTAGGGGGCGCGCTCGAAGCGGCCTTCGAGCGGTCCAATTCCGCCTGCCAGAGTTTGCCCGCGCCGGCCAGCAGCTCGCCATAGATCCGCGCGACATCGTTCATGTCTTTGAGCGAATTGCCGAGAAAGGCGCCGACGACCAAGGGATTGATCGGCTTGTCGGCCGATGAGTTCGCGGCAAGCTGCTCGACGACGTCGGCCGATTTGGCCGCAAAGTCGGCCGGAGCGAGAGCCGCCAGGCGATGCCAGACGGCAAACACCGGATCGTGGCCGCCCGCGGAGCGCTCCAGGTAATTCTGGTAGCGAATGATCATCGTCGGATTGATATCGTTTCCATCCGCCAACAGCATGAACTCCCCGGTCGACGGTTTGCCTGCGAGCGCATGCGCCGCCAGCAGATACTCTCCGACGCGCGTGCGAGCGCCATTAACCAGTTCGCGAAATTTCTGATCCAGGTATTCGTTCAACTTCCGCTGCCGCTCGTCCAGTTCCTTGGCAAAGGCGGCGTACGCCTCGGTCTTGGGCGGTTCTTCGAACAGTGGCGGCACGGTCGGCTCGACGGCGCTGGCCAGCACTCCGTACAGCGAGTAGTAATCCTCGGTCGGAATCGGGTCGAACTTGTGGTCGTGGCACCGCGCGCAGGAAACCGTCAGCCCCAGCAGCCCGCGCGTCACGACGTCGATGCGATCGTCGATCACATCTTGCTGGTTGTTCATGAAACCGCTGCCCAACGTGAGAAAGCCGAGCGCCGTCAACGGACGTTTGTCGGTCGCGAGCGGAAGCAGATCGGCCGCCAGTTGCTCGAGCACGAACCGATCGTAGGGCAGGTCCTCGTTCAACGCTCGCACGACGTAATCGCGGTAGGTGTACGACCAGGGAAAATTCGCGTCTTGAAACAGCACGTAGCCCTTGGTGTCGGCGTAACGGGCCACGTCGAGCCAGTGCCGCCCCCAGCGCTCGCCGTAACGGGGCGAGGCTATGAGGCGGTCGACCACGCGCGCAGTCGCTTCGGCCGACTCATCGGTCAGAAAGTCGTCGAACTCCTCGGGCGTGGGCGGCAGACCGACCAAGTCGAACGACAGCCGCCGCAAGAGCGTTCGCTTGTCGGCCGGCGGCGAAGGCGACAGTCCGCGCGCTTCCAACTCGGCCAGCACGAAGTGATCGATCTGTGTCTTGGCCCAACCGCTGTTTTTCACCGCTGGCGGCGCGGGATTCTGCACCGGCTGGAACGACCAGAAGTCGCGACGTGCCGCGGCGACTTGCGCGCCGGTGGCCGCGCGATTCGCTCTTTCTAACGACCCCGGATCGTTTTCCGGCCAGGGCAAACCGCGTTCGACCCAGCGCGTGAGCCGTGCGATTTGCGCTGGCTCGAGCTTTTCGCTCTCGGGCGGCATCTCCAGCCCGTCGTGATTGATCGCGGCAATCAGCCGGCTCTCGTTTGGTTTTCCGACCACGGCGGCGGGGCCGCTTTCGCCCCCTTTGAGAATCGCCGGCCTTGAGGTCAGCGTCAGGCCGCCTTTGGGTTCCTTCAACTCGCCATGGCACTTATGACAGTGCTGAATCAACAGTGGGCGGATTTCTTTTTCGAAGAACTCTGCGTCGGCCGTGGCGATCGGTTCGGCGCGCGCGATCGCATGCGCTGCCGCGACGAGCGCGATGACAAACGCAAAGATCGGTCGAGCGCGCAAGCGCATGCGGGAGGTCTCTGGCTATTGATCGGCCGGCTTGGCGGGTGCGACAGGGCGCTGACCCCAGGGCATGGGCATGGTCGGAGCGCGGCGATGCCGGTCGCGGCGCACGTCGGGCTTGCGGTCCTTGAACCAGGTGACAAAGCGGACCAGTTGCTTGACGGCTTCTTCGTAGACGCGGCGCCCCTTTTCGGCGGTCGCCAACTCGGGTTCGCCCAGCACTCCGGTCTCGGAATAGCTGCTGGTCCAAGAAACCACGGTGGCAGGACCCGAAGCGAACAGGTCCACCCAACTGAACGGACTGTACTCTTCGTTGAAGCTGATCGTGCCGTTTTTGATCTTGTCCTTGCGCACGTTGTCGCCGTCGAGGTACATATACAGCGACGTCTCCAACTCGCAGGCGTGCGCGCATCCGCCGGGAAACTTGCTCTCGCGCCAACTCGGCAGAAACTCCTTGTCGACCGTGAGCAGGTTCCACCAGGCCGCCACCAGGCACTCCGCGTCGGTCTCCAGGTTCGTGCGGCGCGCGACCAGGTCGAGGTTGGGCATGTTCGAGCCATGCCCATTGAGCAGGATGATTTTCTTGAAACCGTGATATGCCAAAGATTTCGTGATATCGAGCACGTGGTGCATGAAGTGCTCGAAGTCGCTGTTGATCGTGCCGGGAAAATCCATCACGTGTCCGGTGTAGCCGTAGGCCACGATCGGCAGCACCAGTAGCTTGTCGGGAATCAGCGTCCCTGCCCCGCGCGCGATTCCGCCCGGACAGACCAGGTCGACATCCAGTGGCAAATGCGGGCCGTGCTGCTCCACCGCGCCGCACGGCAACAGGCAGACTTTGCCCAGCTCGACCGCGTCGTTGACCTCGGGCCAGGTCAATTTTTCGTAGCGATATTCGCTCGCGGCTCTGCTCGTCATCATCGACCTCGACGCGGCTGCTTGGACCCATGCCCAAAGGGAACTAACATGAGTATCTTCATAACCGCCCGCAGTTTCAACCAACGAAGATCCCGCAACCAATGAAGATCACCGAAGTACGCACGATTGCCCTGTCCGGCGCGACTGACGACCACGGTTGGCCGGGGGGCACCGATCCCAACGTCCAGTACAACACGCTGGTCGAGGTCGTGAGCGACGAGGGAATCGTCGGTCTGGGAAGCTGCTACACCACGCGTCCGCTGGTGGAAGCCGCGCTATTGCTGCTCAAGCCGCTACTGATCGGCCGCTCGGCGCTCGAGCCGGAACCCACCAGCGAACGGATGCGGCAGTCGATGTTCTGGCTGGGTCGTGGCGGCTCGGTCGAGCACGCGATCAGCGGATTGGATATCGCGCTGTGGGACCTGTGGGGCAAGGCACTGGGGCAGAGCGTTTCGAAATTGCTCGGCGGCAACTATCGCGATCGGATCAAGCCCTACGCCTCGATCTTGTTCGACGACCCGCCGGTCCTGGTCGAAAAACTACACGAGCAAGTCGCGCGCGGCTTTCGCGCCATCA
This sequence comes from Planctomycetia bacterium, assembly GCA_031400775.1. Lineage (GTDB taxonomy): Bacteria > Planctomycetota > Planctomycetia > Pirellulales > PALSA-1355 > PALSA-1355. Next base: position 2,505 of record JANNQN010000162.1, on the reverse strand, counting down.
AGATGGGCTGGCGACCGTTCGGCCGCGTGAGCCGCAAGTTGGACGAGTTATTGATCAAGACGGCGCGCGAAACGGTTGGCGAAGACGTCGAGTTGATGGTCGACGCCGGCGCCAGCGAGCAATTCTGGCCGCACGGCATCAACTGGGCCCGCGAGACGGCTCGCATGCTGGGCGACTACGGCGTCGTGTGGTTCGAGGAGGCGCTCGTGCCCGACGATGTGGATGGATTCAAGCAACTGCGCGACGCTTCGCCGGTGTTGATCGCCACGGGCGAAGTGCTCACGCGGCGGCAGTCGTTTCAACCGCTCATCGCGTCGCGCGCCGTCGACATCATTCAGCCCGACTTGACCAAGTGCGGCGGTTTGAGCGAGGGTCGGCGGCTGGCGTGGATGGCCGCCGACCATGGCGTGCTACTGGTTCCGCACGGCTGGAACACGGCGGTGGGCGTGGCCGCCGACTTGGCCCTCTCGGCGGCGATGCCCGTGGCTCGCTGGGTCGAATATCAATCGGGCGTGCCGTACATCGAGGACCTCGTGATTCCGCGCTTCGAGCTCGATGCCGAGGGGCTGTTGAAAGTGCCCACCGGTCCGGGCTTGGGAATTGAGTTGAATCCCGATGCGCTGGGCAAGTACGCGCGCCGCTAAATAATTCTTCCCGCCGTGCGCCTGCTATTCGAGCCGCGGCGCGTTTTGCCCCGGCACGGCCTGCGTGATACGATTGTAGGTTGGGAAATTGTTTCCAAGCCTCAACTGGGCCGGCTATGACAAGCAGCGTCGAAATCGGGCCCGCGCCCGCGGACTCGCTCGCGGCCGATACGGAGCTGATCCGCATTCACGGGGCCCGGGTCCACAATCTGCAAAACATCGACGTCGATCTGCCTCGGGACCGGCTGATCGTGATCACCGGACCCAGCGGCTCGGGCAAGAGCTCGTTGGCGTTCGACACGCTATTTGCCGAAGGACAGCGGCAGTACATCGAGAGCCTGTCGGTCTATGCGCGGCAGTTCCTGCATCAAATGGAACGGCCGGACGTCGACCTGATCGAGGGCTTGCAGCCGACCATCTCGATCGACCAACGCGCGGGCAGCCAGAACCCGCGCAGCACCGTGGCCACGGTCACCGAAGTCTACGACCATCTGCGATTGTTGTTCGCCCGGCTCGGCGATCCGGCTTGCTACCGCTGCGGGGCGAGCATTCGCCAGCAAACGCCCGAGCAGATCATTGAGGACCTGCTGGACCTGCCCGCCGGTACGAAGCTGATCGTGATGGCGCCCTTGGTGCGTGGCCGCAAGGGGCAGCACAAAGACGTGCTGGCCGCCGTGCGCAAGGCCGGCTTCCTGCGGGTTCGCATCGACGGCGAGCTGCTCGACCTGGAACACGTCGGCGATCTGGCGCCGCGCAAGAACCACCAGATCGACGCGGTGGTCGATCGCATCATCCTGCGCGAAGGCGTCGACGCGCGGCTGGCCGAATCGACTCGGCTGGCACTCGGCCACGGCGAAGGGGCCGTGCTGGTCAGTTATCTGGAACCGGCCGCTGGCGGTGCCGCCAAGAACGGCAAGGAACCTTGGAAGGAACAACTTTACAGCACGTTGTACGCCTGCCCACATTGCAAGATCAGCTTCGAGGAGCTCGAGCCGCGCACGTTCAGCTTCAACAGCCCTTACGGCGCTTGCCCGGCGTGCGAGGGCCTGGGATCGCGGCTGCAATTCGATCCAGACTTGGTGCTGCCGGACGACAGTCTGTCGCTGGCCGCCGGCGCCGTGGCGGCCTGGAAAGGCGCGACGCCCGCCGAAGCGAGACGCCACAAAACACAACTGCGCGCATTCCTGAAGTCGGCCGGCTTTACCTGGAAGACACCGCTGGCGGACCTGAAGCCGCGCGTGCGCGAGGAGCTCCTGCACGGCGATGGCAAGGGCTTTGTCGGCCTGCTCACGCTCTTGGAGCAGGACTACGTCACCTCGCTGGATGTGCGTCGCCGCGAGCGGCTGGAGAGTCTGCGCGGCAGCGTCGTCTGCAAGGACTGCGGTGGCGCCCGGTTGCGGCCCGAGGCCCGCGCCTGTCGCTTTCATGGCCTGGCAATTCACGAGATCACGGCCATGAGCGTAAGCCGGGCGCGGGCCTGGTTCGCTTCACTGCGCATTTCCGACAAGGATCAACCAATCGCCCGGCCGATCCTGCAGGAGATCGACAACCGGCTGGAATTCATGGAGAAAGTCGGCGTGGAATACCTGTCGCTCGACCGACCGGCCGACACGCTCAGCGGCGGCGAGCTGCAACGCGTGCGGTTGGCCACCGGAATCGGCTCGGGACTGGTGGGCGTGTGCTACGTGCTGGACGAACCGTCGATCGGCCTGCACCAGCGAGATAATCAGCGGCTGATCGACGCGCTGCGGCGCTTGCAGCAGCAAGGCAACACGGTGCTGGTGGTGGAGCACGACGAGGCCATGATGCGCAGCGCCGATCACCTGGTCGACATGGGCCCCGGCGCGGGCTTGCACGGCGG
>JANNQN010000161.1:0-6170 GCA_031400775.1 Planctomycetia bacterium | reverse complement strand
GGTGCTGGCTGATCGTGGTCTCGTCGATCTGCTCGGGATCGAGCGTGCCGGCGGCCACCTGCGCGGCGATTCCGCGGACGGCGTCGACCATCTCCAGCCGGCTGCCGTAGTTGATCGCCAGGCACAGCCGCAGGCCCGTGTTCGAGGCGCTCATGTCGATCGTCTTTTGCATTTCCCGCTGCACGGCATCGGGAATATCGCAGCGCCGGCCGATGACCCTGACCTGGATGTTTTGTTCCATGATCGTGGAACGCTCCTCGATCATGTACTGCTCGAGCAGGTGCATCAAGAACTCTAGCTCGCGCGGCGGACGCTTCCAGTTCTCGCTCGACAGGCAATAGAGCGTCAGTTGCTCGATATCGAGGCGGGCACACTCCTCAGTGGCGCGGCGCACGCTGGCCACGCCCCGGCGATGCCCCTCGATCCGCGGCAGCCCCTGCCGCTGCGCCCAGCGTCCGTTGCCGTCCATGATGATGGCGATGTGCCTGGGACGGGCCTCGAGCGGCACATCCAGCAGTTCGGCGGCGGAAGTCGTCGAAGGCTGGCCCACGTTATCGTCCACCACAAATTGCCGGCAAAACTATCGCCATTTCATCACCGCCGCAGATTCTTCGCCGCGTATGGCTGGTGCAAATCCGCTCCCCGGGGCGATCCGCGTCAACCTTTACGTTGGGCAAAGATGGTTTGTTCACGATCCGGACCGACCGAGACCACGTCCACCGGCTGGCCGATCAACTCGCTCAGCCGGGCCAGATAATCGAGCGCCGGCTTCGGCAAATCGGCCATGCTGCGGACCTTCGTCGTATCCTTCCGCCAACCGGGCACGGTCTCGTAGACCGGCACGGCACGCCGCAAATCGTCGACGTGGCTGGGGAAATTGGTCACCCGTTTGCCGTCGATTTCATAGGCCGTGCAAATCTTGAGCTCGGGCATTTCATCCAACACGTCGAGTAACATCACGGCCAGCGAATCCACGCCGCTCAGCCGCGCCGTATAGCGTACCGCCACGGCGTCGAACCAGCCACAGCGTCGCGGGCGGCGGGTGACCGTGCCGTACTCGTTGCCCCGGTCGCGAATATGTTGGCCCACCTCGTTATCCTGTTCGGTCGGAAACGGGCCGCCGCCGACGCGTGTCGAATACGCCTTCACCACGCCCGTCACTTTGGTAATCCACCTACCGGGCAAACCCGAGCCGCTGGATACGCCCACCCCAGAGCTATTGCTACTGGTGACGAAGGGGAACGTGCCGTGATCGACGTCGAGCAGGGCGCCCTGGGCGCCTTCGAGCAGGATTCGCTTTTTGGCTTCGACCGCATCGAGCAAGTAAGCAGTCGTGTCGCCGACAAACGGCCGAAGCCGTTCGGCATAGGCCCGGTATTCGCGCGTGATCTCGACCGGGTCGAACGATTTGCCGTCCGCCAGCACTCCGACGGTGGCATTCTTGGCTTCGGCAATATGCGCCAATTGGCCTGCAAAGCTGTCGCGATACAGGTCGCCCAGGCGAACGGCGAACGAACGGGCCACCTTATCCCGATAGCAGGGTCCGATGCCGCGCATCGTGGTACCGATGTTCTCGCCGCTGGAGCAGCTCTTATCCAGAATCGCGTCTTCGGCGATGTGCCAGGGAAAAATCACGTGGGCCCGATCGCTGAGCATCAGGTTGCTGCCGACCTTGATGCCGCGGGCCTTGAGGCCGTCGATCTCTTGCAAGATGCTGGCCGGGTTCAATACCACGCCGCCGGTGACGACGCATTGCACCTGGGGGCTCAAGATTCCACTGGGAATGAGCGACAGCTTGTAGGTTTGGCCGCCGGTGACGACCGTGTGTCCGGCGTTACTGCCGCCTTGATACCGAACCACGATGTCGTGGCTGTCGGTGAGCAGGTCGACGAGCTTGCCCTTGGCCTCATCGCCCCATTGCAGACCGATCACGCAGGAAACGCTCACCTCAAGAACCTCGCCGTGCAGAGCCAGAAATTAAGCGATAGGTTCCGACAGCGCAGCGGCTTACGGCCCCCATCCAAACTCACCAGTGTATGACCGCCGCGCCAGAACGGTCAAGCGGACGTTGCACAGTTAGAATAACGCAGTCACGTCGAGGCGACGAGTCGGAGCGCTTACACTAACCCGACGTGCCAGCGAGGGAGAGTGGACGAAGATCCCTCGCTGGCGCGTCGGGTTGGTGCTGGGAACGAGGTTGAACGCGGACGCACCGAACTAGCCATCGCGCTCATCCATCGCCGCGTGAAGATTCTCACGGCTGCCGAACCGCAGAATCACGAGCCGCTCACCCGGGCGCCGCTCATCTGGGGGCGATTCGGCTCTCCTCGCGCACCGGGCGATCGGGCGCTTTTCTCACCGAGCCCAGGGCCAACATGAGCGAAGTGCCGTTGCCCTTCACCTTGAGCTTGTCGGCCGCGATCGAGACCACTTTGAAGGTCTGACCCGTGCCCAGGTGTTCCACGATATCGCCTTTTTTGATTTCATCGCCGCTCATCGCGCTTTTCTCCCAGCAATTGTGCCCAGCGTCATTCCATATCGATTACATCTTAACGTGGTCGAGCGCGGATTTCACCCGTTTGTCCGAATTGGACGATTATTCCCGCAACATTTTTCGGTTTGCCGGTGCAATGGGGGCGAATTGCGAGCCCGGACGAACTGCAGTTCGGCGCGGCACGTAATCGGTAGCAGCAGTCCAAGCGGTAAAGGATCGCACGGCCGGCGGGGCAAACGGAAGCGAAATCCTCGAAAGCGTCGGCCTCCAAAAACTGGAAAAAGGGCCCGCTTTGCGGCCCGTGCTTAAATAGCTGCGGAGCAATTCGACGAAGTATCGCATCGGCTGCACCGATCATTATCCTGTCGCGCCCCGAGGGTACCGACCGCCATGCGTCTGACTCCGGAACAGCGTCTGGACATCGAAAAGCGGATCGCGGAAATCAATCTCGAGATCCCCCTGGTGGAGAATGCCATTGCCGGCGGCGCCAGCCTCGTCAGCAGCCTCGACCTGCTGCACTACGAACGGGCCAAGCTCAAGCAGCGACTCGCCGAGGAATAAGCCAGCGGTCGCCGATAGCGCTAGCCTTGCGGAAACTGCCGACAATATTCGTACAGTGCCATGGCCGCGGCGGTGGCGACGTTGTAGCTGTAGGGCAGACCGTAGACGGGTATCTCGACGACGTCATCTAGCAGCCGCAATTCATCCTCTCCCAGGCCCGATCGCTCGTTGCCGACCACCAGTGCCGTCTTGCGCTCGAAAGCATAGTCGTGCAGGCTGTGCGAGCCGGTGGTCTGCTCCAACCCCACAAGGCGATAGCCCTGCTGCTTCAATTCCTTGAGGACTGGCGGCAGCGTGCGGTGGACCTCGATCTCGATCGTGTCGGCGCCATCGCGGGCGATCTTGCCGATCACTTTGGCCGTGCCGCAAGCGATCACCTTCGACACGCCCGAGCAACTGGCCACCCGCACGATTCGCGACAAATTGACGTTGCTGCGCAACGGCGCGCAGGCGACGACCAGCTCGCGCGGACGCTGGAGTTCGGCAAGCGGCTTGTGCCGCTGGTGGATGAAATCGGCCATTTGGTCTCGAAAAACTACAAGGCGGCACAGAGCTCGAAATCGTAGATCGGCAAGCGCGGCCATGCAATTGCCGGAGGAAGGGCGGCGGGGTGATTTTGACCGGGCGCTGACGCGGCGAGTACACTAAAAGCGTTCAGCATTGCCAACGGGTTTGAGGGGAGAAGCATGCAGCGGACGCTTTCGTGGTTATCGATCATGCTCCTGGCCGGATGCACGGCCCGCGGGCCGTCCGCAGAGCAAGCCGCAGGTGGTCCGGAGTCGCCGGGCGGGGAAACTGCGGCCGGTGCGACGATCGCCGGCTCCATCACCGAGCCGGCTAACGATAACGTCCGGCTATCGATTGTCGACTTTGAGGGAATTCAACAGCGAATTGCCGGTCACCGCGGCAAGGTGGTGGTGATGGACGCCTGGAGCACTTCGTGCCCGCCGTGCCTCGCCGAGTTCCACAATCTGGTCGAACTGCACAAGAGCCATGCGGCCAAGGACGTGGCCTGTGTCTCGCTCAGCTTCGACTTCGAAGGGCTGGGAAAGCCGGAAGAACAGCAGGAGCCCGTGCTCAAATTCCTGCGGTCGCAGGGAGCGACGTTCGAGAACCTACTGGCCAGCGAGGAATCGGACGCGCTCTACCGCAAATTCAAGCTGGCCGCCGTGCCGGCCGTGTTCGTCTACGATCGGGCAGGACAATTGCGCAAGCGATTCGACAACGAACAGGCCAAGAGCAAGGCCGAGGCCTTCACCTACCAGCAGGTGCGCGAACTTGTAGCCGAATTGATCGCCGAAGATCCGCCGGACGCAAACGGGCCGTCCGAATCCGCCCCGACGACGAATTAGGCCCAATTGGGCATTAGGCAACGTCGCTTCACACCTGACTGAGCGGTCCTATTCCGGCCCGCGCCCGCCGCGGCCTCCGCCCGAGAATATCTGCAAGAGCTTGGTCAACTCTTCCTGGCTCACCGAGCCATCGCCGTCCAGGTCGGCCAAAGCGAACCGATCGGCGATCCGCGCCGGTAGTTCATCCTGACTCAGTTTTCCGTCGCCGTTCGTGTCGAGTGATTTCATCACTTGCTCGGGATCGAGGCGGCCGAAACCGCCGGAAGGCCGTTCGGGCACCTGCCCCTTGGGAAACACCTCGACATAGAAGCCGATCATCATTTCTTCCCAGGTCTGGTCTCCCCAACTCACAGTCTTGGTGGGATCGGGATTGGAGAGATTGTCCTGGGAATTATCCCAATGGGCCGTGCAGACCATCTTCGTGCCCTTGGGGATCTGCTTGGGTTGCTTCAGATGGTAGGTCGTCTGCCAATTGAAGTCGTAGCCGGGCACGTCCAACAGGATTTCGCGCTTGCCGTCCGGGTACACGGCCTCATAGCGAAACGCCTTGCCGCGGGTGTGCATGTGCGGCGTCATGTTTGTGAGCAGCGTGTCGTGCTCGAAAGTACTCTCGGCAACCGCCTCGTAATTGTCATCGCCCGGCGGAATCGAAAAGAATCGATTGACGGTCGACGCGCTGCGGGCCACGAACTTCACTTTCGCCGGATCGGCAAACACAAAGCCCGCGTAGCTGCGGTCGGTCTGCGCCGCGCCGTTGGGCGTGTAGTGCAACTGGAACACGAGTTTCGAGCCGGCCTTGACGTGCATCGCGGTGGTGCCGTCGGTGGACAGCATGGGATTCATGCCCGGGGCATAACCGGCGATCAGGTTGCCTCCGCCGATTCCGCCGCCTCCGCCAGATCGCCCGCGTCCGCCGCCGCCACGTCCACCTCGCTCGCCGCGACCGCGATCGTCAGCACCGCGTTGCCGCTCCCCTGCCCCCTCGCCGCGGCGTGCGGCCCCTTCCCCGCGCCGTGCATCCTGTTCGCCTCGCTCGCGTCCGGGTTCTCCATGGCGAAAGCCGCCTCCGCCACCGGCGGCATCCGGCGGCTGCACGAACACCAGAATATGGTGAACCGTTTGCGGGCTGCCCGGCTTGGCCTCGGCCGCCATGATCCACTTGTCTTCGGTCCAGCCCGGATCGGCCACGAAGTGGTAGTAGTCGATCACGCCCTCGGCCGGAACGTCGACCGGTTCCTCGCGCATGAAGACGATTTGATCGGGTTTGCCGATCTCCCAGCCTTCGACGAACTGCTTCGGCGCGGGCAGGTCCTTGGGATTGCCCTCGGGGCAGCCGTTTTCGACCCAAGTGGCGATGAGTTTCTTTTCGTCGGCGGTCAGCCTCGTGTCGTTTACGAATTCGCCGTGAGCCGGGTCGGCGTGCCAGGGGGGCATGCGGCCCTGGTCGACCACTTCGCCGATCATTTCGCCCCAGCCGACGACTTCGTCGTAGCTGGCCATCTCGAACGGCCCGATACGGCCGGCGCGATGGCACTCGACGCAGCGGTCTTGAAAAATGCGAGAGATCTGCTTCGAGTACGTCACCTCGGACTGCTCGTCGGCCTTGCGCATGCGGCCAATGTGGCAGCCCACGGCCGTCGTCTTCGGTACGCTGACTTGCTTGCCGCTTAGTATTTCATTGACCGCTTCCAGCAGGTCATGTCGGCCAGGGGCCGGCCGTTGAAATCCAACGCCATCGTCGAAACCGTACTGGTCGTCGATGC
>JANNQN010000160.1:0-37707 GCA_031400775.1 Planctomycetia bacterium | reverse complement strand
CTTTGCTGATGACGACAAGTACGACACGCTAATTGGCAAAGCAAATACTGCGCCGTCGATCAAAGACCGACTAAGACTGGTTCATCAACTCATGAAATCCGTCGTCTGATGGCGCTCCAAATCTACGAAAATGCGCTCCAGCAGTTTCTCGGGAAGCTCAGCGAGGTGCGGGAGTACACAGATTTTGTCGCAGCTTCGTCAAGCATGCGCCCACTCCTGAGCTCGGCGGTTGACCGGAACAAGCTGTACGGAGACGGTCCGGCGATCATGCAGGCATATTTCGCCGCCAAATGCGACAGCGTCAAGCTATCCTGTAATGCCGCGATCATTGCGGTGGGATCTTCGTTCGAGGAGTTCATTCGTAGACTCTTGCGTGATGCCATTAACTGGATCAACGATTCGAAACGGGCGCGCGGGGATATCGATGAGCATCTGATGAACCATAACATTGTCATCAGCGGGAAGGTGCTCGCGACGCTGTTCGAGCCGCCAGCTGACTTTGCATTCGACTACGATACGCTGTGCGTGAATCTGGGCACTTGTGGCACCGAAACGACGACGGTTGTGCTGAACACACAGGCGTTCACGTTCGGGGTGTCGGGAGTTAACCTCAGTGGCATTGATCGAGTACTGAAGCGGCTTGGTGTTGAGATAGACTGGGATCACATCGCGGTGCTCCCCGCTCTGCAGAAACACTGCAACACCAAAACCACCGCGGACACTGCGAAGTACATCAAACAGTACCTTGCGGATTTCATCATCAGTCGCAATAAGATAGCACACATGGGACTTGGAACAGTCCCCTCGACCATCGAATCGAACGCGAGGATGATTTCGTTCTTTGAGTTGTTCGCGCCAAAGCTGGCACAAGTTGCCGAGGACCGCTTTACCAAGCGCCATGCGCTCAAGAAGCGATGAGGCGGTTCGCCCCGGATAATCACGACTGGTCTGCTGAGAGTGCTTCGAGTAGGTACTTTAGCGCCCCGCACGCGTTGACAACACGTTGGCCATTTGCGAGTCGCACCAATTGACGATCGAGTGCCGCGGTGACACGGCGAAGTGCGTGTGATTGGTCCGGTGTGAGATGCGTGTTGATGTGCAAGCCCCAAGTTTGTGGTGGGACGTCGGTGAACGGTACTTCGATCATCACAGAGTCGAGCGAGGGTGTTTCTTCTTTCACTTTCGGCATGATGGACCTCTTACCAACGGTTTCGTTTGAATGTGTCAACCGACTGCATTGGCGGCGGCTCGCGCCCGGTCGGCTGCATGGCGGGCGTGTTTGGCAGCGGCGTTGCTTCGAGGACGCCAATCCCGCGCATGGAGCGGGCGACGATTGCCTGGTAGGCGGCGTCGAAATAGTGGTTCGGCTTGGGTGACTTCCACCAGCCGGTCCGGTTGCCTTTGAAGCCGGGAACGAATCGGGTTTCCCAGGTCTCGGCCAAGATGTGCTTCGCGAACGACAGATGGGCCGTGCGGTTTGGCCGGCCGTCGATGCTGGGCGGATTGAAGACGCGGAGCGCCCCGGGCAAGAGCGCGCCGTCGTCGGACTGGCCAGCCAGAAAGCCTTCGTGGACTTTGAGCTTCCAATGGTCGGAGTTCATGACCGCGATCGGCGCGCCGCCTGGGAAGCTGACGTGCCAGTTGTCGCCGATGATCACGCGAGCGGAGTCTTGTGGCCGGCGATAGGGCGACTCGCCTTTCGATGGCATGAAGGCGCCATAACCCACCTGGGAACAGAACACCTGCACCGGCTGCGTGTTCCAGCTCTCATGCTTCCAGCCGGTGTCGATCAGCGATAGATCGGCGAAGTGCTCCTCGCCGGTCGGGGAGACGAACGGCGATTGCTGCTGGGCCTCGTGCCAGGCGAACAGCCCTTCTAGGATCAGCACCTCGCAGTCCGATGCGGGTCGGCTCTCGGTCAGGAACTCGAAGAAGTCGTAATAGATGATGCAGCCGGCCGCGTGCTCGTCCCAGGCGATGACGGTGTAGTGCAGGCCCAGCTTCTGGACGTCGGCGCCGACGGTGATGCAGACGGTTCCCTCCGGCACGATTCGCTGGTCCAGTCCGCTCAGGCAATTGGTCTGGATGTGGTAGGCAGTGAGAACCAGCAGGAGCGCCGCGTTCTCGTCGTCGGCCGGATCGTTGTCCAACTCAGCCGCAACTGCCTCGGGACCCAGGCGGGCGACTTCATTGTAGTAGTGCTGAAGCGCGGACGCCTCGACTTGCGTGCCGTCGGGCAACACGGTTCCGTCGAAGCGATTCTCGTTCGCCAGCGCAGCACCGGCCTCCATCTCTTCGCGGTGGTCGAGGTAGAACTGGTGCGATTGCCGGCAATGTTCGTCGCGACTACGGCCCGCCGAGAACTCGCGGAACTCCTTCTCCCGCAGCAGCACGTACTCGTCCCAAAGATCCCTGCGCTTGGGCGGCTGGATAAGGTAGCGAAACCTTTTGCCCTTCCAGGTTGGCTTCTTCTCCGGGTCGGTGTACTTGAACGAAACGCAGTTCCGGTTCTGGAGCGTCGTCAACATCACGCGGGCCACGACCTTCTGCTGGCTGCCCAGTCCACCGAGCGCACGGTCGATCCGATCCTCAAGCTTTTTGGCTTGCTCGGCGCTACGAACAGTTTCCTCGGTTTCCGGGTCGTCGATGCCAACGAGTTGGGGACGGCGGCCTTTGCGCTTGAGCCCGCGGATTGCCGAGTCGAGTCCGCGCGTAGCGATGATGGCTTGCGCTGCCGGTGAGCCGGGCACATTGGGGAACACGATCTCCTGGCCGCACCAGCTGAACTTGCTCGAGGCCATCTGGTATGGCTCGCCGGTGTCGTGGCGCTCGCCGCTGACGAGCTGATAGCCGGCGCGGTTGGGCGTGTTCTCTAGCGCCAGAACGGCCACGCAGACCTCGGGGTAGTCGGCCAGCAGCAGCGGATTGTCCTCGATCGCCGACTTGATCGTGTCCAGCGAGTCGGCCGCGAGCGTGCCGGTTGCCGCGCACAACACCGAGAACGACAGCACGCCCTGCAGCGTGTATTTGAGCAGCAGGCGTTCGAAGATTGTGGTCTTCCCTTCGCCGCGACTGGCAGCGATGGCTTGGTCGCCGCCGAACAGGATGGCATGTCGGATTGCGCTGATCATTTCACGTTGCTGCGTTGTGAACTCGTACCAAAACGGATCTTTGAGCCCGCACTCGGGCCCGAAGTAGTGCATGAGCCAGGCGATGTCGTCGGCCTCCAAGCGTTCGCGCCGTGCCCGATCCGCGCAGGGCGGAATGACGACTTCCTTCGTGGCCGCTCGCTGGGCCCGCTTCCGTTCGACGTCGCGCTCGCGTTCCGACGCGCCGCCGGTGAGCTTGTCGAGCACCGCCAGTTGCTTTCGCAGCGCATCGGCCTTGGCCTTGACTTCACGAAGCTTGGACACACGCGATGTACTCCGTTAGTTCGGGCTGGCGGCTAGCGTGGGCGCGCCACGTTGGCCCAGGTCGCGGCCTTTCGGTTCCCCGGGCCACAAAGGCCGACCCCGGCCATCCGTCGCCACGTGGGCCACATGTGGCGCACGAATCGGGACATGTCCGAAATCTCGGACAGTCAAGCAGAACCCCGTCGATTCCTGCTGGAAAAGATTGTGCGGAATTGTGGTGTGAACTTGCCCGGCAGCGCTTGATGTTCGCCGCGATCGATGGCTGATGTGTGACTGTCCGAACGGGACATTTCTACACCAACGCACAGGAGCCGAACGATGAACGCGAACAACGACGACCGGGGCTGCGGGGCGGTCGACCAAGAAGCGTTCGAGAAGGTGATCCGCGACAACCTCTCGCCGGAAGGGGTCGCTTCGATCATCGCCTTTCTGCAGCCAGCGGCCTTCTACAAGCCGGCCAACGAAGAAGCGCTGCGGGCACTTCGGCAGGTCGAATGGTTCGCCGACACGCTGACCGAGATGTTGGGCGTCGAGGAGCACAACCGCCTGATGGAAGAGCTGGGCCTGTAAGCCGAAACGCCGGCCGCCCGGCTGGCGTCGTCCGCGGGTGGTTCCGCGGGCCTGATGATGGCAGCCAACCCATCGAACCCAAGTCCGAGGAGACGTACCATGTCGACTAAGAAAAGCACCAAGAAGTCCGCCCCGAAGGGAACCAAAACCGCGAAGGCCCCCAAGGCCGCGCCCCCGAAGAAGGCCAAGGCGAAACTCGCAGCGAACGGCAAGGCCAAGAAGCTCAGCGCCATCGACGCTGCTGCCCAGGTGTTGGGCGCATCGAAGGAGCCGATGAACGCCAAGCAGATGATCGAGGCTATGGCGGCCAAGGATCTGTGGACCAGTCCCGGCGGCAAGACGCCCCACGCTACGCTCTATAGCGCCATCCTGCGGGAGATCAACGCGATGGGCAAAGGCGCCCGATTCAAGAAGACCGATCGCGGCCAATTCGCATCCAACGGGTAGCCCCCGCGACGGGATTCCACCCAACGCCCCACGTTCGCCACGTCGGGGCGTTTTCTCGTTGGCGGCGTCCGTGGCCAACCCGGGCCACCGGCCGCCATGTGGGCCAAACGTCGCGTTCACGTGGCGACCTCCCCGGCCCGCTCGGCCTTTCGCCCCGTGAACTGTTCCCAACGTTGAACGATCACGTCCGCGTATAGGCAATCAAGTTCCATCAGGAAGGCCCGCCGTTGGGTCTGCTCGGCGGCCATCAGCGTGCTGCCGCTACCACCAAATAGATCGAGAACATGCTCGCCTGGGCGTGATGAGTACCGCATGGCTCGAGCGGCAAGCTCGACCGGCTTCTCGGTCAAATGCACCATGCTCTGCGGGTTGATCTTCTTGATGCTCCATACGTCAACGGCGTTGGTCGGGCCCAACCACTGGTGTGCCGCGCCTTCGCGCCAGCCATAGAAACACCATTCGTGATTGCCCATGAAGTCCTTGCGCGTGAGCACGGGGTGTTCCTTGACCCAGATGATCGCCTGGGAGAAGTACAGTTCGCACGCCTTGAGCACCGGCGGGTAGTTGCCGCAGTTCGCATAGCCGCCCCAGATGTAGAACCCACGGCCCGGTTCCAGAACGCGGGCGATGTTGCCGAACCACGCGTTGAGCAAGTCATCGAACGCGGCGTCCGAAACAAAATCGTTCGCTAGCGGTCGGTCTTTGGGCCGCAATTGCTTGTTCGTGGGCTTGGACTTTTCGGGATGACGAGCCAGGTCGAGCGACTGATGATGCTTCGGTCCGGCGAACGAGCTCAGGCCGGCGGCGATCGCGTTGTTACTGCGCGGCTCGACCTTCACGTTGTATGGCGGGTCGGTGTTGACCAGATGGATCTTCGCACCGTCCAACAGCCGATCCACGTCTTCCGGCTTGCTCGAGTCGCCGCACAACAGCCGGTGGTCGCCCAATATCCATAGGTCGCCCGGCTTGGTTGTTGCTTCGTCTGGTGGTAGCGGGACTTCGTCCTCAACGATCTCGCCGTCATCGTTGTTCAGGCCGGCCTCCGCAGCCAACTCCGCGAGCATCTGCTGGAGCGCCTCGCTGTTGGTATCGATCTGGCGCAGTAGCTCTTCGAGCTTCTCGGGGTCGGTTTCGGCCATCGCGGCCAGCGGGTCGACGGTCGCCAGCAGCTTCGCCGCCTCCCGGTCGTCCACGTCGAGCACCAGGACCGGCCACTCGCTGTCGGGCGCGACGTCCGCACGAAGGTGGCCATCGATGAGTTGCAGGCCCGCGGGCGTCTCCCGTACCAGCAGCGCGTCCGCAATACCGACCTCGGCCAGGATGCCGCGCATTGCGTCTTGCTGCGCTTTCGGATGCGTTCGCCAGTTCGCAGGGTTTGGCAGAATATCGCTGGCCTTGACCCGGCGTAGCTCCTTGATGCGGTCGCGAAGTTTCATGTTTGGGTTCCGGACGGACTGTGTCTAGTGCGGCCGCGGCGGGGGTGGGAAACCATGCGCGTCGGGCGAAAAAAGTACCTAAGACCTGGGGGGGAGGGTCATAAAGCCTGTGCGATTCGCACTTTGAACTCATTTTCCTTGGCTGCCTGGCCGAACCCGGTCGACCACCAGCGGTAGAACCAGAAGCCGGCTTGGTTTGCATTGATGACCGAGTAGTATTGGCCCACGGCTTCTTTGACGACGTTCCCACCGACGCCATACGTGTACGTGGTCACGATGCCGGCTGGCGTGCGGACCGAGAGCTTGACGACATCGGGGTCGATCACGCTGTCGGTGTCGGCGTCCGTGAACGTGGCCGATACTCGCACAACGTCGCCGAGGTCGTGAATGTTGAATGGCATCAGCACCCCTCGTCCTGCACGGCGACGGACCAGATCGCTTTGTCAGCAACATCGACGCACCACACCGGATGCGTGTAATGCACAACGAGCGTTGGCCGAAACGCGGGGTTGCCACTACCCGACGAATAGCAATCCAAACGCTGCAAGCCATCGTCCGCCGAACCTTTGATCAGCACATCCAGAATGCCACCGCGATTCGTAATTGCGTCCACGACCAAGGGTTTCATCTGATCGAACACGAGGTTTTGAATCGAGCTGAGGAAGAGCGACTGTGCTGGCACCCAATCGAAGTCGCCCCCAGGCGTCGACCACGGGCGTCCGAAGTCGTAGACACCGTAGGTCGCACCGAACTCTGTCCAGCTGGGCTGGGTCAGGCGATGGATGCTAAATGTCTCGAAGCTGACATTGCCGCCCGCCGCGGTCAACGTAAGCGTGGCGTCTATGATCGTAGCCGTGATGAGCGACGTCAGATCGAACCGCAGAATCGCACGGAACAGTGTTTGCTCGTCCTTGCCGATATTCTGGGTGCCGATGGTAAGAGCGAGATCACTTCCATAGTTGTTGTTGTAGAGAACGCCGTCGGCGATGTAGGTATCGCGATTCGTCGCGTTGTTCTCAGCCGGCTGCAGCGTGAGCGAGAGCACTAGCGAGTCATCTCCACGAGTGCGTTGTCAACCGCCACCCGCAGCGCATCGAGGCTACCTTCCATACGACAGGTCCACGGCTTACGCTTCGTGGGATCGTCGCCACGCCCAATAGGCTTGTAACCCATGGGCGTGAGCTCTCCGACAGCCAGCACGTCGAACCAGGCTTTCTCTGTGGTGTCCCGAGCAGGAATGACCGACAGGCCGCGCTGGCCTGGGTTCTCTTCGGCCCAGACCCGCAGCATGCGATAGAAGGCATCGCGATTCAGAGCGGTGAAGCCAAGCAGGCGCGGGCCGAGCCACAATCCGAAGCCCAGGAGCACACCGTGGTCTAGCGCGACTACCAGCGAGAACCCCTGCGACAAGAGGTTAGCGATGTCCTCAGCGGTCTTCTGCGGCGATCCGTACCACCACGAGTTCGGGTCCTGCGCCTTGGCGTTCCAGAAGTCGGCCACAGCGCGGGCGTGGTCGGGCGACCCCTTGATGATTTCCATCAACGTGCCTCTTCTCTGCTCCGCGTGCCTCTCACCTAATCGTACCCATGCACCCGACCGTACCCGCTGATCCTTACAACACTTTCCGAGTGCGGATCAGGTAGCGGCGATCAGTGCGTGCCTTGAATGTCGCCGTGCAGTTCTTGCACCAGAGGTACTGGACTTGCCAGCGATCGCCCGCTTGCCGGCTGCTGCGAACATAGAGTTCGCCGCGGTCACATCGTGGGCAGACGTCGCGAGGTAACGCGTCAGTGATCGGCAACCATTTCATTTGCTGAACCTCCGTCAGCGGTGCTAGTAACCGGCCTTGATCAGCTCCTGCCGGGCTCGTTCGTCATCACGCGCTCGCTGTGAGGGGGTCCGAGTGTGGAAATGCTGAATCGTCACAGTCCCCTCGCTCAGCCTCTCAAAGAACCGGTGTAGTGCCTCGCGAGACGTGCAGCGTGTGCCGCCGACCTGGAGGCTTTCCAGGATGACGCCGCGAACCCCATTGAGCGTCCAGCGGTACAAGCAGCTGATATGCACCCGCTTGCCCCGTCGGCGTTTGGGGATCATTCGGGTCGCTTGCTTCAACGTGATGAGCTTTTCGAACTTCGGGTCGATCATGACAGTCCTCCTTGAAACGGGGTTTTGGAAGAAACACCGTCATGACTCTAGCGACTCAGGCGCGCGGCCTTCCGCAGCTTGAACGAGCGCGAGGATCGCAGCCTTGATCGCGTCGGGAAGGCGTTCCCAGGTGGCCACGACGCGGGCCAGATCGGGCGGGAAATCGGGCCCAGAAAGGGCACCCGATGGGCTCGGCACCAATACGGGCACCTCGCCGGTTTCGCTTTCGCGTATCTCTTGGTACGCTTGGTCGTTAGAAGAATCGGGCGCTGGACTCAAAATCCAGTGCCCGCAAGGGCGTGTGGGTTCAAGTCCCTCCTTCGGTATTTCTTCATCGATTTGATCGATCGTGCGGCCGCGCTGCGGCAATTTGCGACTCGACTAATGCCGACCTACTGCCTGGCTATCGAGCCTGGTATTCAGCGCGCTCGCCAGGTCCGCAACGGCCTCCGTGGCTCGCCGTCGCAATCGATCATCGACTCGATCGTCCTGGCCAATCTGTGACATCACGGTATCGACGATCTGGGGCGCCGTTTGCCCGGCGCTGTCAGCCTGGCTGGCAACGCTCAGCGTCGCGGCTCGGACCGACGGGCTGCGGTCACCTCTCGGTTCGTCATCGCGTTGCCCAACGCCGTGGTAACCGCCGGGGCCGTGGTGATCCTGCGGCGGGCGCACGCGGCGAGCTTCGAAAAAGTTCTCGAACACGTAGTCGGCCACCTGGTCGCCGGTCCGAATACCGTCGTCGCGATCGAAGGCCCAATGAATGCCGAGGTAAATCCGGCTTTGGGCGTTCTCCAGTTTCGCCTCGGTAAAACTGTCGAAGGTCCGGCTCACGAGCGGACGCACGGTGCCATCGGCGTCGAGAGTCGCGCCGTTGAGCTCGTCGGAAACGAACGTGAAGGAAATGTCATCGCGCCCATAGAAGCGCGTCAGGATTTGAAACGTCGCGGCGCCAAACGTGGCGTGGCCCGAGGTGTAGGCGGGGAACGGCGGTGTGAAGTTGGTTTCGCCCGGTCGGGGGTTGCTGGCCGGGGCCCCCAGCGGCGTCCAATTGGCGAACCCCTCGGTGTCCGGATTTTCGTCGAGGTCGCCTTTGCGAATGCCCATGATGGGCCGCCAGAAAGAATCGTCGTACTTATTGTTCCAAGAGGTCAAGCCCGCATCGGCCATGGCGACATTCACCAACGCAAACAGCCTGGCATTTTCCGCCTCGGTGTTTTGCTCGTCGGCTGCCACGGTGCGGACAATCTGGTTGTACAGCCGCGGCGGCGTGCCCAAGCCGGGCCGGCCATCATATCCCCAATAGATGCCGATCGCGGTCTGCCCCGCGGTGCGCTCGGTGGGCGAGGTGACGCCATCGCCCCCCAAAGCCAGCACCTCGTTGTAGGCGAGCGTATACTCCTCGCTCCCGAGAAACTCGAGTCGCCCCTCGGGCGTTGCGTCGTCGAGATGTCGCGCCGCGAACTGGTCGAGATCGACCAAGGCAAACGGATCGACGTCCATGGCGCTCGAGGCGTAGTAGCCTTGATTGGGATGCAGCGGATCGGCTTTGTGGAAGCCCGGCAGTCCGTTGTAGACGTACGTGTTGTTCGCGAGTCCCGCGGCTCCATCGTCGGCGCGATCCGCGAGAAACCGCCTGGCCACCAGCGCCCCAACGACCCGGCCCTGGATTTCTGAGAGGCCATTGTGAATTCTGTGAAGCGTTTGCCCGAGCGCGGAATCGAACAAGGACTTTTGAGTTGGGAACAACGCGGCGAGCGTGTCGTGTGCCGCCTGAGCGACTGCCGCGTCGCTATCGGCCTTGCTCGCGCGCGGGATGCTGACGAGAAAGGACTCGCCGATATGCTCGACCGAGTTGTAGGCGTCGTACATGGCCGCGCTTACGATCGCAAAAGCGCGGGCCGTGAGGATTGGGCCGCCCTGCTCGGGAGCCGAAAGCGAATGATCGTTCGCGTTTGCTTGCAGCAGGATATCGTTCCACTCGAGGATCACATCGACGGCCATTAACCGCCGGTCCTCGAGCGCCTCGAATCGAGGCTTGAACGGCTTCGGTCGACCAAGCGTAGGCGGTCGAATGGCACGTGGTTTGGATTCGAAACAGCTCACGTTGCGTAGCGAGTGCCACATGGCAGGAACCTCCAGTGGGTTTAGCGCCCTGCCTTTCCTCCCGGCTAACGGAAGTCAACTCGGCCGTTTCGTCTTGCGGCGCAAGAGCGACGAACGCAGCGCACGGGGAATCCGTGACGCGAGCGCTCGCAAGGCGCCTCGATGAGCATTGGCCGATTGCCTGTTCCGATTCGCAAGAAGTGTCGCCAGAGCGTCGCTCCGTCCGGTCGGCTCGAAGACCCCGACGGAACCGTTGGACTTATCGCCCCGTGCCAACGCGATCGACAAGCAAGCCTAACTTCAGCTTCGTGCATGGCACGACAGCCGAAGTCTGGCAACTTGCCGATGCTTTCTGCATATCTACATCTTCCAGTCACCAAAGGCAAGTAAAAACCGCCGCAAGAAGCACCACTTTCTACTGCCACCAATGGCCAGTTCGGAATGTCGCCGCCGGCAATCGCTCGGAAGTCGACTTGGGCCCGCATCGCGACGATGTTGGTGTCGCTTCGACCATGCACGTCGTTGTTCACGAATGAGTGAATGGCGTCTGCGTCGGGAATTCACGCGCCCACGCGGCGACAAATTGATCGCACGTGACGAGAATTTGACCAGCGCCGCTCGCTGGGTTCACGTGCAAATGCCGGCAAGCGGTTGTGCGATTGACCTTACGATTTTGTAAGGACTTCGGAACGCGATTTGCAACCCACGCCACCAAAGCCAGTCCTGGCGAATGGACGTAAAGCGGAACTCGGACTCACTTCCGCTGACGACGAAAAGGTGCGCACATCGAAAGTTCCGAATTACTTTTTTGACCGTCCCCCCTTACTTCATCGAGAGGAAGTGACGCATGACCTTGTCGACGAGCACTTTTCAGCCACCTTGCCGGCGCCCACTGCCCGCGAATCGGCGCCGACTTGCATTTACCCTGATTGAACTGCTTGTGGTAATGATGATCATCGGCATTTTGCTTGCGCTGTTGCTTCCGGCGGTGAACGCCACGCGCGAGGGTGCCCGGTCCACCCAGTCGAAGAACAATCTGAAGCAGATCGGCTTGGCAATCGCCAATTTTCGGGCCTCCAAGGGCTTTTATCCGCCGAGCTGGCAGGCTGGCGAGCCACCGGCGCTGGGAACCGGCTTACCGAACATCGACGGGTGGTCCATTCACATTCTGCTGCTGCCGTACCTGGAACAGAAGCTGATCTACGACGAGATCGACTTCACGAGGAACTACAACTACTACGTGCAGCCGAACGCGACGGCAGGCACGACCCCTCCGCTGTTTACGCTGGCCGACGGCAGCACAACTGTCTTGAGCACACTGCGCGTTCCGACTTATGTCTCGCCGGCCGAGCCGCGCGACGAAATTCGCGAGAACAAGCACTATCCCGTCAACTATGCTGTCAACCTGGGAACCTGGTTCGTATATGATCCCGTGACCAAAAAAGGTGGCAACGGCGCGGCGTATCCCAACAGCAAGCTGGGCGACGGTGCGTTCGTCGACGGACTGACCAACACGCTGTGCATGGCCGAAGTGAGGGCCTGGTGGCCGTACTTCCGCGACTCCAACCGCACCGCCGTGGAACTGGGGGCCGCCACCGTGGATACGCCGGAGTCCGCGCCGGTCCCGCTGACACCCGCCGACTTGGGTGGCTTGATGGGCACGCCGGGCGAGTACAAGGAAACCGGACACTCCGAGTGGTTCAACGGCCACGCGTTTCACGCCGGGTTCACCACGGTTTTCCGCCCCAACACGCGCGTAATGTGCGCCAACCGCGTGAGCGCCAGCTCCGCCACCGTCAACACGACCGGCACCGGCGATACCAATATCGACTGGTCGAACTGGCAGGAAGGCAAGAACCGCAACATTGCCACGCCTTCGACCACGCCGACGTACGCGGCGATCACGGCCCGCAGTTATTTCTCCGGATTGGTCAACGTGTCGATGATGGACGGCTCAGTGCGCGCGATCGACGACAAGATCGACATCGGCGTGTGGCGGGCGCTTTCCACCCGCTGGGGCAAGGAAAAGCTGCCCAATAGCACCAATCAGTAGTCGTTCCGCGGTACTTCACGGTGAGGGATGCTCTGGTCGAGCCGGCAGTTCGAGGCGAGCAATGCTTCGACGTGACGGGCGACCAGCAGTATCTTTCGAAATTCCCCACTTCGCCGTGACGCCTTGCCCCAGGATAGGTCGCCCATGCCGAAGGCGAGCAACAGGGAGCTATCGATCGTCGAGGTGGCGCGGCTTTTTTACCATACCGCGTCACCCAGCGACGAGCAGATTCAACGCGTTTACAAGCGCATGAAGTCGGGCGCGATTCCAGTTCACGACTACGGACGGGAGCCAATCGAGTGGACCACGACAGAGGAAGCATTCGCCGAATTTCTGGCGGCCCAAATGCTCAAGCCGCGCGGCGCGTCCAAGCGCATTCTGCCGCGCGATGAGCGCGCGCCGCGGGCGTCGGCGAGCGCACCATCAGCACATCGCGCACACGAAGCAAAGCGATTCCGGTCCGTTTACTACAGCATGTCGCGTGAATACTTTTTGGCCGTGCTGCTGCGCCGTCGCATGGCCCATCGTTCGGCCGCGTTTCGCCGCGCAGGGCTCGCGGGCCAGATTGCAATGCTGGCGGCTATCGTTGGCATGACGGTCGCTTCTCTTCGAGTCGCTCTCCGGCCGAAGCTGCCCGAACAAGTGGCGATCGAAGGCTGGATCGATCAACACACGGACCGCCATCAAATTGTCCGCTGGTATCCTACCGAGCCGGACACGGACCGTGACGGCGTGATCGTCGAGGTCGAATACCGGTACAGCAAGGACAGCCCGCGGATGATCACCACCCGCCGCGGCTTTCGCGTTGTCGGCGACGAAGTGCAGGAGATCTCGACCGATTAAGCTCTATTCCCTGCGTCTGAACAAGCCGGCTGGCGTCGTGCCATGCATTCATCAACGTGCCGCGCAACCAGCTGAGCCGATTCGATGCCACGGCCGATAGTTCAAGGGCGGAGTTTGGCTTCACGCTCACGACCAACTCAATCTCGACCGCTAGAATCCGATCCAACTCACGGCCAGGGCGCCGACGCAGGCGACGATTAGCCCCACGCCGACCCATCCCACGCCGAGCGACAATCGGCCCGGTTTCGCATTGCCGACAACGGCGGTGTCGCTCGCCAGCAGTTGCAGCGCGACGACGTGCAGCGGCAGCAGCACGGCGTTCACCACCTGGCTGGCATAAATCAGCGGAATGAGCGGTAAGCCGGGCAGCGATACCACGCTGACGGCGGCGACCGTCAGGCCCACGAATGCCCCATAGAAGTGCTGGTAGTGGCGCGAATCGAGGTCGAGCGAAGCCGGCTCGCCAAAGCCTTCGGCAATCGAATAGGCCGTCGCCAATGGAACAATCGCCGCGGCCAACAGCGAGGCTCCCAGCAGTCCCGCGCCAAACAACAGCGTCGCAAACGAGCCGGCCAGCGGGCGCAGCGCGATGGCCGCATCGCGCGCATCGTCGATGTGGATGCCCGCTTGATGCAGCGTGGCGGCGCAGGCAACCGCAATGGCCAGGCCGATGACGCCAGTGAGCAGCGAGCCCAGCACGACGTCGACTCGCTCCCAGCGCAGGTCGGAGACCGAAATTTTCTTGTCGACGGCGTAGGACTGGATGAATGCCAATCCCCAGGGCGCCAGCGTCGTACCCAGCGTGGCCGCGACGGCGATCCAGCCTGCCCGGTCCATTGGCATCTGCGGAATGATCGAATCGTGCATCACTTGCGACCAGTCGGGACCGGCCAAAATGCCGTCGACGATATACAAAGCCAGCGTGGAGGAAACAACAAGCAGGATTGTTTCGACCCGATGAAACGATCCCAGCACGACTAGCAGCGAGATCAACACGCCGGCCAGCGGGGTGCTGATCCACGAAGGAATTCCGACCAGGGAGGCGGCTGCCGAGATACCCGCATACTCGGCGCAAATCGTTCCGAAGTTGGCAAGCAACAATCCGATGACGGCGAAATACCCCATCCGCCGCCCCCAACGCTCGCGAATGATGCCGACAAATCCTTTGCCGCTCGCCGCGCCAACCCGAACCGCCATCAGATGAAAGTACACGAGTAGCACAGTCGAGGCCGGAATGATCCACAGCAGTCGATAACCGTGATCGGTTCCGAGTATGGAGTAGGTCGTGATGCCGGCCGGATCGTCGTCGGAGAGTCCTGCCAGCAGGCCGGGGCCGAGCACCGCCAGAAATGCGGCCAAGGCTCCCGCGCCGGCGCCGCGTATCTGGGCGAACTTGCGAGCGATTCCGCGGCGGAGATGCGCGACCGCGTGCGGCGGGGCGTGGGCCCGCTGGCGCCGACGACGGGCAACCCGATGCGCGTAGTCGTGGATGTCGTGGATGCGCCGCGCAGCTGCGCGCTTGTGCTGATGCGGATGCGGGCTCATGCTCCCAGCCGGTTGTTCGAGCGGACTGACCTCACACGACGGCTCCGAACAGGGCGCCGACCCCGGCGGTCAGCGCCATGGCAAGCGCTCCCCAAAACGTGACCCGCAAAGCTGCCCTCGCCACGGGCGCCCCGCCGGCATATGCTCCAAATCCGCCCAACAGCGCCAGCAGCAGGATCGAACTAGCGACTACGCCCCAAATCAACCATACCGGGGGCACAACCACGACGTTGACCAAGGGCATCGCCGCGCCAACGGCGAAACTCGCCGCCGAAGCCAGCGCAGCCTGCACCGGCCGCGCCGTCGAAATTTCGGAGATGCCAAGCTCGTCGCGCGCATGAGCAGCCAGCGCGTCGTGCGCCATCAGTTGTTCGGCCACTTGATTTGCGAGCGCGGGCTCGAGACCTCGTCCGACATAGATCGCCGCCAGTTCATTTCGCTCGAATTCTCCATCGGCGGCAAGTTCCTTGCGTTCGCGGTCGAGGTCCGCCTTTTCCGTATCCGCCTGCGAGCTGACCGACACGTATTCGCCGGCGGCCATCGACATCGCTCCGGCCACAAGTCCCGCCACTCCGGCGATCAGGATGTCGCCACTCGCCGCCTTGGCCGCGGCCACGCCCACGATCAGGCTCGCCGTCGACACGATGCCGTCGTTGGCGCCCAATACCGCGGCGCGGAGCCAGCCAATGCGTTCGGTGCGATGCCGTTCCTGATGCCGAATGAACAAGCTCGTGTCCTCATAGAGTCCGCGCAAGCCGCCAATGCCCGCTTCTCTAGCGCCCGGCAGGGTCCTGTGCGACTTTAGCAGTCTGCGGGAGCACGAGCAATCCGCCGCCGCGTTGTTTAACAGGCCTCTATCGGCAAGAATGAAACGCGGCGGATCGGCGCGCGGCCTAGCGCGATTAAAAACCCAGGCAGCTGCGCGATTCGGACGGGGGCGGCGGGCCTTGTTTCACTCCGACTCGCGAGCACGAGGTTCGACCCATGAGCATGCTGGAAAAACTCGTTTTGCCGGAGATTCGCGAGCTGATCGACTGCAAGGATCTGCCCACGCTGCGCGATATTCTGCGCGAATGGATCCCGCCGGATCTGGCGGCCCTGGTCGAGGATCTCCAGCCCGAGGAGCAGGCTTTTGTGTTTCGCGCGCTCGAGACCCGCGCGGCGGCCGAAGTGTTCGGCTATCTCGATTTCAAAATCCGGAAGCACCTGGTCGCATCGCTGCCGATCGGCGAGGTCACCAAGATTCTCAACGGCCTGACCCCGGACGACCGCACGCGGTTTCTCGAAGTGCTCTGTGGCCAACTGACTTCGTAATCTGCGGCTGGAAAAACGCGAAACACTACTTGCGCAGGTCGTAGCACAAGATCGCGTCGCCTTCGCGCAAATACAACTTGCCGTCGACGATCACGGGGTGCGACCAACTGGGGCGGTCGCCGCTGCCGGGAATCTTGAAAATGCCGACTTCCTCGAACGCTTCGGGCGAGGCCTTCACCAAGGTCATCGTGCCGTCGGCATAGCGCACGTAGAGATGTCCATCGGCCGCGGCCACCGTGGCCGAATCGCGCCCCGATCCGCGCGACTTCCACTTGATCTCGCCGGTCATCAAGTCGGCGCAAAAGGGAATGCCCTTGTCGTCGGAATCGCCATACAGATAATCGCCGACCAGCACGATGCCGCCGTGCTTGTTGGCCAATTCGGGCTTGAGCGGATAGACCTCTTCGATGGCCACTTCGCCATTCTCTTTGGGAATCTGCTTGAGCAAAGCCCCGCCCCGACGATAACCGGCGGCAAAAAAAACCAAATCGCCGCGGATGATCGGTGTGGGGGCGATGGCCGTGGTTTTTTCGATGTCGTACGTCCACAGCAGCTTGCCGTCCGCGGCGCGCACGCCCATCGGACCGCTGCCGGTGGTCTGTACGTACACGCGAGTGCCGCCGATCGTGGACACAACGGGAGAGGCATGCGCCGCGCCGCGATCTTCCGGCCGCGCGGCGGTCCACAGCGTTTCGCCGGTCAGCTTATTCAGCGCGACCATCGTGTTCTTGTCGCCGCCTGGCGTGCATATCAATCGGTCGCCATCGACCAGCACCGACTCGCTATATCCCCAACCGTCGGCCTTCTTGCCGTCAAAGTCTTTTCGCAGATCCTTCCGCCACAGCTCCTTGCCCGTCGTCTCGCAACAGACCAACTCGCCGTGCGGCGTGAGCACATACAGTCGGTTGCCGTCCACGGTGGGCGTGCTGCGCGTGCTGTGGTAATTCTGCTTGCCGGTCGTCCAGGCCGGACCTATTTCGGCTCTCCACACTTGCTCGCCGCTCGTTTGGTCGAAGCACAGCAGGTACTCATCCTGATCCTCGGCGGTCGAGGGGGCGTCGCCCAGCGTGTAGATGCGATTGTCGACTATCGACAGGCTCGAATAGCCCCGCCCGGCCCCGGCCGTTTGCCAAACCAGCTTGGGACCGTCGGTCGGCCAAGTGGCGAGCAAGCCGGTGTCGGGCGAGACGGCGTTTCGCAAAGGCCCCCGAAACGACGGCCAACTGCCATCGGGCGTGGCCGCGGCCGCTTCGCGCGTGCCAATCGCCAGGCCGCCCAACATCGCTAACCAAATAATCCGTCGCAACATTGCTCGTTCTCCTGCGGCCCCGTGACCCGCCTGGCACGGTGCCGTCCGTGTTAATCTCTTGTGGGATGTATTTGTTCTGGCAAAGACGCACGCCACCCGCCCAGCAGATCCGCCGCCCCCGGGGATGTCAAACCCCGCAACAGGGCGTTGGTCTCGCAAAAATCGCGGGATAATAGGTGAGGATTCCACGAGCCCACGTGGATGATCGCAGGACCCCGCGCCGCGGAGCAAAAAACGCTCAGGGCACGTAGCCCAGGCGCTCTTCGAGCCGGCTGCGCACGGCCGGCCACTCCGTCGCGATGATGCTGTACATCACCGTGTCGCGAATGTATCCGTCGGGCCGCACCATATGCTGACGCAAGACGCCCTCGCGCACGGCCCCCAGTTTTTCGATCGCCTGCTGGCTTTGCAGATTGCGCAGATCGGTCTTGAGTTGCACGCGCACGGCCCCCTGCTCGTCGAAGGCGTGCCTCAAAAGCAGATACTTGCACTCGGGATTCACCAGGCTCCCCTGGCTCGCTTTCGATAGCCAGGTGAAACCCACTTCCACGCCCCGATCGCGCGGCCGAATGTCGAGATACGACGTCATGCCCAGCACCCGTTCGGTGTCGCACGCCAGAATCGCGAACGGACAATACGTCCCCTGCGACAGCAAGTATTGAATCATCGCCCGAAAGCCGGCGGGCGAAAACTCCGGCGGCGGGAAGTGGTAGGTGAACAGCTCGGGCGTGGCGGCCTCGGCGAGTCCTTCGGCGTGGCGCGGCTCGAGCGGTTCCAGCCGCGCTACGCGACCCGTGAGCGCTATCGGCTTGATCTCCACCTGGTGGCTCCGGCCAAGGGACTTAGCGACTTGTTGCCCATGTCAAGCAACATCCAAAATCTGCACGTCGTCGCCGACCCGCAACACGCACTCGCGACCGCCGGCCGGTCGCGTGTTGACCGCCAGGCGGTAAAAGTGATCGAACCGATCGGCGGGCGCCCACGCGGGCAGCGACTGCTGGCGAAACCGCGAGAATACCTTGGCAAATTCGCGGGTCGTCTCGCCCGAGATCGGATTTCGCGACGGTACGACACACCGCTGACACGGATTGGTGCCCCAGAGTTCGGCCTCTCCGATGCGAAACCGCACGAGGCGACCCGCGCCGGCCACGAGCCGGTCCTCCCAAAAGGCTTCGACGCCGTCGATTTCCAGATTCGCGCGAAAGCGATTGCGGACTTCGTCGGTCGACAGGCCCGCGAACCAGCCGGCTACCGCGGCGAGCGTGGCGGTGGCGATCACGGTTGGCCCGGGCGACTCCGCGTCGTCGGGAAATCCGGCCGCGGGATCTTCGACCAGTTCGAGCGGCTGGCCGAAGTAATCCGTCAGCCAAGACTCCAGCTCGCCGCGTTGGACATACACGTCGAAGCGTTCGACCGTCGAGGAACCCTCGACGCGCAGCTCCAACTGATTCGTCGCCGCGTCAAAATGGCTGCGAAGCAGATGCACCTTCGGCGCCCGCTTGCCGTTGACGAGCTCACCATTGAAGTCGCGCAGGGCAAAGCGGCGATCGTGCCGCAAGGCGCCGCCGACCATCAACACGGCCGAATCGACACTCTGGGCGTCCAGCGACTTCACCGGATGGATATGGATTCTGGCCAATGTGGGCATGGCTCGCCCCTTGAGTTAATTGTTACGTACGTGCGAGTCCGAGCAGCCGCGCCGCCATCGAGAGCAATTCTACCGAGACTCGCGGCGCGAGACTACAATGATGGACGGAGTGATGGTTGACCTGGCAGGTGCGCGATTATGTGCGGTCGATTCACGTTGCGAACTCCGCTCAAGGACGTGGTCGAATTGTTCGATCTGGCCTTATTCGATTCAACGCTGCCATTGGATTTCTCCGAGGCCGGCTTGCCGCCGCGATACAACATCGCCCCCTCGCAACAAGTGGCCTGCGTGCGCTTCGACGCCGAACGGCAACTCCGCAGGCTGGATTGGCTGCAATGGGGACTGATTCCCCGTTGGGCCGATGATCCCGCGATCGGCAACCGGATGATCAACGCGCGGGGCGAGACCGTCGCCAGCAAGCCGGCATTTCGCGAAGCCTTTCGCCGCCGTCGCTGCCTGCTGCCGGCCGATGGGTTCTACGAATGGAAACGGCACGGCGGGGGCAAGCAGCCGTATTACATTCAGCTCGACGACAAGCGGCCGTTCGCATTCGCCGGCCTGTGGGAACACTGGCGGCACGGTGAGCTGGCGATCGATTCGTGTACGATCATCACTACCGAGGCCAACGCGCTGGTGAGCTCGCTGCACGAGCGAATGCCGGTGATCCTCGATCCGGGCAGTTACCAGACCTGGCTCGACCCTCAACTCGAGGATCGCGAGGCGCTCGAAAAATTATTAACCGCCTACCCGGCAGACCGCATGACGGTCGAACCGGTGGGCCGCGCCGTCAATAGCCCCCGCAACGACTCGCCGCGCTGCATCGAACCGGCAGCGCCAGAAAAAACGCAAGGGTCGCTGTTCGATTAAAGGGCATTGTCGCGGATGATCGCAGACTAGGAAGAACGGTGCAAGGGCCTCAAGCGGCGCGGTTGAGAGTGGCCAGCAGCGCAAGCGCGCGGCGCGCATTGTCGATCCCGCCGACGCGGGCCACGAACTGTCGCAGCGCAATCTGTTTGTCCAGATTGGGCGTACTGGTCGTACCGGCCGCGATTTTGATCGTGGCCGTAGGTCGGAATAACGGACGATCGGATCCGAGCATGCGAATGCCTCCTTGCACCGGGGATGCCGCCCACTAGATGTATCGGGCCGCGCGCCACCCAACGTTCGGCCGCATCCACCGATTTGCCAGCAGGGCGCTAGCTCGAAAGACATCAGGGCGTCTCGCGCGCGGCGCGACCGCCACTCTCGCCGGCATCGGCCAATCTGGCAGAATCATTCCAGCTTGCCCGACCGTTGCATCAAGGCGCCGTCTGGGCGGCCTCGACCACCGGCGGGATCACGACCGGAATGGGAACCGTGGCCATTTCCGGCGTCGTTCCGTCCAGCAGGCAACTGACCGTGATATCGCCCATCACGTTGATGGCCGTTCGGCAACGGTCCAGGAACCAATCCACGGTCAACAGCATGGCAATGTACTCGGTGGGCAGGCCGACCGCGTTGAACACCATGGTCATGGTCACGAGCCCCGCCTCGGGAATGCCCGCGGCCCCCACCGATGCGACCACGCTGGTGAGCACGACCATGAACTGCTGGCCGAGCGTCAACTGCATGCCGAGCAGTTGCGCCACGAACAGGGCCGACATGGCTTCGTAGAGCGCGGTTCCGTCGTTGTTGAAGTTCGAGCCGACCAGCGCGCCGAGACTCGCTGATTGCTCGCGCAGGCCGACCTTTTCGCGCAACAGGGCGTAGGTCACCGGCATCGTGGCAGTCGAGCTGCCCGTGGAGAAAGCCATCACCAGCGCGTCTCGCGTGCCGGCCAACAGCTTGCGCACCGGAACCCAGGAACCGAGCCGCACGCGAGTCAGGTAATATGCCGTTTGCAGCGACAAGGCCAATAGCACGGACAAGACGAAGCCACCCAGCGCGATGAAATCGCTAAAACCTTTCACGCCCACGATGCTGGCCACGATGCCGAACACGGCCAGCGGCACGACGTCGATGATCCAGTGCAGCACCGTGATCAAGCTGTTCAATGCCACGGTGATCAGGTCTTCGACCGTGTGGACCTCGTGGTGCCGCACGCCGCGCAGAGCAATTCCAAAGGCCACGGCCAGGAAGATCACGCTCATCACTTTGCCGTCGTCGGAAAACGGCCCGAGCATGCTCTTGGGCACGCTCTCCAGAAACAGCGAGAGCGGATCGTGAGCCTCGGCGGCTTTTTCGGCCGCGGCCTGCGGCACGACCTCGGTCCAGCGGCCGGGTCGAATCGTGTTGGCCACCAGCAGCCCGATGGCGATGGCCACCAGCGTGTTAGTGACCAGCAGAATCACCAGCCGCATGGCCTGCCGCCCGACCAGTTGGGCCCGCATCAGGGCCTGAATGATGGCCAACAGAATGAGCGGCGGCGCCAGCGCTCCCAATACGCGCAAAACCAGCTTGCTGGGGATCTGCAAGGGGCCGGCCTTGTCGCCGAGCAGCACACCGGTGAGCACGCCCAGCGCAACGGCCGTCAGGATGCGCAAGTAGAGCGGCGTCGCGTGCCACCAACTCAAGATGCGCAAGACGCCACGCTGTTGGGTGTTCGGCTGCTGCAAAACGCGACCCTCCCGTCCCAGACAATTCTCGGGCAATGGACAAGTTTGGTCTGCACTGGGGGCGATCCGCAAGCGCAAAATATGCTATCTCTATGTATACCGCCGCTCTGGCTCGTGCGGTCTTACGCCCATGCAGGAAAGGAAGGCACATGAACTCCGAAACCGGCAGTTGGTCCGCCGCCCCGCACCCACAGACCAGTCTGTTGACCAATCCGATGGTGACCACGGCCCTGGAGTTGCCCGGCTATCGTATCGTCCGCAACTTGGGCGTGGTGCGCGGCCTGACCGTTCGATCGCGGTCGGTGATCGGCAACATCGGCGCCGGCTTGCAGACTCTGTTTGGCGGCAATATCACGATCCTGACCACCCTCTGCGAAAAGACTCGCGCCGAAGCGTTTGACCTGATGGTCCAACATGCCGGCGAAATGGGGGCCAATGCGATTGTCGCCGCGCGGTACGATGCCACTGAAATCATGTCGGGGGTGAGCGAAGTGCTGGCCTACGGCACGGCCGTGGTGGTCGAGGAACATTCTCGCTAGAGGCGGTAGAGTAAATCATGAGCGGTTCCGAATTGCCGCGCCGACCCGCGCGCCTCGTGCCCGACGAGCCGCTGCCGCCCTATTCGTACGTCACGGGCCTGTTCCCGCATCCCACGCGCGACCCGCTGGGGCACAGCTTCGGCCACGCGGCGCCCCAGCCGATGCCGATCGATTCGTCCAATTGGGCCAAGTCGCGTGCATATCTCCTGGGCTGCGACCTCTTCAACCTCGGCTATTACTGGGAAGCCCATGAGACCTGGGAAGGATTGTGGCATGCTTGTGGTCGGCGGGGCGCGACGGCCGAGTTCCTCAAGGGTATGATCAAGCTGGCGGCGGCGGGCGTGAAAGCCCGCGAGGGACGTCCGCGGGGAGTCGCCCGCCACACGGCCCGCGCCGCCGGGTTGTTCGCGAGTGTGCGCGCCGCGCACGGCGACGGTGCGTATCTGGGACTGGATCTGGATCAACTGATTTCGATTGCGCGGCGACTGGCTACCGATCCAATCTCGCCCCCCCGCTCGACCGCGCCGGTCGAGATCGTTTTTGATTTTGAATTGCAGCCGCGAGAGTAGCAGGCACACGCCGTGTGCCGTTGCTTGCAGTACGTCCGAGCAATGGATGACGACGTGCGTCGCACACTATAGCACGCACGCTTCGCTCGAACTGAGTCCGGCCACGGCACACGGCGTGTGCCTGCTACTTACAGGGCGTCCACTCTCGGCAACGCCTCAAAGCGCTGCAACTGCCGCTCGATGATCTGCAAGCTGTCGCGCCAGAATTCGCCGCGCGTGATGTCGATGCCGAAACGGGCGGCCAAGGGGGCGGCGTAGTCCTGACCCGTGGCGCGCAACAACTCCTGATAGCGAGGCACGAAGCTCTCGCCTTCGCGACGGTAGATCGCGAACAGGCCCAGCGAAAACAGATGACCGAAGGCGTAGGGGAAATTGTAGAAGTTCTGCTCGTGCGAGTAATAGTGCGGCTTCCACAACCACATGTAGGGATGGTAGGTGTCCGGCTCGATCGCGTCGGCGTAGGTTTCGGCCTGTGCGGCCCGCATCAACTCGCAAAACTCGTCGGCGCTCAATTCACTGTCGCCGCGGCGAGCGAACACCTCGGTTTCGAAGCGGTAGCGGGACGTGATATCGAGGCAGACCTGCGTCGCCCCGCACAACTGGGCTTCGAGAATCTCCAATTGTTCGGCCGGCGACGCTTCTTCCAAGGCCGACTCGGCGATCAGCGTCTCGCAAAAAATGCTGGCCGTCTCGGCCAGCGTCATTGGTGCGCCGCGCACGAGCGGCTCCAGGCCCCGCTGGCAATGGTTGTGGTAGCCGTGCCCCAGCTCGTGGGCCAGCGTGTTGGTCTGCTCGAAGCTGCCGTCGAAATTGGCCAGGATCCGGCTTTCCTCCACGCCCAGCACTTCCATGCAAAACGCCCCGCCCCGTTTGCCGTCGCGCGGCAGCGCATCGATCCAGCGGTCGTCGAACGCCCGCGCGGCGAACTGTCCCAAGTCGGGACTGAAGGAACCAAACCGCTCGACGATAAACCCCCGGGCCTCGAGCCAGGAAAACTTCCTGCTCTCGCCTCCCAGGGGCGCGAACAGATCCCACCATCGCAAACGTTCCAAGCCAAGCTTGCGGGCCTTGGCTCTCAGGTAGCGGCGAAACATGGGCAGCGCGTCGCGGATCGCCCCCAACATCGCGTCCAGCGTGCCGGCGTCGATGTGGTTGTCGTCCAGAGCGGCCGACAAGACACTGGGCCGGCCGCGCCGCCGCGCCAGGGTAAGCGCCGTGCCTTTGACGCCATTGAGACAAGCGGCCACCGTGGTGCGAATCGATTTCCAGCCTTGAAGCTCCGCGCGATGCGCTTGCTCGCGGACCTCCGGATCGGGCTCGAAGCACAAATTGCGGACTACCGTAATCGGCAGTTCCTCGGTTCGCCCGTCGCGCGACATCGACACCTTGAGCTGGCTGGTCACGTTGCCTTGCAGTTTTCCAAAAGCCGTGCCGGCGTCGAGGACCAGATCGGCCGCCAGGTTCTCCAAATCTTCGCTCATCAAGAACCGGCTGCGGTGCGCCATGTCGCGCAAGTAGAAGGCATGCCCGGCGAGGCTGGGCCAGGCCACAAGCAGCCGCGGCAGCCGTTCGGCCAGGACGCCGATCCAGCCCTGCAACCGCACGTGCAGCTTTTGCCAGCGGGTGCCGAGAATCTCCAATTTGGAAAGCTCGCGAGCGGCCAGCGCGTTGTAACTGTCGGTGCTGACGTAGGCATAAACGAACGAGCCCAACGTGTTCGACAGCCGGCCCCAGCGATTGGCCAGCGCAAGCGCCTGCTCGAGCGACTGTGCAAGTTGCGCATCATTGGCCGGAAGATTCGCGTCGCGGCGAATTCCCTCGGCGTCGAACAACACCTGCGCTTCGTCGAGGAGCGAACCGAGTTGGGCGATTGCCTCTCTGTAATCGTCCGCTTCGAGCCCGAGGAAGATATTGGCGAGTTCCCACCGCGGCAGAGTGTCTTCGGTTGCTTGCGTCATGCGATTGCGGGCCTGGTGTGCGAGGAATCGAACGGAACTGGAAACAATCACGACGGCGGCGCTATTGCGGTCGCCGCTCGACGGCGCCGCGAGTGATGGGATCGGACTGCGCCAGTGCTTCTCGCCAGGCTCTCAAGGTCACCGAGAGAAAGCTGCTGCTCAGAAAGCCCACGAAGCCACCCAGCACGGCGGAGGACACGACGCCCAGAGCGACGGCCGATGCGCCCGCCTCGGGATAGATGGCCGCCAGCCCCGTGCCTCCCAGGAACGCGCCGGCCGATGCGCCGCCGAAGGTCATCACCAGCGTGATGCGGCTGAGTCGGATTCGCCGGCTCAAGCCTCCGCCCTGGGCGGCCGGCGAGTGCGCCGGGCCAACGCGCGCATCGAAGGCGGCGCGAGAGAGCTTCTCATACCGCGGGGCCCCGTCGCGCAATCGGGTCCCCAGCGAATTGCCGATCACGTGCCCCGCCACCAGGCAGCCGAACAAGAGGATGATGATCGACCACGAGCTGCCCAGTGCCGCCATCAGGCCGAACAGACAGCCCAACGCCGTCACCACCAACAGCATCGTCCGCAGCGTGAAGCGTGGCGGCCCCAAGGCGTCCGGGCGGTCGAGTGGTTCGAGCGATTCGTGAGACATGGTCGGTTGCACGGCGAGAACAGGCACGTGGCTCTCCATCTCAATCGTACAACACCTGGCCAGCGAAACAAC
This sequence comes from Planctomycetia bacterium, assembly GCA_031400775.1. GTDB lineage: Bacteria > Planctomycetota > Planctomycetia > Pirellulales > PALSA-1355 > PALSA-1355. The sequence continues at coordinate 12,506 of JANNQN010000160.1, read as the reverse complement.
ATTCCCGAGCCGGTTGCCGCGCGGCGTTAGACGGCTACCTTGATGACGGCCTTCACGTTGTCCCCCCGGGCGGCCAGAGGAGCGTGGGCATCTTCGGGATAGAGAATCATGAATTTGCCCACCGGCAGGTGGATCCAGGAGTACGGCGCGTCGCCGAAAAACATGATGTCGCGCGGCTCGGCGTAGGGCTCGGTCAAATGCCGGCATTCGGCGGTCGGGCGCCAGCCGATCTCCTCGCTACCGTCGACCAGGAACTGAATATCGATGTACTTGCGATGAGCTTCGAGCCGGGCGCCTTCGTGTCCGCGGCCCGGGTCGCGATTAATGAGCGCGAACAACCGCTCGCCCTGCAGTTCAATTTTTCCGGTGGCAAGGCTCGCCAGATTGTCGCGCGAGAGAAACGCGAATGCCTCGCGAAAGTCGGGGTGCAGACTGTAATAGCGTGCGGCGGCGTTCAAGTCGTCGAGGATCATGCGCTTCCGAGCTCCTGGTTCGTGCGAACCTGTGAGTTATTCGCTGGAATAAGCGGTATGTCGCCGGCTAGTTGTTCAGGAGGCCGGTTCGCCGAGCGCTCGTCGCGCCGCGAGCACGGTTTCGACGGCGCGGTCCGCACTCTCGGAGAGGACCGTAAGGTGTCCCATCTTGCGGCCCGGCCGGGGCGTCTCTTTTCCGTACAGGTGCAGTTTCACTCGCTCGAAGCGGCAAGCGGCGCCCCAATTGGGAGTGCCGGAGTGCCACAAGTCACCGAGCAGGTTGGCCAGGCCCGCGGGGCGAACCAACTCGGTCGAACCGAGCGACAGTCCGCAGATCGCCCGCAACTGCTGCTCGAACTGGCTGGTGATGCAGGCGTCGAATGTGAGATGGCCCGAGTTGTGCGGACGCGGCGCCAACTCGTTGATCACCAGGCCGCCCTGCCGCGTCACAAAAAACTCGACGCACAACACGCCCACGACTTCCAGCGCTTCCAACACGGCGCGGGCCATGGCCACGGCCTCGCGGGCCACGCTGGGCGGGATTGGTGCCGGAGCGCTCGACACGTCCAGAATATGGTTGACGTGCGCGTTGGCGATCGTGTCGTACTCGGCCGCGTCTCCGGCCAACGAGCGGGCCGCGACGACCGAGACCTCGCACTCGAAGTCGACGAACTTCTCAACCACTGCCTCGTCCGACGCGACCGCCTGCCAGGCGGCCGGGGCGTCGGCCAGCGCCATGATTTTCGATTGCCCCTTGCCGTCGTATCCCCATCCGGCCGTTTTGAGCACGGCCGGCGGTCCCAACTCAACAAGCGCCTCGTTCAACTCGGCCAGCGAGCGAACTGCGCGAAACGGCGCGACTGGAAATCCGGCGCTGGCGAGAAACATCTTCTCGCGAAGACGATTCTGGGTCGTGTACAGCACTGCGCCGTCGGGCCGCACGGGCGCAAAGCTGGCGGCTGCCTCGACCGCCCTAGCGGGGATGTTCTCGAACTCGAATGTGATCACGTCGACCTGGCGGGCGAAGTCTCGCACGGCGTCGAGATCCTCGTAGGCGGCCCGCGTTTCCTTGTCGGCAACCTGGCCGGTGGGCGTGTCGTAGTCGGGCGAGAAGGTGTGGACGCGATAGCCCATCCGTCGGGCGGCAATGGCGAACATCCGCCCCAATTGCCCGCTGCCCAGCACGCCGATGGTCGCCCCCGGCAGGATTACCCCATTCACGGCAGGGTCTCTCCGAGCACCTTCCGCCGCTGTTCGTCGCGAAACGCCCGCAGCTTGTCGCCGAGATCGCCGTGGCTGCGGGCCAGTATGCTCACGGCCAGCAGGGCCGCGTTGACCGCGCCGGCTTTGCCGATGGCCAGGGTCGCCACCGGCACGCCCCCGGGCATCTGCACGATCGACAAAAGCGAATCGAGTCCTTGCAACGACTGGCTTTGCACGGGCACGCCCAGCACCGGCAAGATGGTTTGCGCCGCCACCATTCCGGGTAGGTGGGCCGCCCCGCCAGCCCCGGCAATGATCACTTGCAGGCCGCGCGATTCGGCCTCACGGGCGTACTCGCACATCCACTCGGGGGTGCGATGCGCAGAGACCACGCGGCACTCGTGGGCCACGCCGAACCGATCCAGCATTTCGTGGGTATGGGCCATCGTGTCCCAGTCCGACTTGCTGCCCATGATGATGCCCACGAGCGGGCTTAGTTCTTTCGTCATGGTGCTACCATACTGCGCGGCGGAAGACGGCTGCAAGCCGAGCTGGTTTTGTGGGGGTGTGTTTCCGGGCGATCAACGGAACGCCGGGCGACGGGCGGAGGCACGCCGGCATCGGTGCGATGAACATAAAAAGTCGCGGCGAAACGGGCGAGAAATTGCACACGGCGACATCGAAAAAAGGCGCGGCCGCGTTGTGATTTATTTCACAAACTACCGGTCGCGGCACGGCCTCCAGCACGCCAACTTCTGCTGTACGATTGCCTAAAAGATGGTATACTTGGCACGGTTGGTTCGTCGAGCGAGACCACGCCGTTGGTTCAAGCCGAATCGGCATTCAGTAGCCTCTTTCGCCTGCCATCCTGGGTGCCACGTGGGCCCCTTTCAATTGGCGACCCGGAAAGTAAAGGTTGGGTCGTGTTGCGCCTCGTACAGGAGTCTGTTCCGTGGGTAAGAAGTTGTATGTCGGGAATCTCGCGTATTCCATGAGTAGCTCCGATCTGGAGCAGTTGTTCGGTCCGTTCGGCACAGTCCAAAGCGCGCAGGTTATTCAGGATCGCGAAACCGGGCGCAGCAAGGGATTCGGGTTTGTGGAAATGAGTTCCGACGCAGAAGCTCAAGCAGCCATTCAAGGGCTCAACGAACAGGACCACCAGGGCCGCCCACTGGCGGTCAACGAGGCTCGGCCGCGCGAAGATCGTGGCGGTGGTGGTGGCGGCGGAGGCGGCAGCCTCGGTGGTCGTGGCGGCGGCGGAGGCAGCGGTTATGGTGGTGGCGGTCGCGGCGGACGTTATTAAGCCATCCGTCGACAAGCAATAACATTCGCTCGAAGGCCGCGCAATCGTGCGGCCTTTTTTGTTGCTAAGCCGCAAGCCGATCGGATAACGGCGGCATTGCATATCGCGAATTCGATCGCAAGAAATCGCGCTAGCGAAAGCGCGGATTGAAGGTCGGTTCGTCGCGGTCGTACGTTTCGCGCTCGGCAGGGCGCGAGGGCGCGGGACTGGCCGCCAGCAGCACAGCCAACATGCCGGTCAAAAACACGCCGTCGAACGTTCCGGCCCCGCCGATCGAAGCGATCGACGCTCCCAGTCGCCCGAGCAATCCCAGATTGAGCAAATCGGCGCCGATCAACGTGCCCAGGCAGCCCGAGATGTACGCCAGCGGCGCGGCATAGTCGCGCGACAGAAATACGGCCACTACGGCCGAGGCAATGGGTGGCAAGAACACCGGCACGGCGATCCCCATTCCCTGGATCGGCTCGGCCAGATAGTAGACCACGGCGGCGACAACCGACACGCCCACCAGTGCCGGACCGTAAATCTGGTTCTTGATCAACAAGTAGATCGACAGCAACGTAGGTATCACGGCCCCGCCCACGTTGACGGCCAGGACCGTGGCCGGCCATTGCTCGATGCGAGGCACCAGGTAGGTCACTCCCCAGCGGTCTCGCACCACTTGGGTTTTGACGACCTGCTGCCCGGGCAACTCGGCGATGGGAATGTTGACGTAGGCTCCGGCCAGCGACAAAAACAAAATCAGGTATGCCGCGCGGCGACTGATGCCGATCCGTTCGTAGGCGTAGCCGATGATGCCGATCTGCAACACCGCCACCACGATGGCAAACGCCACGGCCAGCAGCAAGAAGAACGGCGGCAGAGAGTGAAAGCTGGAGGACTGCATTCGGTCGACCCTATCAGGTTCGCGCTTCGCGCGTCAGTCCAAAAGCGGGGGCAACGCCAATTCCACGTTGTCGGGGGTGCGCTCAGGCGTCGCGTTTGCCTGAGCCAAGACCCAATCGACTACCCGCCAGTCCATCCAGCGGCGGTCCGGATCGACGCCACCGCGGCCGACGAAACCCAAGTGCCCGCCGTAGTCGGTCCAGTGTACCCGCACCGAGGGCGGCAGACTGACGGCGGTCAAGGGGTCGGGCGGAATCATCGGGTCGTCGCGCGCGGCCAGCACCAACGTGGGAATGCGAATCGAAGGAATGTACTGGGCCGAGCTGGCCGCGCGATAATAGGCATCCGCAGTGCCGAAGCCGCAGACCACCGCGGTAAACTCGTTGTCGAAATCCCACAGAGTGCGCGGGCGGCGACGAAACGCCACTCCGACCGCATCGGGCGACATCGCGTCTGCGGCGCCAATCTGCCGCAGCAGCAGCTTCACGAAAAACCGATCGTAAGGCCGATTTCGCACGAGAGAGATCTGCCGCGAGCAGGCCGCCAGATCGACCGGCGGGCAGACGGCCAGGGCACTATCCAGGTTTCCGCACCCGCGCTGGCCCAACTCGCCCAACAGCTTGAGCGTGATGTTGGCCCCCAGCGAAAAGCCGGCCAGCGTGGTCGGCGAATGTGGCGCCAGCCGCGCAATCGCCTCGAGCGCCGCCGCGGCGTCCTCGGACCTGCCGCTGTGGTAGGGCAATCGGGCCAGGCCCACACCCGCACCGCAGCCGCGCAGATCCATGCGAAAGGCGCGCACGCCTCGTGCGCTCAGCTTGTGCGCGATCCGCTGCATGTAGCCGCTCGTGTGACAGCCGGCCAGGCCATGAATCAATAGCGCCGAGCGATCGCTCGGCTGCCACTCGGCCGGACAGTCTTCGTGCAACACGATCTGGTCGCCGTCGGAAAGGGTCACGCAATGTTTTTCCGCCCGATAGGCCAGGGCCGGCCACGGCAGATAAACGCCGGCCAGGGTCTGAACGTGACCGCCACGCACTAGCGGATGCGGCTGAAAGGGCGTGAAGAGATAACTCGACATACGGATGGATCTGTCCGGAGAATGGCCGCGCAAGCGGACTTCATTTCGCGTTCAAGCGTACCGCCGCGTTGACAGCGGCGGCAGCCGCGGCCCCGACGGCCCCGGCCGCCGCAGGGGCCTTGGCCGGCGCATTGGGGGTTTGATTCTGATTGAGCAGGAGCCACTCGGCGCGAATCACGATTTCCAAGTCCGAGTTGTTGAGCGATTTTTGCAGGGCCGGAAAAGCCAGCGGCCCCAATTCCAACAGCCGCTGCTGCGCGGCTTCCCGGACGGCGAACTTGCGGTCGCCCAACTGCACGATCAAATGATCGACCTCGTTGGGCAACTGAGGATCGGCGTTGCGCAAAACAACGATCGGCACGCGCACGATCTTAGTGGGTTCGGGAAACACCGACAGCGGGAGCTTTTCGTCGATCAGCCCGGCATCCACCCGGCAGGCCACCACGACCGCGTCCCCCTCGAACAACAGCCCGCCGAAGCGCTCGACAAATCCCTGCGCCTCGTCGGCCGTCAACCCGGTTTTTGCGAGTCGCTCGGCCAGGGCCTTGGTGGTCTGACTGATCGCCTGCTCAGAACCTGCGGCGAGAGGCTCCGACAGGGTAACTTCCACGCCCTTCAGCGGCGTCGCGGCCTTGGTCTCGGGTTTTTGCTTGTCATCCGCGGGCGCGGCGACCGGTTCGCCCGGCGGTGTTGCCGGCGCAGGCGGCGCGGGAGTTGGCTCGGCAGGTGCGGCGGCTTTAGGAGCGGTCGGCAAGCCACCAAACAGTTTTGTCGTACCGGCTGCGGCAGGTTTTGCCGCGGGCTTTTCGGCCGGCGCTGGCGCGGTGGGCTGCTTCGCATCGTCGAACAGGTCGGCCTTGTCCTTGCTCGCTTTGGCCGCGGAAATGGGGGGCGCCGCCGACGACGCGCTTTCGGACTTGGGCAGCACGTCGATCCAGGCCACCCGTCGACCTTGCGGCGTGCCGCGAGAAATCAACACGTCGTACAGTGTGGTATTCGAGGTGTTGATGACCGTGAACTTTTCGGGACCTCCTTCGAGCCGAATCGGAGCCGACATATTGAGCTCGACGTCGTAGGCCAGAAATCGCTCGGCCCGGGCTCCGCGCTTGACGTACAAACCGCTGGCCTGGCGGGCTTTGTGAATCCAACCGTCCTCGTCCACGAAAGCGAACTCGGCTTCGTCATTCGATTTCTCGACCAGATCGAACTGGGGGGAGCCGGACCATCGCAGGCGATTCGGTAAGCTTTCGCCGGCCGGCCAATGCGCCAGAAAACTGCCGGCCTTGGTCCGCAAGTCGACGTCCAAGTTGGTCGCCGGTTGTCCGTGAAACGTGAGCAAATTAATCGGGGCGATTTTCCCTCTGCGAATCGCGGGCGCGGGTGCCGCCGCCGTCACGCCCGCGTTTGCAACACCCACGAATGCGATGTCGTTCACGCCCGCGTTTTCATTTTGCGGCTTGGCAAGTGGTGTATTGCGGGCCGAATCGACCAGCCCGCTCAGCGCCGAAGGATAGGCCGTGCGCATGTTCGCCTGCGTCGCTCCCGGCTCCAGAATCCACAAGGAAATGTCGTGAACTTCGAAGTTCGCTTTGGCGTCCTCGGCGCTCGCGGTCTGGTTCGTCAGACCCAATACGAACATCGCCGCGACGATCCCGAGCACGAGGACAAATTGATTTCGAAGCGATTGAACCATCGAATGCCACCTCATCGAGAAAACCTCTATTTCGCTTCCGCTCGGAATAGCCGCGGCTCGGCCCAGATGATGCGATCGCCCACATCCTGCCCCTCGCCGTAACCCACCTCGAGCGAAATTTGCTTCGCGCCGGCAACCGACAACTCGATGTCCTGCGGATCCTGATCCGAACGAAGATCCTTCTGCAAAAACAACTCGCGCCCGTCGACCGCGACGCGGCACAGGGCCCGGCCGCGAGTTCCGGCGCTGTCGTCGAAACCGATCGTGGTTTTGAATTTTTCGAACTGCCCGTCGAGCGCGTAGGTGAGCACGCAGTGCGAGTGCATCGCCAGCCAGCGGGCGGGTCGCTTGCCCTTGAATGCGGCCGCCGTGCCGTCGAAGCCCTGATCTCGCCGCCAGTGAATCATACGGCCAAAGTAGGGCACCTCTTCCACCGACACCGGCTCCAGATCGCACAGCGACGTGAGCCGGCCGTTACGCGTGCGAATCTCGGCCACGTCGGATGCCGCCGCTTTGACGCGCGATTGCCAGAGGGTCTCGAACTCCAGATTTCCACCGTCCAGCGCCAGCCAGCGGCCCGCGAGCGAATCGCCCGAGGCGAACAAGAACACCTGATGCGGCGTGGTGACCGGAGGCAAATTGGCATGCGCGGCAAAGACCACGCCCAGCACGCGCTCTTGTTTCACCGCGCGGTCGGCGCCCTCATAGCGCACATTGAGCTTGCCTGCCGACAGCCCGAGCACACTGCCTTGAATCTGCGCCGTCGTTTTATCTGGCGCCGTCAGAAACAGGACATCCTCGCCGATCGGATCGGCCAGTTGCTTGTCGAACTCAGCGCGAGCGCCCGTCGGAGGCGCGTTGCCAAACCAGATTCCCTTGACGCGCACCAGCGGCAGCGCCACGTCGGCCTTCCAAGGGGTGCGCAGCGTCACCGCTTCGGCGTTCATCTCGACCAGCTCGCCCGACAGTCGGCCGGAATCCGCCAGGTAGGCTTCAGCCTTCGAGGTTTGTGCCACCGCGGGCGCGACGATCTGTCCCGGCTGCACGGCACGATCGACCTTCTGAGCGTCGCTCGTATGCGTGCCGGCCATCACCACTGCCTTCGCGGTCGAGCCGTCGTTGTAGGTGTAGGTGACTTCGAACTTTTGGCCAAAGCTGTCGCCGGCCGGCGGCTCCAAGTAGATCTCGGCTTCAGCGGCCATGTCCTCGCGCGCGATCGCCAACCGCCAATGGGGCGATTGCGAAGTATCCAATCGCCACACGCGCAACTGCTTGGGCAGGCGGCAGACCACGGCGATTTGCTTGAGGGCCTGTGGCTTCAAGCTTCGGGCGTGCAGGTGAATATCCTGGATTCCGTTGCCGCCGTTGGCGTTGCCAACCTGCACCAGATCGTGATTGTCTTGGCCGATCCAACCCAGGTCCGCGGGCGAATCGCTGGCAATGCTCTTGCCGAACTCGATGCGTTGCACGTCGGCCAGGGGAATCGTGCGAGTTGGTTCGACCAGTTGCAGCTTGTCGTCGGCAAACGACACGATGCGGCCGCTCGCGCGCTCGTCGCTGGCGGTCGTGACGATGGCTTGGACGCCCTCCGACGCGGGACTCTGAGGCGCCGCATCCTGCGCGTAAAGAGACTGGGACCAACTCAGGGCCAGCAGTGCGATCGACCAACGGATGGCGCGGACGAGCATCATGGAGCCGCCGTCGCCGCGGGTGATTTGTTGCCCATCGCCGCCTTGGGGCGCACGGGCTCCTCGTCCGCCGTTTCGCCGGCCGGCTTCTCCTCGGCCAGCCGTCGATAATAGCGCTCCAGCAATTGCTGATAGTGGGGCGGAAATCCCTCGTTCATCGATTGCAGAATCTGCTCGCGCTTATGGGCTGGCAACTGACCCCAGCCGCGGCCCTTGCGGTTGGCATCGTGCAAGGGACCAGAACCCCCGGGGCCGACCCGGATGGTCGACTCGTCCGCCGGCTTATCGGGATTGGCGTTCACCTGACTGCCCCCCTGCTGCCGCCGCTTTTCCAAAAGAAGGATCAACGCGTCGAGCTTGTCCACGGCGTCGCGTTGCTTTTGACGAGTCGGCTTGTCGGTCAGCAGCTTACTCAGGCGCCCGCCGGCCACTTGCATGTCGACGATCACGCCCCCCAGCGGATCCGCCTCCTCCTCTTCCTGTGCGCGGGCAGCCGGAGCAAACAATAGCAACAACAAGCCCACCGTCGCGACCGCGACGGTCCGAGTCCAATGCACTCGACTAAGCTGATTCGTTGTCATGGGGCACCTCGTATCTCATGCGGCTCGCGCGCCGCGGTAACTAATCTGACTCACTCCGGCTGGGGAACTTCGTCGCCCCGCTCCGCGGCAAGCTGCTCGGTCGCGTCGCGAATATCTTCTTGGCGGCCTTCCAATTCTTCGATTCGTTTGCGCAAGGCCGGCGAGAGCGAGGCCGTGGCTCGCTTGCCATCGACGTCCGTGGTCCGCTGCTCGACGCGAGTTTGCAGCAAACGGATCATTTTCAGTTCCGAGATGATTCGATTTTGCTCTTTGCGTTGCTCGTCGGGCGAATTGCCTCCGCGGCGGCCGTTCTTGCTGTTGGCATCGGACATTTCGCTGACGACCTCGAGCATGGCTTTCAGGTCGGCTTCGATCTGCTTTTCGGCGGTAACCACCTCGCTCGAGGCGTCGCCCTCGGCCAGCGAAAGTTGCACGCTGTCGGTGGCGTCGCGAACAGCAGCCAGCGCCGCTGGCAAGGCAATGCCGAATTCGGTTTCTTCGACGATGTTGATTAGCTCCTGCGCCGTGGCCGTGATCTTTTCCTCGCGATTGGCCAGCACGGCGACCGCCGCCATCGCCTGCCGCGAGCCTTCCTTGACCGACGGCCCGAGATTCACGGTCCGCTCGCGAACGGCCACCTGCATTTCCAGCATCGCCGTCAGGCCTTCGGTGACCCGCTTCTTGACTTCCCGGCGCAATTGCCGGGCCAGCCGTTCGGCCTCTTCGGCCAGCAGCTCTTCGGCATACTTGAGCGAGGCCAGCGCTTTTCCTTGCTCGCCGTTGCCCGCGCCCGCTTGCGACCCGCCGAATGCGCCTTCGGCGCCGCCCATGCTGCCGCTGGCGCGCATCAACTCGGCCAGGGCCGCGGTGCCGTTGGCGCCCAACTGGCGGGTCATTTCGGTGACGTCGTTCGTCGCGCCGCGATTGGCCTCTTGCTCTTTCCGCATGGCCGCGAAATTCTGCTTCGACAGCGCAGCCTTGGCTTCGGCTTCCTTGGCGGTGACGTCGGCCAGCTCTTTCTTCAAGTCGTCAAGCGCCCGCTCCATCGGCGGCTGGGCTTCGGCCGCGGCCGGCTTGGCCAGCGAACCGACGGCCGCTTGCATGTTTTCGACGGCCTTAACCAGGTTCTCCGACTTCGCGCCGTCTTGCAACTCGTCGGCCAGCGTCTTGGTGCCGGTGCGAGTCGTCTCCTGAGCCTGGCTCAGTTCCTTGATGGCGGACTGCTCGTCGGCGTCGGGCTCGGCTGCCTTGGCCAGCGGCGCGTTCTTCTCGATGTGTTCGGTCTGTCGCTTGACTAGCTCTTCGAGCGCCGCTTTGCGGTTGGTCAACGCGGCGAGGTCCTTCTCCTTGGCGGCGGCCTTTTTCGAGATGCGCTCCTGGCGGCTTTCTTCCTTGATCACGCCGTCGAGCTTGCGCAGTGTCTCGCGAATCTGCCGCAGCCGCTCCAGCCGCATCTCGAAATCCAGATCGGTCGATAGCAGCAATTGCTGGAGCCGCTCGAGCTTGGCCAACAGTTGCTTCTGCTCTTCGACCGCGCCCTTGAGCGCCAGCCGCGCAAGCGCCTGTTGCGTCTCCTTCATCTGGTGCCGGATCAGTTCCTCGCGAGCGTATTTCAAACCCAGCATCAGCCGCGACGAATTCTCGGGCTCAAGCCGCTTGAGATCCTCCGAAAGACGAAACATCCGCTCCTCGAGCTCGGACATCTCTTCGTGGACTTGTTCCTCGCGAAAGCTGAGCTGCTCGCCCAAGGTGATTTCGCGCTCGCCCCGCTGACCGAGACCGGCGGCGGTTTGCTTCTTCGCGGGTGATGCCGAATCGGCTGGCGCGGCGGTTGGTTTTTCGACCGCGGCCGGCTTTTCAATGGCGGCCGGTGCGACTTGAGCCGCGCTAGGGGGCGAAAACAAGCACGCCGCGATGATCGCCGTCAATGCCGCGAACGTAATCCGAATGCCGCTTTTCATGGCGCACTTCTCCGTTCGACCGCGCATGGGCCCCACCCCACCATTTGTAGGCCAAGGCCCTGTGCCAGTCAATAAAAGTCGGTTACTCCCCTGCACTTAGCTGGCAGGTCCCCATCACTCGTCGAACAATTTGTCGGTGCGTTCCTTGTCGATCTGCTCGGTGGATTTGAGCAATTCGCCCTGGCGGTCGATGATCTGCTTCAATTGGTTGACCACGTCGATGAAACTCTCCCAGAGTGCCATCTGACCCAGGATCGTCTGCATGGCCTCGACCGACTGATCCGATAGCGCCAAGGCCGCGATCCGGCGATCCGGCGAAATCGCCCGATCGGGAGCCAGCCCATCGATCGCCGTTCGCAGCCGCGCCAACAAGTCGTTGTGCAAAGTGCGCAGCGGCGTGATGATTCCGCTTTGCAAATTGTCGCGGGCTTGTCCGCTGGCCAGATCGTTGAGCGTCATTTCTTGCAGCGCCGCGTCGAGCGCGCCGGTGACCTGCCATACCTGCCGGCCAATTACTTGCTGCGCTCGGGCGAGGCCTTGGATGTCGTCGACGTTCGTCAGCTCGCCGAGCGCCTTCGACTGCGCCTTGGCGCTTTCGAGCGCTCGGGAGAACTTGGCGCGCTGCTCGCGCTGTCGCATCAGGAGTTCGTAAAACAATTCCTCGGACGAAACAACTTGAAATGCCAGCCAGCGCGAATTGCCCGCCTGTGCCCCCAGCGTGCTGGCGTCCTGGGCAGCGCCGCGCAGCTTCAGTGAGTTGCCCGGCGACAATCCGCGCGAGGCGAGTTGCAACTCGTGCTCCAGCTCGATTTCGGTTCGTTGCGGTTCGTCAACGGCCCGGCCCAGATCCAAATCTTCCTGCTTGAGCTCGGCTTTCGGCTTATCTTCGACCAGCGAAGTCCGCTCCAAATCGAGGGCCAACGAAGCCAGGCCGAAATCATCGTTGGCCCGCAAGGTGAGCGGAATCCGCGCGACGGGGGTCACGCGGCGTCCCACGCCGCTCGAGCGAATGGTGACCCGCGGCTCACGATCCTTGAGGAGTCCGATCGTGAGGAAATAGGGCTTCGACGCCAGGCCGCCCCGCTGGCCCTTGAGACGAAACTCAAGCGCCATCGAGTCCTGCATCGTCCAGCGCAGCACGTAGGTGCGGTCGTCGATCTTTTCCCAGCCGGAGACAGGCAACAACTTGTCCAGCGCTTCGGCCGACTCGAGCGGCTGATTGGCCACCAGCCGCAGTTCCAATTCGGTCTTGGGCAGGAACAACAATTGCGAATTGCCTTCGCCCACCTTTTCGGTGCGGGCTTCGGTGCTGCCGGGCCGGCGAGCCATGATCTCGAGCGTGCTGACGGCGGGTCGATCGATCGGTTCGATGGTGATCGGCCCCAGCCAATCGTCGCCGCCGTAGATGCTCAACTCGACAGGTTCGGCCAGCGGCGGAAGCTCGTAGCGAAAACTGGTTTCGCCAAATTGCTCGGCGTTGCCGCGCCGCCGGTCTCCGTCGGCCAATAGATACGAGATGCTCACCTGATCCGGCGGCTGGCTATCGGGCGGCTCGGCCGATTCGACCACCAAGGGCTCGCCGCGCCCCCCGAGCAGCCACGCGCCGCTGGAGCCGGCAAATTTCGGATTCGCAGTGATATG
>JANNQN010000159.1:0-3374 GCA_031400775.1 Planctomycetia bacterium | reverse complement strand
GCGCAACGATCGAATGAACGAAATCCAACGACAGCAATCTCGTCAAGGAGTGGTGTACGGCGTTTTGTCGTACGGTTTGTGGGGCCTGATCCCGCTATATTTCAAGCTGGTCGCCGATGTTTCTCCCGAAGAGGTCTTGGCACAGCGCGTGGTGTGGTCGTTCGCGCTTTTGGCGCTATTGATCACGCTGGTCGGCCGCTGGCGAGATTTGCGAGCGGCGCTGGCCTCGCGACAGACGCTGCTCATGCTGACCGCCAGCACGCTGCTTTTGGGCTTCAATTGGTTCGTCTACATCTACGCCGTTTCGACCAACCAGGTCGTCGAAGCCAGCCTGGGTTACTTTCTCAATCCGCTCGTGAACGTCGTGATCGGCGTGACTATTCTGAAGGAGCACTTGCGCCCATGGCAGCTCGTCAGCATCGCGCTGGCCGGTGCGGGCGTGGCGATCATGGGAGCGCCTTTGATCGCGGTATCGCTGGCCTTGTCCTTCGCTTTCTACGGTTTGCTGCGGAAGCAGGTGGCCGTCGACGGCTTGCTGGGTTTGTTCATCGAAACGATGCTGCTCGTGCCGATTGCCACGGCCTACATCGCTTACGTGCAGAACGCCGGCACGGCCGCGTTCAACCTCGACGATCCGGCGACGTGCCTGAAGCTGGCGGCCAGCGGCGTAGTGACTGCCGTGCCGCTGCTGCTGTTTGTCGCCGCAGCGCGGCGGTTGCGGTTTTCAACGCTCGGATTTCTGCAATATCTGGCGCCTAGCGTGCAGTTCCTGTTGGCCGTGTTCCTGTTTCACGAGCCGCTGACCACGACTAAGTTGGTGGCACTGGCTTGCATCTGGACGGCCGTGGCTGTTTACTCGTACGACACGCTGCGAGCGTATCAACTCGAGCGCGTGCGAATGCCGATTCCCGCGCCGGCCGATGTTTGACGGGCGCCAGTTAAATCGACGACTAGTCGAGCCGGCGAATTCTGGCAGTCGGCCGTTGACTATTCGGCCGGCGGCGAATTGGCGGCGCCCGGATCGGCGCTGGACGCCTCGGCGGCACGCGCACCCGACAGCATGCGGGTCACGGTTTCGCGCTGTGCTGGGGTCAGCACGGCCAGGCTGCGCCGTCCCAATTCGAGGGAAAATTCGTGCTGCGAGCGCGTCGCCTCGGAATCGGTCGTCAGCAATGCAGCCGTCGAGCTGCGCGTCTCCTCGAACAAGCGTCGCAGCTCGGCGATTTGTTCGCGAGTCAGATCCAACAGCTTTACGATCTCGGGCTTGAGCAATAGGCCGGGATGCGAACGGCGAATGACGTGCTCAGGTGCTGATTTTTCAGCCGCGACCTCGTCGCGGGGCCGCTCGGGGGCTGCCGGCGTTGGTTCTCGAGGATCCGGGGGCGTCGGCGGATTGGCGGCGCGCTCTTTTCGCGTGCGATGCTCCGGCTCTCGCTTGCTGGTGCGACCCTCGCTGAATGGCGGCGGGTCGGGCAGCGTCATATCTTCGACCTTTCGCGAATCATCGTCGTGCTCGATCGAGTCGGCCAGCGGCGCCGAACGTTCGAGGACCACGATTACGCCAACACCCAGCAGAGCCCCGCCCACCAACAGGGCGACAATCCCGGCCGCGGGCCGGCCCAGGGGCGCAAGCGCGCGCGCGAGCCGCTTCAGACTTTCCCGCGAGAGCTCGATGCGCGGCTCGGGCTCAACTTCCGAGGCTTCCAGATCTTTAAGCCGCAACAAGCCCAGACGCGTATTGGATTCGCCCTTCTGCACGTTCATGATCCGCACGATGGTCCAACTCGACTCGATTTGCAACAACAGCGACTGGCCGACTTCGCAATCGAACTCTTGCTCGGAGACGACCGAATAGCCGCCGGCCGATTCGTCGAGGACGTCGACCGGGATTTCTCGCTTGCCGATCCGCAGTCGGCCACCGCGGCGCGGACCGTTCACCGGGCAGCGAAACGAAGCGCGCCGTTCGTTGAGCGAGCGTTGGTCGGAAGAGGACATGGCGTGAACTAGGACAACGTCGAGAAAAATCAACTCATCAAAAACTAGCGCAAAAAAGGGCGATTGCGCCCGCAAGTTCGCCATACAAGTCTAGGCCACGGCCTGCTACTCTCGCCTAATGCCAAGCTGCCGCATGTGATACGACGTGTGGTTCCGTGCCGTATCCCGTTCGACGAACGGCCCGCGGAGCCGCAGGTTGCTGGTCGTGCGTGCAATCGTGGATATTCCGATAATGAGCCTGCGAACTGCAACCCAAGTGGAGGGGTTTGCCAGGTTCGCGCCGGCTGCCGCATAGAAACTCTCGGCACGCCGCCGAGAGCGCTATCCTCGGTAGGTGCAAATAGGCTCGGCCGCGAGGACTGTCCGAGTCGAATGGCATGACCAACCGAAAGGGCTTCAACTCAGGTACCGTCGGCCCTGGCAATTCGATCGGCACGCTCACGATCATTGGCGACGACAGGACCTGACCGGACGCCATGCAACACTTCGAGATCAACGACGGCGGGCGGGTCTCATGCGGCTCGCGAAAATCAGCCACTTTGCGCGCCACCTCAAGTCGGTATACTGACGACACTTCGTCCGCGTAGCTCAATTGGATAGAGCGTCGGCCTCCGAAGCCGAAGGTTAGAGGTTCGAGCCCTCTCGCGGATAGTTTCCATAAACCCTTGCCGAATACCAACATGGTATCGCTTCTCTCAAGAAGATTGCGGCCTTCTATTTTTGCCCAAAAGGAGTCGTCCGACCCCTTTTGGCCAGGAAGGAGCCGCGTCATGTCACGCCAGATGCCCGAGTATCGTCGCCATTCGAACGGCCAGGCGTTCATTAAGTGTGCCCGAATCAACGGCGGCAAAGCCCTGTACCTCGGCAAGTTCGGTACGCCCGACAGCCGCCAGCTTTACCAGGAAATGATCAAGCGGCTGGTCGTGTCGGATGGATCGCCGGCCGTCAAAAAGATCATCGAGCGGCCGGCCGAGCTGGATCGCACAATCGAGGGTGTGGTCGATCGCTATACCGACTTCGCGGTCAAGCACTACTCGACCACCGAGGGCCCGACCAAAGAATACGCCGAAATGGTGCTGGCCCTCAGTCCGCTGGTCGACCTGTTCGGCAGTTTGGACGGGGGCGAATTCTCGCCCACCCACCTGGTTGCGGTTCAGGAACACATGCTGGGCCTCGGCACGCTCTGTCGGCAGACGATCAACCATCGGATCGTGCGGGTGAAGCGATTCTTTCGCTGGGCGTCCAAGTTCGACGAGGTGCCGCGGGTGCTCTATTGGGAACTTAAGTGCGTCGACCCGCTGCCGTTCGGGCGGGGCTCCGAGGCGAAGGACGTCGAGCCGGTGGCCTGGAGCGTGGTCGTGGCCACCATGCCCTGGCTG
>JANNQN010000158.1:0-6423 GCA_031400775.1 Planctomycetia bacterium | reverse complement strand
ATATTTCAAAGACTTGCCCGAAGCATCTGTGATCTTTGTAATATTATCACCATACTCTACAAATGGCTCACGCAAAGGCGCCAAGGCGCATAGCAGGCAGAATCGAGCCGGCCAGGCGATATCGTCGAATGACCAAATCAGTTCATCCCTCCGTGTTCTTCGTGTCTTTGTGGTTGATTCTCTTCGCACGAAAGTTGACCACCAAGACACGAAGAACACGGAGAGGAGGAAATCTGATTCCTTTATCGCCAGTGTGCGCGCGCATCTTTCGCAGTGTGCGCGCGAGGCAAATCACCGCGGCCGGATGGAGCGATTGGCCCGCAAATTCTCGGGCGGGACGCGATGTGTGCGCGCGAGGGGCTTTTTTTAAGCCGTTATGCACTTCGAGCGCCGGACAGTCGCGGCCGCCGAGCGTTCCGCCTTAGCCTCGTTCTCCGGCGCGCGATCTGGCTCTGCGTCGATCATTGCCTGGCGGACACGAACGGTCTATGATTTGCGATTACGAACGAACCTTCATGAATTGCGCGGGCGATCAATCGCCCTTAGGGGAGCTCCGGATCGATGAGTCATGCTGCTGCGCCCGCGGAGATTTCGCTCAAACCGGCCGAGGGCTGGCATTGCAGCCATCTGTACTATCGCTTCGACCGCGCACGCCTGGCCGGACTCACCGCCGCTGAATTGGGAAAGGGCGCCGAGCAATTCCGTGCCGCGCTCGATCCGGCCGGCGAAGGGGAGCCTGCCCGGCTGCAATCTTCCATCGTCAGCGGCCACAAAGCCGATTTCGGGCTGATGATCTTGGATGCCGATCCCCTGGCGATCGACAGCGTCCACCAGCGGCTGATGTCGGGTCCGCTGGGAGTGGCACTTGAGCCGACCTATTCGTTCGTCTCGCTCACCGAAGTTTCGGAGTACGTTCCGTCGGTCGAACAATACGGCAAGCGGCTCGTTGACGAGGGCGAAGTTGCTGGCGGCCCGGCATATCAAGCCAAGCTGAAGGCGTATGAAGGCCGCGAAGTGATGATGCGTCGCCAGCGATTGACGCCCGATCTGCCGCCGTGGCCCGCGACTTGTTTTTATCCGATGAACAAGAAGCGGAAGGTGGACGAGAACTGGTTCCTGCTCGACTTCGACGCCCGCAGCCGAATGATGGCCGAGCACGGCCGCACCGGCATGACCTTCGGCGGCAAGGTGACGCAACTGATAACCGTCGGGCTGGGATTCGACGATTGGGAGTGGGGCGTGACGCTATGGGCGCGCAATCCCGACTTTCTCAAGGACATCGTCTATCGCATGCGCTTCGACGAAGCCAGCGCCCGCTACGCCGAGTTCGGTCCGTTCTACGTCAGCTACGTAATGAGCCCCGCCGAATTGCTCAAGCACTGCCGCATCGGATAACACTACCGCGTCGGATAATTTGGCGCGTGTCCAAAAAACCACGTCGCCGCTGCTATTTCTTGAGCTTCGGCGTCAACACGATCCGCACCCGCGTTCCCAGCGGCGGAATGTGCGAAGTGTAGGCTTCGTAGAGCAGGTTGCCGGTGGCCTGGCTGCTCTCGACCGGCAAATCGAGCATGGCGCTGGGAAAGTTCGATACGCAAATGAAGTCCCCCGACTCGGCCAGATAGCTTTTCTCACCGCTGGTCTCATCCGTCCAGAAGCCGCTGCCGGCGAACACCCACGAGTATTCCATTGGCTTGCCGGTTTGCACGTTACGCACCCAATCCTGAGCCCGATCGCGATGCACCTGGCCGTTCTTGTCCGTCCAAATCAAGTTGATATCGACCTCGGTGCCCGTCGCCGGCTTGTAGGTCGGCTGAAATTGGACCGGAGTACCAACCTGGGCGCCCACGGCGAGCAGCCCTGCATGGACGGCAAAGGCCTTGGTATCTGCAGCCAGGATCGATTCGTGCTCTTTGGTTCCCTTAACGCAGGCGAGCATCTCCAATTGGCCCTCGCGCAGGCACACGACGCCGTCCAGCACGACCCGCTTATTGGCCGGATCGATCCAAACGTCGGATCCGCTCATCAATCGCTTCATGCCCGGCGGATCTTTGCTCAGCGATCGCCTGGCCTCAGCCGCCGCGGGCTGGGCCGGGGCCTCCGACTCTTGCGACCACGCGGCCGACGCCCAAACGGCCAGAATCGAGCACAATGCGAGGCCATGCAACGTCGCAATCGTCGGACGCCACGTTCGAGATCGTTCCATGATTTCGGGCTCTCGCTTACACGCCAACAAAAATAATCGCCGAGGGGCAAGATGAAAACGTCGCCGACTGTTAAGATACCCCCTTGCTCGATCCCAATGCAACCAAGGAAATAACTCCTGACAGTCGATCTGTCGGGCGACTCGCAATACATGGCGACAACGACCTCCGCGGCAAAGAAGTCTTCGAAAAATCACGCATTCTATTTAGCCGGCCCGGGCGGCCTATGGACCGACGAGGCGCCGCGCTCAATTCGACAGTCGTACCGCACGGCGCCCGACGAGCGTCGCTGGGCCGCTTGGCGCAAATACCTCGGCAAGCGAAGTAACACCTGGGCCGCGGAACTGCTGAGCGAACGCGGTTCGTCGCTCGTGTGGGCGGCGACCTCGGAGGCAGATGCCGGTTCCGCGCGCAGACTGATCGAACTGCTCGGCGGTGCGATCGCCGGAAAAAAACGGGACGTCGCGGCCATCGAAGAAGCCGCCAGCGCCTGGCTGGTGGCTGCCGAAACGGCGCCCCGCAGTGCGGCCTTTGCCATCGATTGCCTGGCCTGGAGCGCGGCTTTGCCGGGATTGGCCGATCGTCTGAGCGAGATGCTTTGGTGGACGTTGCTCAAACGCGTGACGGCCATCGCCGCGAAACCCGCCACGCCGACCGACGATCTGCTGGTAGGGCAGTTGCTCTCGGGCGAGTTGGCGCTGACGCTGGCCAGCTTGTTTCCGGAGCTCGGCGATTGCCGGGCCCTAGCCCTCTCCGGCCGGGCGACGTTGGATATCGGCTTTGCCGAGCTATTGGACGGCGAAGGAATGCCGCATCGCCAGGTGTTGCCCGTGCTGGGGCCGATTTTGGCCTGTTGGACGCGTTGTCGAACCTTGGGGCCATGTGTGACCGGCGGATGTTGGAGCGAAGCGTCCGAGGTGCAGTACGTGGGCCTGGTCCAGTACGCACTGCGGCTATGCCGCGCCGAGGGAACGCCCGTCTTTGCCGCTCCCAGCACGCCGCGCTGGAAGCGAGCCCTGATCAAATCCGCGGTCCGCTTGGCCAGCGACCGGCAGACCAGTCGCATCGATCGCCTGCTGAATCGAAAGCACAATCGCGCCGCGAAAGCGGATCGTCCCAACTTGCCCGCCGCGTCGTTTCAAGGCGAGTGGGCCGGCATCGCGGTGCTGCGAAGCGACTGGCGGCCTTCCGCAACGCAGTTAACCGTGGCTTTCAACACGGCCCAACTCAATACGGAACTGACCAGTGCCGGCAAACGGCT
This sequence comes from Planctomycetia bacterium, assembly GCA_031400775.1. Taxonomy (GTDB): domain Bacteria; phylum Planctomycetota; class Planctomycetia; order Pirellulales; family PALSA-1355; genus PALSA-1355. The sequence goes on along the minus strand of JANNQN010000158.1, from coordinate 2,958 downwards.
GTGGTCGGGAGTCTGGGACCTGGAGGTTCGTTGGAACAATCAGGCCTGCGAGCCGCTGGACGACTGGGAACAAGTCTGCTGGGAAGTGAACGACGACGTTGCCTACCTCGAGCTGGAAATGCAACTCTCTGGCGACGTGACCGTGCAGCGGCATATTCTGTTGGCGCGACAGGAGCAGTTTCTGTTCCTGGCCGACGCGGTGCTCGGCATTCAGCACGGGTCGATTGCCTATCGCAGCACGCTGCCGCTGGCAGGTCTCTCGACGTTTCAGGGCGAGACCGAAGCCCGTGAGGGTGTGCTGGCGACCGGCGAGCGTGCGCGGGCCCGCGTTTTGCCGCTGGCGCTGCCGGAATGGCGCAATAGCTCCGCCCGCGGGAGTTTTCAGGCCAGCGAGGCGGGCGTCGAACTGGTGCAATCGACCGAAGGCGAATGCTTGTTCGCTCCGCTGTTTGTCGACCTGAGCCGCAAGCGAATCGACAAGCAACTGACCTGGCGGCAACTGACCGTCGGGCAACTGCGCGAGATCGTGCCCGGCGACGTCGCGGTCGGCTATCGAGTTCAAGTGGGAAAATCGCAATGGCTCGTGTACCGATCGCTGGCGCCGGCCTCCATCCGGACGGTGTTGGGGCAGAACGTGATGCACGAGTTTCTGGTCGGGCGATTTCATGCCGACGGGCGTGTGGAAACTCTGCTGGAAATCGAGTAGTCCATGGATGAGATCGCCAGGCGCATCGCGGATAACCTGGCGACGGTTCGCGGCCAGATCGCCGCGGCCGCGGGGCGAAGCGGTCGAGCAGTCGAGGCGGTTACGCTCGTGGCCGTGACCAAATCGGCGCCGCCCGAAATTGCCCGCCGGCTGGTTGAGTTCGGCGCGCTTGACTTGGGCGAAAGCCGGCCGCAGGAGTTATGGTCCAAGGCCCATGCTCTCGCGAAGGTCGAGGTGCGATGGCACCTGATCGGGCACTTGCAGCGCAACAAAATTCGCCGCACGCTAGCGCATCTCGCATTGATGCACTCGGTCGACAGCCGACGCTTGCTCGTGGCGCTGGACGACGAAGCGCGGGCGATCGGCCGCGTCGCCGCGGTGCTGTTGGAAGTCAACATATCGGGCGACATCACCAAGACGGGGCTTCCGCCCGCGGAACTGGAGGCCATTCTCGAGAGCGCGGTTCGGCTTCCCAATGTGGCGGTTCGCGGGCTGATGGGAATGGCCGCACTGGCCGGCGGCCCGGACGCAGCGCGGCGCGATTTCTCTCGCCTGCGCGAGCTGCGTGATCGTCTCGCGAGTAACGCGCCTGGCGAGGTCTCACTGGCCGAGCTGTCGATGGGGATGAGCGGCGATTTCGAAATCGCGATCGAGGAAGGGGCGACGCTAGTACGGGTTGGCTCTGCCCTGTTCGAGGGAATCGATCTCTAATAGACGATCGCCGCGGGTCTAACTTCGCCGCTTGCGAGCAATCGCGCGCTGCATGGCCGTGCCCATGTCGGCGGGACTTTCGGCGACTTCAATTCCGGCCGCCTCGAGGGCCGCGATCTTTTCAGCGGCAGTGCCCTTGCCGCCGGAAATGATTGCGCCGGCGTGGCCCATTCGCTTGCCCGGAGGAGCCGCGCGGCCGGCGATGAATGCTGCGACCGGCTTGGTGACGTGTTTCGAAATGAAGGCGGCCGCCTCCTCTTCGGCCGTGCCGCCGATCTCGCCCATCATCATGATGGCTTCGGTGGCCGGATCGGCCTCGTAGAGCTTGAGCAAGTCGATAAAAGACGTGCCGACGATTGGATCGCCCCCCAAGCCCACGCACGTCGATTGCCCCAGCCCCAGGCCAGTGAGCTGCCACACGGCTTCGTAGGTCAGCGTGCCGCTACGGCTCATCACGCCCACAGGGCCCTTCTTGTGGATGTAGCCGGGCATGATGCCGATCTTGCACTCCTCTGGCGTGATCACGCCGGGGCAGTTGGGACCGACTAGCGTGGACTTGCCGCGCTTGATGATCTCGTAAACCCGCACCATGTCGATCACCGGCACGCCCTCGGTAATCGCCACGATGGTTTTGATGCCCGCGTCGGCGGCTTCCAGGATCGCGTCGGCGGTGAAGGCTGGCGGCACGAAGATCATCGAGGCGTCGGCGCCGGTCGCTCGCACGGCTTCGGCGACCGTGTCGAACACCGGCACGCCTTCGACCGTTTCGCCAGCCTTGCCTGGGGTCACTCCGGCCACGATCTTGGTGCCGTATTCCTTGCAGCCCTTGGTGTGGAACTGTCCCACCTTGCCGGTGATGCCCTGACAGACGACGCGGGTTTCTTTGTTGATCAAAATGCTCATGCGAGAAGGCCGAAAAAGTGTGTGCGAGACAGTGTGTGTGCGAGACTGGGGAGAAACTAAGCGCCCTTGGCGGCTGCCACGACTTTCTTGGCCGCGTCCGTCAGCCCGTTGGCGCTGATGATGTTCAATTTGCTTTCGGCCAGGATCTTGCGACCCTCCTCGACCTCCGTGCCTTCCAGCCGAACCACTAGCGGCACGTTGAAGCCCACCAGTTTGTAGGCCTCCATGACGGCCGTGGCGATCGTGGTGCAGCGCATGATACCGCCAAAGATATTGACGAGCACCGCCTTGGTGTTCTTGTCTTCCAGCAGAATGCGAAAGGCCTCGGTGACTTGCTCGACATTCGCGCCGCCGCCGACGTCGAGAAAGTTGGCAGGCTCGCCGCCGTGCAGCTTGATCAGGTCCATCGTGCTCATCGCCAGTCCGGCGCCGTTGACCAGGCAGCCGATCGTGCCGTCGAGCTTGACGTAACTCAGCCCCGCCTTGCTGGCGCGAACTTCGGCCGGTTCTTCCTCCGAAAGATCGCGCAATTCGCCCAGCTCCTTGTGGCGGAACATGGCGTTGTCGTCGAACGTCATCTTGGCGTCCAAGGCGATCATCTCGCCCGCGCCGGTGACCACCAGCGGATTGATTTCGGC
>JANNQN010000157.1:0-5838 GCA_031400775.1 Planctomycetia bacterium | reverse complement strand
CGATCGTGGAATTGTAGCGCCGCCGCCAGCGGTCCCGATTTGATGATTCTTGCTGGCGACCCGCCGGGCTCGTTCGCTTTGGAAACAAAGTTCAGCTTGTGTCCGTCTCTAAGTTGCATGACAAGCCCCGGTGAACTGGCGACAAGGTAGTTGTCTCCGCGCACGAGGATCGCCTGAATCAAGCCGTCGAGATTGTCGGCCAGGCGAAATTCGAGTGTGGGATGCTGGATGCGAATCTCGTGTTCTGTTTGTTCGACGCGAATGCCGGTGGCACTTGCTGTCGGCGGGCTGGATTTGGCTCGCTCATCGATCGCCAGCGTACGGGTTTCGCCCGGCAGGAGGTCGATGCTGAAATCGACGGACCAGCGCGCGTTCTCGGAATCCGAAGAATCCGCGAGCCGTGTGAATTGAGCGACCAACTCGCGCTCGGCGTCCCGCAGCCGAAAACTCTCGGGCTTCGTCGCGGCCGGGGCGCGAAACTCGGCGGCCAGCGGGTAGCCGAATCGCTGGATCCCCGCCGTCTCGCGGACTTCAATCCGCGGCGGGTCGGCCGCCAGACAGCACGAACCCAAAAAAATGGTGGCCACGAATCCGCAGCCGAGTTGGGTCAGACCGATTGGCATGGGTCGGCATGTTTTCGAGACTCGATGGTATCGCGACGCTTCGCCCAGCTTACCCGTCACCGTCAGAGCGTGAAAGACTCGCCGGCTCTTTGCCGACTCGCTGTCATGCGTCATGATACACGAACCCAATTGCGCTCGTTGCGGGCAACTGACTTTCGAGGCGTGGAATCAACCTATGACCGTGCAGCCGGTTTTGATCGCCGACCAGTGGCGCCCCTCGCGGCAGAGTGGCGTTTTTCAGGCCGAGAACCCAGCCGAGTGCAAGCCGCTCGCGGACACATACCCGGTGAGCTCCTGGGCCGACGTCGATGCGGCCCTCGATTCCGCGGCCGGCGCGGCGCCGCCGTTGCGCCGCGCCGGGGGCACACCTGTGGCCGACTTTCTGGAGCGCTATGCCAACCATATCGAAGCGGCTCGCGAGGCACTGGTGGCGATGGCACACGCCGAAACCGCTCTGCCCGTGCAGCCGCGACTGGCCGACGTCGAATTGCCGCGCACGACCGGGCAACTGCGCGAAGCCGCGCGGGCTGCCCGCAGTGGCAGTTGGCTGCGGCCAACCATCGACACCAGGCAAGGCATTCGTTCTTGCCACGCTCCGCTGGGAACCGTGTGGGTGTTTGGTCCGAATAATTTTCCGTTCGCGTTCAACAGCGTTGCGGGCGGAGATTTCGCCGCGGCGATTGCCGCCGGTAATCCCGTAATCGCCAAGGCGAACTCGTCGCACCCGGGCACGACCCGACTGCTGGCCGAGGCGGCGCATCGAGCGGCTCGCGAAGCGGGACTGCCGCCAGGCAGCGTGCAATTGATCTATCGCACGAGCCACGAAGACGGAATGCGCGCCGTGGCCGATCCGCGTACCGCCGCCACAGGCTACACGGGAAGTCGCGCGGCCGGCTTGGCGCTCAAGGCGGCGGCGGATCGCGCCGGCAAGCCGATCTATCTGGAGCTGTCGAGCGTCAATCCTGTGCTGATCCTGCCGGGCGCGATCGCCACCCGCGGGGAACAGATCGTGGGTGAGTTCGCCACGAGTTGCCTGATGGGGACCGGGCAGTTCTGCACGAATCCGGGACTGGTGATTTTTCTGGCTGGTCCTGCGACCGAGGCGTTTCTGGCTTCGGTGGCCGAAAAGTTTCGCTCAGCGCCGGTCGGAACGCTGCTTTCAGCCGGAGTCGCGAGGTCGCTGGAGGCCAGCATCGGAAAGCTCGTGGGCGGCGGGGCCAACGTGCTGGCCGGCGGCACACCGGGCGGCGGAAAGGGATACAGCTTTGCCAACACCCTGCTAAGAGTTTCCGGCGAGCAGTTCTTGAGCGCGGCGGAACACTACCAGACCGAGGCCTTTGGCAACGCATCGCTGGCGGTCGTGGCTGACAATGTCGAACAGGCCGCCGCGACTCTCGATGCGCTGGAAGGCAACCTGACCGGCTGCATCTACTCCGACGCGGCCGGTGGCGACGATGCGCTGTACGACCAACTGGCGCCGCGGCTTCGCGCGAAGGTCGGCCGCCTGCTGAACGACAAGATGCCGACCGGCGTGGCGGTCAGCCCGGCGATGAATCACGGCGGGCCCTATCCGGCCACTGGACATCCGGGTTTCACGGCCGTGGGAATTCCCGCGGCAATCGGCCGCTTCACGGCACTTGAGTGCTACGACAACGTGCGGCAATCGCGATTGCCCGCGGCGTTGGCCGACAAGAACCCGACGGGAACGATGTGGCGGCTCATCGACGGCCAGTGGACGCAAGGCGACGTAGCAAAAGTCTAGATCACCCGACTGGTCCGCTCGACTAGGCCGATTTCTTTTTCGCCACGTCCGCCTTGGCCTTCTTGGCTTTTGCGGCGTCTTTCGTGTCCGGCTTGGCCTTTTTGGCCTTCGCGGCGTCCTTCTTGTCGGGCTTGCCGTTCTTGGCCTTCTTGGCGAGGGCTTCTTCGCGAGCGGCTTTCTTTTGCTCGTCGCGCACCTTGCGGGCTTCGATCCGTTTCTGCGTCGAGCTCTTGCGAGACGAGTCCGCGCCCTGATCGTCCATCTGCATATTACCTGGCGGCATCATGGCGCCGGGGCCGAAGGGAATGAATTGCGGAATGCCCGTGCGCACCTGGCCGCGTCGTCGCGACTGCAAGTATCGCAATCGTGCCACTTCCTGAATCTGCTCGGGGGTGAGTTGCGCTTGGGCCAATTGCAAATTCCCCAAGTCAGGCAACAACGCCGGGTTCGTTGACGAGGCGTTGCCAGAGCTCACGACCTGCGCCGACGCGAACGACGCTAAAGTCGCCAACACACCGACGACGAGCACGCGAAATCCGCGTTGAGAAATGACAGTGTTCATGACAAATCACTCTGGCGAATAGGTTCTCGATCGAGCTTCCGCAGATACCCCAAATTGGACAATTCTCCAATCCTCACTTTAGTTGGTTGCTCTCGGCGAGGCAAATAATCGGAGAATTCCTCGGAGTTTTCGCATTGTCGCTCCTCGTAGGGCTGTCCAATTCCCAATCATCGGACCCGCTCGCAAGTCACGTCCGCTGCATAGCTGGCAACCGCGTCGCGGTCGAGACGGGCAGGCAACAACTGGCTGACGTTGAAGGCTGCCGCTCCCATTCCCAGCCGGATCGCCGCGAGCGTGTCGGAACCCTCGGGCAGTGCCCAGGCGATGCCCGCGGCCAGGCAATCGCCCGAGCCAATCGGGTTGACCGGCTCGACTCGTGGCGGCGTCAGGCGAAAAACTTGCTCCCGCGAACTGGCCCAGGCCGGCCGCGACCCGTCGCTGATGACGACCCACTCGGCGCCGCGGTCGTTGAGCTCCAGCATGGCGGAATGAAGCTGCGCGTCGCCGGTGATTTCGCGGCCCACCGTGCGCGCCAGCTCCTCGCGATTCGGCTTGACTAGGAACACGCCCCTCTCAATCGCGGCCAACAGTTCCGGCCCACGAACGTCGACGATTGCCGGGCAAGCAGTGTCGTCGAGCAGCTCGCGAAAAAACACGTGCGGCGCTCCGGCCGGGAGCGACCCGGTCAGGATCGCCATCTGGGCGTGTGCTGCACGAGCGGCATAGAGCGAACGGAAAGCGTCCAACTCGGCGCGGTCGACCGCGGCGGCATTTTCCACGAGCTCCGTCGCGGCGCCAGTTTTGAGATCCAGGATGGTCGTGCAGACACGCGTCGGCGCCTGAGTGGTGACCCACGAGGCTTCGATGCCCAGCGAACGAAACTCTCGCTGAATCTGCTCGCCCGTCGTGCCGCCCACGAGGGAGATCGTTTCCGACGCGGCGCCCAAGTGCGCAAGCGCGATGCCAACATTGAGCACCTTTCCCGATGCGCACCACTGCACGTCGATGGCCCGATGCACCTCGCCGGGCCGAAAGCCGTCGAAGCGCATGATCTGTTGCCAGGCAGGCGTCAGTCCGGCGGCGACAATCAAAGGGACGATCAAAGGAGTGCCTCGAGAATTTCGGTCAGTTCAGCGTCCGATAGCGTGCGTGGGTTGCCGTCCATGCTGTTGCCGCGCGAATCACGCACGAGAATCGGAATATCTTGGAGCTTTACACCCAGCTCCGACAACCGCCGCGGCACGCCCAAGTGTTCGCAGATCTCGTCGATGCGCCCGACGAGCGCGTCGGCGGCGACCGAATCGGCCGGGTCGAGACTCAAGCCGGCCGCACGCGCCAACTCGGCAAGCGGGCGCTCGGCGATCTGTCGGTTTGTGCGTAGCGCCGCCGGCAACATCGTCGCACAGGCCAACCCGTGACCTACGCGATGGTGTACGCCCAATGCGGCGGCCACTCCGTGCGCCATTCCCAAACCGGAATTGGCCAGCGCCATTCCCGAGAGCAGCGCCGCCTGAGCCATCGCTTCGCGAGCCGGCCGCGAGCCGCCGTTTTCGACCGCCTCGACGATCGCCCCCAGGGCCAAGGGCAGCCCGCCGGCAGCCAACACCCGCGGGATCGCGCGAGCTTTTCGCGAGATGTAGCTTTCGATGAGCTGCGTGATGGCGTCCATGCCGGTCTGTGCCGTGATGGCCGGAGGAACGCTGACCGCCAGTTGAGGGTCGACGACGACGACCCTGGGCAGCATCCACTCGCTGCGCAGACTCTTCTTGAACGGTGGATCGTAGCTCGAGATGACGGCATTCTTCGTGGCTTCGCTGCCGGTGCCGGCGGTGGTGGGAATGGCGATCAAGCTGAGCGGTCGCTCGGTGATCGCCAGGCCGCGGCCTACTCCTTCAAGATAATCCTGAACGGTCGTGCCGGCTGTGTTGGTAGCCAGCGCCGCCACGGCCTTGGCAAGGTCGATGGCCGAGCCGCCGCCAAGTCCGATGACCATGTCGCCTTCGCGAACCTGGTGGCGGCGGATCTCGGCAACCGACCGATCCACGTCGGCCACGAGTGGTTCGCGATCGATCGTGGCGAGCACAATCGGCTCGACGCCATTCTGCCGCAGCATGTCCTGAAGGGCGTCGAGTATGCCGTAGGCGGCCAAAGTGCGGGATCCAACGACGAGAAAAGCACGCCGGCCGATGCCGGCCGCCAGCGGCCCCACTTCGCACAAACGTCCCCAACCGAAGACAATCCGCGCCGGCGCTTGAAATTCGTACGCGGAGACTGAGGTAGCTGCCATGAGGCGCGGATGTTGCTGATGGTGCTGATCGACCGGAAAAACAGGACGCCAAACCGCGAGCCGCATTATCGACCGGCCGAATCACTTTGCCCAGGCTTTTGCCCGCCTTTTCGATCGATTAGGATGGCCGGTATGAACATCGAAGGCACCCGCCGCGTGATGGAAACAACCAGCCACGAGACGGCCAATCAATATCTGCGTTTCGGCTGGAGCCTGATCAATCAGTACGTGGTCGAAGCCACGGTCGACCAGCCCGCCGCGGTCACGTATGTGCTGGCATCGGTGCGTCGGTTGGAGGATACTCGACAACTCGTCACCCTGACCGATGGACAGGTCGTCAACGAATACCTGACCTTGGGTTGGAAGCTGATCGATCGACACGTCACCAGCGACGAGTCGGCCGATCATCGCCACGAGTCGATCACCTTCGTCTTGGCCTGGCAGAGCGAAGACCCCCCGCTGCTGCCGGGCTCGATCCCACCGGTGAGACGAGAGTTCAACACGGTCGCGCCGCCCGACGACGACGAGTTGTGACGGGACGCCAAAAATCGGATCGACCAAGGAGCCGGCGGGCGGTTCGGCCGGTTCGACGGGCTTTGGTAGC
>JANNQN010000156.1:0-3989 GCA_031400775.1 Planctomycetia bacterium | reverse complement strand
AGATGGCCAAGAACCTCAAGCAGGGCGTCGCCTGGGTCAAAGAGCACGCGGAGGAATACAAGATCGATCCCGCGCGACTGGGTTTGATGGGCGCATCGGCCGGCGGGCATCTGGCCTCGCTCGTGGCGCTGACCTGCGATGACAAGTCGTCCGTCAAGGCGGCCGGCGTTTTCTTTCCGCCCACCGACTTTCTGGACTATCGTGGCCAAAAGATCGACGACAAGTCGACGCCGGCCCAATTGGTGCAGGTGAAGCGGTTCGTGATCTTGAATGGTGCAAGTGCTGACGCGTCGGAAGTCATCGCAAAACTGAAGGAAGTCAGCCCGGCGTATTGCGTGACGTCGAAGGCCCCGCCGTTTCTGATCATCCACGGCGACGCCGACCCGCTCGTGCCGTTGTCGCAGTCCGAGAAGCTGCTGGCCGCGCTCAAGGCCGCCGGCGTGCCTTGCGAGCTGATCATCAAGAAGGGCGGGGCTCATCCCTGGCCCACGATCCACGAAGAGGTGCAGGTCATGGCCGATTGGTTCGATAAGCAACTCGTCGCGAAATAGACATCCAACCAGCGCTGGCGACGCCCATGGCCCTGCCACGGTGACGTTGCCAGCGCATTTTTTTGTATCGGTCCAACCCTCGATACGCCCTACCCTACCTCCACCACACTGACCAATCCCATCCATGTCGACCGCCAAGCCCGTCACGACCCGCATCGTTTCGCTCGACCAGTTTCGAGGCTACACGGTGGCGGGCATGTTCCTCGTGAATTTTCTCGGCTCGTTCGCCGCCACGCCGATCCTGCTGACGCATACGAACAACTTTTGCAGCTATGCCGACACGATCATGCCGCAATTCTTCTTTGCGGTGGGGTTCGCGTTTCGCCTGACGTTCGGCCGCCGGGCGCAGGCCGAGGGCATCGCGCGGGCTTACGGCCACGTCGTTCGCCGGCTGCTGGGACTGGCGCTCGTGGCCATCGTCATCTACAGCGCACCCAACGCGGGCCGCACTTGGGAGGCGCTAGTCGAGAAAGGCCCCTGGGAGGCCCTGCGGCCGGCGCTCAAAGGCGCGTGGTTTCAGACGCTGATGCACATCGCCGTCACGTCGCTGTGGATCACGCCGGTCATTCGCAGTAGCGCCATGGTGCGCGTGGCCTACATGGTCGCTTCGGCCGCTTTGCAGATCTTTCTGTCGTACTGGTTTTATTTCGATTGGGTACACACCGGCGGCATCGACGGCGGGCTGTTGGGATTTCTGTCGTGGACCGTGCCCACGATCATGGGCACGCTGGCCTGCGACGCCGTGACCGCTGCCGACGGCCGCCCGCGAATCGCGAAGATGATCGTGTGGTCGATCCTGCTGATGGCGGCCGGCTGGCTGCTGTCCTGCGGCACCACGCTGTACGACGTGCCGGAAGATCAGGTCGCGAGCCTAAAGGATCAGTTGCGAGCGCCCGACCCGGTGGTGCCTAGTCAGGAGCGACTGCAAACCCATTCGCTCAACTGGGCCGAGCCGCCCTTCGTGCCGCCGCCCGACCGCGACCACCGCAAGGAAAACTATTGGATGATGAGCCAGCGGGCCGCGACCGTCTCGTACCACGTGTTCGCGGGCGGTCTCGCGCTGGCCTTATACGTCGTGTTCTACATCGCCTGCGACATGTGGGGCTGGCAACTGGGACTGTTTCGCACGCTGGGCACCAACGCGCTCGTGGGCTACGTGCTGCACGGCATCGTCGCCGACGCCGTCAAACCGTTCATGCCAAACGACGCGCCCGGATGGTACGTCGCGATTGGGTTTGCGGTTTATTTTGGGATCACGTACTTGTTCATTCGCCATTTGGAGAAGAACGGTATTTATTTGAAGTTGTAGGGGCGAGCGCGGGGTCGGAGTCGGACGGGCTAAGCCGCAAGCGATGGGGCGGCGCACGAGCCAAAAATCGGCGTATTTTTCCAACCCCCAACCCCCAACCCCCACTTCACTTCCCGCGCACTTGCTTCCACGACACGACCTCGACGCCGGATTTCTTCACGGCTTCGATGAATAACGGGTCGGTGAACACACGGCGGTCGTTGTCGCGGATCACGGAGCTGGTCGTGATGGCTTGCAACTCCTCGTTGTTGTAGCCGCAGTGGATGATCAGGTAGCGCACACCCGGCTTGGTATCCTCGATGGCCTTCAGGTACATCTTTTTCTTGGTCTCATAGCTCTCGCCGCTGTAGTACTGCGTCATCGAGTCGAGCACCGGCAGTTTGTGCTCGTCGAGCAGCTTCACCAGCCCTTCGGCCCTGGCCCGCACGTCCTTGGGCAGCGTGCCCGCCTCGTCGAAATTGCGCAGGAAAAACACGGGCACGTTGAATTCAATGCCCAACCGCACGTAGACCTCGACCAAGTCGGGGCGGCTCACGACGGCCCCCATGTGCGTGTCCAAGTGCGTCACCGGCACGCCAAACTCGAGGGCCCGTTTGACCTGGGCCCGCAACTCGGTTTCCACTTCCGAAGCCTTGGCCGTGCGGACGATGTCTCCCACGCCACCCCACATATAACCTTCCGGGTCGACGAGCGTGGGCACGCTCTCGCGCGGAGCCACCGGTCCCCAGCGATACTCGTGCCATTCGCAATTCAGCGTGAGATGGATGCCGAAATCGCGTTCGGGATGCGCCTTGGCATAGGCCGCGATCTCCTTGAACCATGGGCAAGGGACCATGATGCTGGCCGACGACACGATACCCTGCTCCATGCTCTGGATCGTGGCCACATTGACCGAGTGCGACATTCCGGCGTCGTCGGCATGGATGATCACGTATCGCTTGCCGTCGGGCGCGGCGGCGGCCGCTTGAACAAGCGCAGCGGTTACGACGAACGCCAGCGCCAGAATCTTCAACAAGTTGCCGTGCATCGATGAAAGTCTCCCAGAAGGTTTTTCGAACAGCGCTTAAATCGGCGAGAGAGCAATTCCCAGCCAAAAAATCACAAGCAGGATCACATTCGACCACAGACCCCAGCGCGCCAACCGGCAACCGTCTGGGGCCAGGTAACCCAAAATCGTTCCCGTCATACCGACCATGTGTATAAGTCCCATTTGCAGCACCGCCGGAGGGGCCGCCGCCATGTCGCGGCCGTCGCCGTGGTAGAACTCGTTGACGGCATCGGCCACGAACATCAACGTCAACACCAGCGCGATCGCGAAGCAGACGAGCGAGCAGATGCCCAGCACCCGGCCGCGTCGCCGCGGGCCGCCGGGTTCGCTAGCTGGCCGAGCGCCCGTGTCTTCGTTATTTGGCGTCGCCGGCATGGATCCAGTCCTCATTGAACGCGGCATGCTTCATGCTTTTGCCGGCCTCGACGAAATAACTGTAGACGGCGTGGATCGTGCCGTCGGCCCCCTGGATGATGGCCGGATAGTGGTACGATCCCTTCTCGTGTTTTTCCAGATGTCGAGTCTTGCTCCAGGTCTTGCCTTCGTCCTCGGACAACGAAACGGCCAGGCTATTGCGGCCATTCGTGGTGTCGTTGTGAATCAGCACCCAATGTCCGTTGGCCAGCCGCACGGCGTCCAGCCCGCTGCCGGGGTTGGGCATGTCGAGCGAAGTGACATTGCCCCAGGTCAAACCTTTGTCGCTCGACTCGCAGGCGCGGATCTTGTCGGTGATGCCGTTCTCGCGCATGTAGGCCACCAGCGAGCCGTCTTTGCGCTCGAGCACGGCGGGCTGGATATTGCCGAAGCCGATCAGCGGTTCGCTGGCATACCAACTCGCGCCGTCATCGTCGCTGACGGCCATCAACGAAAACGAATAGGTGTCGCTGTAGAGCGGCAACAGAATCCGCCCGGTCGAGAGTACCGTGGGCTTGCAGCGCGGCTGCCACCCCATCCGCTGCGAGAGCTTTTCGCCCAACCGCTTTTCGAGCGCAGCGGCGTACAGCTTGGCTCGCTCGTTGGTCGACCGTGACTGCTGGGCCAGGCTCTCGCGCAGCAGGCTCATGGCCTTGTCCTTGAAATC
>JANNQN010000155.1:0-23344 GCA_031400775.1 Planctomycetia bacterium | reverse complement strand
CCAAGACCGACCTGGCCAAGGATATCACGGGATTTCGCGTCGAGGCGCTCGCGCACGATTCGCTGGGTGGTCGCGGTCCGGGCCGCACTGGGCACGGCAATTTCGTGCTGGGCGAATTTCGAGCTTTTGCAGCACCGTCGGCGGAAATCACAACCGACAATAGAATCGATCTAGCCCAGGCCGTCGCCGATTCCTCTCAGCCTGAGCATCCGGCGGCCAACGCCATCGACGGCAAGGAACCCACCGGCTGGTCGATCGTGCCGCAGACGGGGCGAGATCATTGGATTCTGTTCACGACGAAGCAGCCGCTCAAACCGCAAGAGCGGCCCTGGCTGCAACTGGTGCTGAGCCAGAATTATGGATCGCAGCACACCCTGGGGCGGTTTCGGCTGACGGCCGTCACGGGCCACGATCCGCTGTTGACGATTCCGCAAGCGGTGCGCGACATGCTGGCAGTGCCCAACGATAAGCGGACCGCGGAACAAACGGCGGCGCTCGTCGAGTATCGGGCCGGCGAGGACAAGAAAGTGGCCGAACTGATCGCCGACGTGAGCAAGCTGCGCGAACGTCTCGCCGCTCACCCGGTGATGAAAGCTCGCGTGCTGGCCGAACGCACGGACAAACGACGAGCGAGCCATCTGCTGTCGCGAGGCGACTTTTTGCAGCCCGAGGGCGAAGTGCAGCCGGGCACGCTAGCCGTGTTGCCGCCGCTCAAGCCGCGCACGGCGGGTCCCGCCGATCGGCTGGATCTGGCCAGTTGGCTGGTCGATCCGGCCAATCCGCTCGTGCGACGGGTGATGGTCAATCAATTGTGGTCGAACTTGTTCGGCCGTGGGATCGTGCGGACGGCCAACGATTTTGGAGTGCGCGGCGAGCGGCCGACGCATCCCGAGTTGCTCGACTGGTTGGCGGCCGAAATGACGGCCCGCGGCTGGAGCCGTAAGGAGATGATTCGACTGATTGTCGCCTCGGCGACTTACCGCGAGGCCTCCGAGCATCGAGCCGATCTGGTTGACGTCGATCCGCTCAACGATTTGTTCCATCGGCAGAATCGCTATCGGGTCGAAGCCGAGATCGTGCGCGATGTGTCGCTGGCCGCGGCGGGATTACTGTCCGACAAAGTCGGCGGGCCGAGCGTGTTTCCGCCGCTGCCGGCCGACATCGCCGAACTGAGCTATGCCAACAACTTCAAGTGGAGCAACAGCACGGGCGAGGATCGCTATCGCCGCGGGATGTACACGTTCTTCAAGCGGACCGCCCCGCATCCTAATCTGACAACGTTCGACTGTCCCGACTCGAACACGACTTGCATAGAGCGGCGGACTTCGAATACGCCACTCCAGGCGCTGGCCACGCTCAACAACGAGATTTTTTCGGAAGCCGCGCAGGCGATGGCCCGGCGAGTGCTCTCGGCCACGGCGAGCGACGATCACCAGCGGCTAAAGTTGGCGCTGCGGTGGTGTGTAGCGCGGCCAGCCTCGGACGACGAACTGGCGGCGTTCGGCGAGCTACTGACCGAAAGCCGTAAGTGGTACGCGAGCCATTCGGCCGAAGCGACGACCGCGCTCGGGCCATTCAAGCCGGAAGGCGCCAGCGCGGACGAGGCCGCCGCCTGGGTAGCCACGGTGCGGATCATGATGAACCTCGATGAATTCTTGACTCGCGAATGAGGGGCCAGCGCCCAATGCACGGCAATCCGATCGAGACGATTTCACGCACCCGCCGCGAGTTTCTGACCAGCGCCGCCAGCGGCCTGGGCGGGTTGGCCCTGTCGGCGGCGCTGGCGGCCGATACGCCGCTCGGCCCAAGAGAAGCTCACGCGGCGTCGGCGCCGAGCGTAAACCCGCTTGCGCCTAAGCCGGGTCATTTTGCGCCGCGGGCCAAATCGTGCATCTTCATTTTCATGGAGGGAGCGCCCAGCCAGGCCGACTTGTTCGACCCCAAGCCCAAGCTGAACGAATTGCACGGCCAGAAGCTGCCCGAGTCGTTGGTCAAGAACGTGCGGTTCGCTTTTCTCAAGAAGGACACGGCCACGATTCTGGGCACCACGCGAAAGTTCAGCAAGCACGGTCAGTGCGGCATGGAGCTTTCGGAACTGATTCCGCATATCGGCTCGGTGGCCGACGATCTGTTGCTTATTCGCGGCATGCACACCGACCAGTTCAATCACCATCCCGGTCAACTGCTGATGCAATGCGGCCGGGCCAGCTTCGGGCTGCCCTGCATGGGCTCGTGGCTGACGTATGGCCTGGGGAGCGAGTCGCAAAACTTGCCCGGCTACGTCGTGCTCACTGCCGGCCGCGGTTCGAGCGGCGGGGCTTCGCTGTGGCAAAGCGGGTTTCTGCCCTCGGTTTATTCCGGCGTGCTGTTCCGCAACAAGGGCGAGCCGGTGCTGAATCTGCAAATGCCCCCCGGCATGCCGGTCGAGTTGCAGCGCAAGGGACTCGACACGCTGGGCCGCGTCAACTCCGCTCGCTTCAATCAGGTTCACGATCCCGAAATCGCCAGCCGCATCGCCAGCTACGAGTTGGCATTTCGCATGCAGTCGGCCGCGCCGGAATTGATCGACCTGGGGGGCGAGACCCAGACGACGTTGGACATGTACGGCGTGGACCGCAAGGAGCCCGACATCAAGGCCCATCGCGGCGGCGGACCGGGCCAGTTCCGCTCCTTCGCCGCCAATTGCCTGCTGGCCAGGCGGATGGTCGAGCGGGGCGTGCGGTTCGTCAACATCATTCACGCCTCGTGGGACCACCACTCGAATCTGGACGAGGAACTGCCGTTCAACGCCGAGATGGCCGACCAGCCGATCGCCGCCCTGATCAAAGATCTGAAACAGCGCGGGCTGCTCGACGAAACTCTGGTAGTGTGGGCCAGCGAGTTCGGCCGCACGCCCTTGGGCGAAAACCGTGGCGGATCCGAAAGCGTGACGGGCCGCGACCACCATCCGTTCGCCTTTAGCATCTTCATGGCCGGCGGCGGAATCAAAGGGGGCCAGGTCTACGGCGAAACCGACGAAATCGGTTGGGCACCGGTCAAGGATCCCACGCACGTCAACGATTTTCAGGCCACGCTTTTGCACTTGTTCGGCATCGACCACTTGCGGCTGACGCACCGCTTTCAAGGTCGCGACTTCCGCCTGACGGACGTGGCGGGCAAAGTCATCGAGCCCTGGCTGGCATAGCGCGCCCGATTGCATCCTAGACCACGAGGACCCGTCAGATGACGCGCGACCCGACCCGCCGGCAGTTTCTTCGGCGATCCGCCCACACTACGGCGCTCGCGGCGGCGGCGTCCGCACTGGGCGGCGTGCACGCGTTTGCCGACAACAAACCGCGCAACTTGCGGCTGGCGATCATCGGCTGCGGCGGCATCATGACCCAACACGTCAAAGGGCTGGTCGAACGCCACGAGGATGTCGACTTTGCTTGGCTCTGCGACGTCGATCCGCGCCAAATCGAAAAAATGGCCGGGCATATCACGCCGCATCAGCCCACGCCCCCGAATCGCACCGCGCGCTACGAAGAAATCGTCGCTGACAGGAACGTTGACGCTTCCATTATCGCCACGCCGCATCACTGGCACGCGCCGATTGCGCTGGGCCTAATGCAAGCCGGCAAAGACGTCTACATCGAAAAGCCAATCTCGCACGTCTTTGCCGAGGGTCCCAAGATCATCGCGGCCGCCAAGAAGTATGGTCGCGTCGTGCAGCAGGGTAGCCAGATGCGCAGCAGCCCGGTCACCGAAAAGGCGGGCCAATTGCTGCGCGACGGGATCATTGGCCAGGTCAAGGTTGCGCGGGCCTGGACGGCCGAGCTGCGCGACGAGGTTAAGCCCGTGCCCGACAGCACTCCGCCCGAGGGCGTCGACTACGACCGCTGGCTGGGACCGGCGCCCGAGCACGCCTTCAACCCGCATCGATTTCACTCGACCTGGCGGATGTTTCGCGACTATGGCAACGGCGAGATCGGTGACGACGGCATTCACGATCTCGACATGGCTACTTGGGGCCTCGGCATCGACACGCTGCCCAAGCAAGTCACGGCCCGCGGCGGACGTATGATGCTGCTCGGCCATGCCAGCGAATATCCCGACAATTTGAACGTGACCTACGAATATCCCGACGGCCGGCTATTGATCTATGAAAACTATCCGTTCACTTCCTACGGCATGCACGGATTCGACAATGGCAACGTGTTCTATGGCAGCGAAGGCTACATGATCTTCTCTCGCCGCGGCGCGTTCAGCGTGTTTCTGGGCGCAAAATCCAAACCGGGCCCAACCGAGGGCCGCGAGCTGCGCGGCAAGACCGGCTATCCTGAGCACATGGCCGACTTTCTCACGGCCGTCCGCGATCGAACCCCCACGCGGGCGAATCCCGAAGTGGCCCACCGCAGTTGCTCACTGGTACACCTGGGCGAGATCGCCTACCAGACTCAAGGCCGCCTCGACTTCGATGTGCAATCCCAACAGTTCGTCGGCTGCGACGCCGCCAACCGACTGCTGACTAAAGAATATCGCAAACCATTCACGCTGCCCGACGTCTAAAGCCACTGGGGTCCCACTCTGCACGGCGATTCTCGGCGCCGGGCCCTTACCAATGCAAGACGATCTTGCCGACCGCGGCGCGCGATGACAACAGATTCATCGCGTCGGCAACTTGCGACATGGGAAAGCGGCTACCGACGACCGGTTTGATGCGTCCGGCGTCGTACAACTCCCACAAAGCTTTCCAAGCGCGGGCGATCTTGGCGGGATCCTGCTGCTGATACATTCCCCAGTGGACGCCCACCACGCTGTAGTTCTTGATGAGGATGTGATTCGAGACGAAGTTCGAGAAACCTCCGCTGGTGAAGCCCACGATGAGCAACCGGCCCTCGAAAGCGATGCACTTCGTGCTCCGCTGGCCGATTTCGCCGCCGACCGGGTCGTAAATGATGTCCGCGCCGCGGCCGCCCGTCTCGCGCTTCACGACTTCGACAAAATCCTCGGTCTGGTAGTTGATGGCCACGTCGGCGCCATTCTGGCGAATGATGTCCAGCTTCTGGTCTGAGCCGGCGGTGCCGATGATTTTTCCGGCGCCCAGGGCGCGGGCGATCTGCACCGCGGCCAGTCCCACGCCGCCGGCGGCCGAATGGACGAGTACCGTCTCGCCTTTTTGCAGTCCGGCACGGAACACCAGGCCGAAGTACGACGTCTGATAGATCAGCGGAAACGCGGCCGCTTCGTCGTACGTCATGGCCGCAGGGATTCGCTGCGTCGTCGCGACCGGAGCGACTGCGAATTCGGCGAAACCGCCTAGGCTGATTTGCGACAATACGCGGTCGCCCGACGCGAATTTCTCGCCTGTGCCTCCTGACGTGCTTCCGATCGCTTCGACCGTGCCGGCGACTTCAAAGCCCGGCGTAAACGGCAGTGGCGGCTTGACCTGATACTTGCCGGCAACCATCAGGATGTCGGGAAAGTTGAGCGCGGCGCTACTGACCTTAATCAGGAGTTGGCCGTCCTTGGGCTGGGGCCGCTCAACGTCCTCCAACACCAGGCCACTCGGTTCGCACCACTGGTGCGCGACGATCGCTTTCATGTTCCTTTTTCCTGCTAACAAGGCCATGCAACTGGCCGTTCTAGGAATGGTCATTCGCAGGCAAGCAAGGTAGCAGTCAGGGAATGCCGCAGTCAATTGACCGCGAGCGGAATGAGCGATACCGCGCTTCAGGCAAGTCCGCTCCCGATCGTTCTAGCTGTGCCAGAGGGTTCGTCGCGGTCTCGGCGTGCTTGTCGCCGACGGCGCCCAAAGTGTATAAGTCGAGACATGAATACGTCTGAAATGCCGGCCGGTTCCGTCACTCGCGTGGTTTTGGCCAGCTTCATCGGTACAACGATCGAGTGGTACGACTTTTTCTTGTACGGCACCGCCGCGGCACTGGTCTTCAACCAACTGTTCTTTCCGACGCTGGATTCCACGGCTGGCACGATGGCCGCTTTCGCCACGTACGCGGTCGGATTCTTTGCTCGTCCGATCGGCGCCGTTGTGTTTGGTCATTTCGGCGATCGCATGGGACGAAAGTCGATGCTCGTTACCACGCTCACGCTGATGGGACTGGCCACGTTCTTGATCGGCGTATTGCCGACCTATGATCAGGCGGGCGTAGCCGCGCCGGCGCTGCTGGTTTTTCTCAGATTCGTGCAGGGCTTCGGAGTGGGCGGCGAGTGGGGCGGCGCAGTATTAATGGCAGTGGAACACGGACACCAAGGCCGACGGGGCCTGTACGCCAGTTGGGTTCAGGCGGGCGTGCCGGCAGGCATGATCCTGGCCACTGCGGTGTTCAACGCGTTTTCCTCGCTCCCGGACGACATGTTCTTGAGCTGGGGCTGGCGGGTTCCGTTTCTATTGGGCATCGTGCTGCTCGGCGTCGGGCTGTTCATCCGATTGCAGGTCATGGAGAGCCCGCTATTTGCCAAAATGCGCGATCGAAACAAACAATCGGGAGCGCCCTTCTTCGAATTGCTCAGGCGCTACCCGCGGAATGTCGTGCTGGCGATTGGCGCGCGCGTGGCGGAAAACGGCGCTTTCTACATTTACACGGTTTTCGTGCTGACCTATGCCACGGCAACCCTGGGCGTGGACCGAGCCGCGATCCTGAATCTTGTGTTACTGGCTTCGGCCGTGCAGTTTGTCGCAATCCCGCTATTGGGCCGCTTGTCTGACAGCGTGGGCCGGCGACCGGTATACCTGGCGGGCGCCGCGGGGACGGCCGCATTCGCCTTCCCCTTTTTTTGGCTTGTCGACACGGGCAACGTCGTCTTGATTGGTCTGGCGATCACGTCCGGATTGGTCATTCAGGCAGCGATGTACGCGCCCCAAGCCGCTTTCTTTTCCGAGCTGTTCGGCACCGAGGTCCGATATACGGGCGCCTCGGTCGGATACCAGTTAGCCTCACCGCTGGCCGGAGGACTCGCGCCCTTGATTTCGACAGCGCTGCTGCAATGGAGCGGAGGCCAGCCGTGGCCGATCGCCGTTTATATGATCGCCCTCTCGGCCATCACGCTGGTCGCTGTTTGGTTGGCGGCCGAAACGCACCGCGCCGTGCTGGACGATGCCGACGCGCCGGATTGACCCCTCGCTCGGAAATTCCCGCGACCGGCTCGCTTGCGATCGGCTTGTGGGCTGATTATATTGCGCGCCGCAAGGCGGATATCGGCTCAAGCGATGCCAACCCCTCTTCCCGTGAGAATCCTCATGAACTCCAAGGTCGCCTCGGTCGCCGTTTTTGGCTCGTATTTTCGGCGGCCGCATGTGTCGCGAATCGTTCTGAGTCTCACCTTGGCCGCTGCGCTGTTCGCCGATCGGAATCTTTGCGCGGACGATCTGCCGACGGCCCGACCTGAAGAAGTGGGACTCTCCACCGAACGGCTGGCGCGGATTGGCCAGATGATGAAGCGGCACATTGAAGCCGGCCACATTCAAGGTGGCGTGACGGCCGTCGCCCGCCGCGGAAGAGTCGCGCACTTCGAAGCCCACGGATTGATCGATATCGAATCCAAATTACCGATGACCACGGACGCGATCTTTCGCATGGCTTCGTCATCGAAGCCGGTAACCGGCGTCGCGATTTTGATGCTGGTCGAGGAAGGCAAGGTGCGGATTTCCGATCCCGTGTCCAACTTCATCCCAGAATTCAAGGAAATGAAGGTTGCCGTTCTCAAGGGAGCCACGGCCTCCGAGGGAACGGGCGCGATAGCGCAACCATCTGGCACCCCCGAGTACGACACGGTGCCGGCAAATCGTGAAATCACGATTCGCGATTTGCTCACGCACACCTCAGGCTTGCTGAGCGGCGGCCCCGGCAGCGCGGCAGCGCGGCAGAATCCACGCACCGCGGACACTACCTTGGCGGACTACATTCCTCGCTTGGGTGCGGTGCCGCTCGACTTTCAGCCCGGTTCCGCCTGGCGTTACAGCCCGGGAGCCGGCATCGATACTTTGGGACGCATTGTCGAGATCGCGTCGGGACAATCTTTCGATCAATTCCTGAAAGTGCGCATCTTCGAGCCGTTGGGCATGCGCGACACCACGTTTGCGCTGGGCGATGACCAGCATTCGCGGTTGGTGACGCTATACCGCGCCACACCCAATGGGTTGGAAAAGAGTCCACTGCAAGCAGGCTTCTCCAGCCGCAAATACTTTTCGGGCGCCGGCGG
Organism: Planctomycetia bacterium; assembly: GCA_031400775.1. Taxonomy (GTDB): domain Bacteria; phylum Planctomycetota; class Planctomycetia; order Pirellulales; family PALSA-1355; genus PALSA-1355. Next base: position 15,142 of record JANNQN010000155.1, on the reverse strand, counting down.
CCTGATGAGTACGGCGGAAGACTATCTGCGATTCGAGCAAATGCTACTCAACGGCGGAAAGCTGAACGGCAATTGCTTGCTCTCTCCCCGCACCGTATCGCTAATGGCCACCAACCACGTCGGCGACCTTTTTTCCGGGCTCACCACGGGCCAGCAGGGCATGGGATTTGGATTTACAGTTGCGGTCGTGCTCGACGCGGCCAAGGCACAAACGCGCCGATCGAACGGCGCATTCGGCTGGGGCGGCGCGTTCGGCACGATTTCCTGGACCGATCCGAACGAGCAAATGTGCGCCGTGCTGATGTTGCAACAGCGCGACCAGCAAGTCCAACGAGATTTCGAAAACGCGGTGATGCAAGCAATCGTGGATTGAAGGCGGGGCTTTTCGCAAGAAAGTCGATACGATGGGCGATAAAAAAAGCGACAAGCCGGCCGCTGGCGATCCGGCGAATGTCTCTCGCAGGAAATTCATCGCCAATTCCGCAATGGTTGCGGGCGCCGCGGCGATCCTGGCTGAGTCGCGGCTCGCAGCCAGTGAAACCGACACCGCCAATCCCATCACAACGCCTGCGGAATTTGCACAGGCAGCGAAGCTGAAGCCGGCGAAGGCTGAGTTTCCGATGACCGGCGCGCAGGTATTTGCCCGCGCTTGCAAAGAGGAGGGCCTGGCCGCGTTGTTTTCCTGTCCTGGCAATTACGCCATTGTCAATGCGATTGCCCAAGAGGGGATTCCGACCTATTCCGGCCGCCATGAAGGCGCGATGTGCCATGCCGCCGACGGATTCTGCCGTGTCACCGGAGAAATCGCGGCCGCCTCGGGCACGGAGGGTCCGGGATTCACGAACATGATCAACGCGATTGCCGCGGCCAATGCCGCGCGATCCCCCGTGCTAGTGCTGGCCAGCAACGTGGCGCTGCGCACCGAGGATTCCGAAGCCGGCATTCAACTCGGCTATCAGCAACCGAATACCGAAGGATTGAAGAAGTATGGCAAGCGATTGATCACCCCGGCGCGCGTGCACGAGTACGCGGCCTACGCATTTCGCCAATTGCGCTCGGGCGTTCCGCGACCAGTACATTTGGACTTTCCCGCCGAGGTGACGCGCGCCAGCTTCAAGAGCGCCAGCGACTTGGATTATTTTTACGACAAAACCAGGTACCGCACCGACGCGAAGCCGCATCCTGACCCAAAGGCAGTGCAGGCCGCGGTCGACCTGTTGACGAAGGCCCAGCGGCCAATCATTGTGTCGAGCAACGGAGTCTTTTACAGTCGTGCCTGGGACGCGCTGAAACGATTGGCCGAAAGAGGCGACATCGCGGTGGTCGAGTCCGGCGCGGTCAAGGGACAGTTTTCCGACGACCACCGGCTATCGGCCAATGCGGCTCCCGGGGCCCTGGCTAGTGCCGACGTCGTGGTGCTGGTCGGCCAGTATTGCATGCCGACCGTCGGCGAATTCGCATTCGGTCCCGATGCGCGCTATATCCGCATCGACCCCAGCCTGGAAGATATTGGCCGCAATTTGCCGATCGACGTCGGCATTGTAAGCTGCGAGAAGGCCGCGCTAGAGGCGCTTGCCGACGCGGTGCCCGCCATGAAGCACGACGCCTGGATCGCCGAAGTCGCCGCGGCGCGTAAAAAGTTCGAGGATGAGCTCGCCATTTTCTACCGGCACGGCGCAAGCTACACCGACGCCGTGCATCCGGCGGTGATTGCCAAGGAACTGACCGAGTTCATGTATCGCGGCCAACTTCCCAAGGAACAAACGACGTTTGTTTCCGGCGGATATGGCATTGCCCGCTATGTCCGTCGATGGCTGCGCGGATATCGACCGGGCCAGATCCTTAACGGAGCTTACCAGTATGGCGACATTGGCCCGGATGTGGGATATGCGTTCGGGGCCGCGGTGGCGATGCGACATGGCGTGGGCCCCCAGGCGGCGTATCAGGGCGCGCCAGTGATCGGCGTGACCGGCGATGCCGGAATCGGTTACACAATCATGGAGTTGGAGACCGCCGCGAAATACCGCCTTCCCATGATCATGGTGGTCTACAACAACAACGCCTGGGGGACTTGGACGGGCAACGCTCGCAGTCCGCTGACGCTGAGTCTGCACCTGTTCCAGGAGAACCTGCGCTACGACAAAGTGGGCGAGGCGCTGGGCGCGCACGGAGAATACGTAACCTCGCCGGATGGTTTCCGCCCGGCGCTGGAGCGCTGTTATCAGATTGCCGTCAAGGAGAGCCGCCCCTCGATCATCAACTGCCAGGCAAAGAAAGAGTTCTGGATCAAGCAGCGCTATGAACCGGGATTCTTGGGAACTGTCGAGCCCGGCTGCATGGCCTATAACCACTAATGGGAAAGACTGCGATGATCCGCGCGCGGCGTCCTACTTGTGACTCGCTCAGCATGGTGCGGCAGAAGCTGCAATCGTACGCCGATCGCGGCGTATTTCGCGGCTTTTGCGAACACAAGACCCATGCCGGACTACCCGCTTTTCGATTTTTGTGGCTCGTCGCTCGGCCGATGGAACTAATCGTGGACACATCACGCAGCGCATTACGATTTCAGCAGCTACTGCCCGACGTACCGGCTCGTTCCGAGATGTACGCTCAACTAAAATGTTTCATCGCTGAGCGTCACAACGACGACCTGCCCGAGCACCGCCGCGTCGATCCCGCGCGAGCGACAGCCTCCTGCTCGAACCGATTGGGACGGGTTTCATTATCTGTGGCCGTGAAAGCGGATCAGTACGAGTACGCAGCGGGACGGATCGTCAACCTCGTTCACGAGTTGTTCGTCTACCTTCGAGACTCGCATCCTGAATATCTTATGGAGAGTTTTGATGCGCCACGGGAATAGCGAGCATCGCGCCCCGCGTGGGATGGTGCTTGTTGTTGGCATTTGCGCAAGCGTCGCAGCCTGGGCCGCGCATCCCTTGACCGCTACGGAACCGTACAAGCCGTACAATGCCGAAGCCGCCAAACTCAAAAACCCCGTGGCCAGCAACCCCGAATCGATCGACCTAGGGCGAAAACTCTACCGTCGGCATTGCGCCTCGTGTCATGGCGCCACCGGCAAGGGAGACGGTGGGCAGGCCCTTTCAGGCGGTGAACCGTCCGATTTGACGGATAACGAGTGGGACACGGGATCGACCGACGGCGAAATATTCGTGGTTATTCGCGACGGCCTATCCGCCGACATGCTGGCCTACAAGGACAAGCTCAAGGAAGCGGAGGTTTGGCAAGTCGTTGTCTTGGTGCGCACCCTGGCCGCCAAAAAGACCAACTGACTCATGCACCGTGCCACATGGCGTGGCCCACAACTGCGTCGGCTATTCGCTCGGGTCGTTACCGGTCCCCTCTGAAGCCGGATCGTCGCTCGTGGCCGTGGCGACGTAGCCATCATCATCCGCCGACAATGTCGCATACCAGCCGATCATCATTTCGTGCCAGGTTTGTGGGCCGAAGCGAACCGTGTCCGTCGAATCGGGATTCGCCGGATTGTCTTCTGAGTTGTCAAAGTGCGCCGTGCATACCAGCCGCGTGCCCTTCGGCAGCGGCTTAGGCTCTGCGAATTCGTAGGTGATCTGCCAGTTGAAGTCATATTTGGGCACGTCCAGCAGGATTTCGCTTCGGCCGTCTAAATAGTGGGCCTCGTAACGAAACGATTTGCCGCGCAAATGCATGTGCGGCGACATCCACAGCATCATCTTGTCGCTGCTCATAGTCACCTCGGCAACGACCTCGTGATTGTCCGCGCGGGGCGGGATGACAAACGAACTGTTGCCGGCCCGTCCGCCGTGCAATCGCTTCTTGACGGTTTTTGGATCGGCAAACACGAAGCCGATGTAGCTTTGGTCATCCTGCTCTTTGCCGTTGGGAGTGTAGTGCAGTTGGAACGCGATCTTCGAGCCCGCCGGCACAAACATCGCCACGCCAGGCCGATTCGTGTTGGCCAGCCGCCCAGGCACGTAGGCCGTCAGCTTAATGCCGCGCAGTTCGCCATCGTCCGTTCTGGCAGGCCTGGCTGGTGCGCCTTCACTCGTTGCAGAGTCTTTCGCATCGCGCCGCGCCGCGCGCGCCTGTTGCGTTGCGCCGGGAGGAACGGCCGTGGCAATGATGTGATGCACTACCGCGCGGTTGCCCGGCCGGACTTCGGCCGCCTGAATCCATTTATCTTCGGTCCAACCCGGATCGACGAGGACGTTCTGATAGTCGACAACTCCCTCGGCCGGCACCGTAATCGGCTTCTCCATGCGCACGATCTGGTGGGGCTCGGCAATCTGCCAGCCATCAGTCCAACTCCGCGGCGCCGGTAGGTCGGCTAAGTCGCCCTGCGGACAACCATGATCGACCCACGCGTAAATCAGCGTCTTCTCGCGATCGCTCAAGCGGGCGTCGTTGGTAAAGTGTCCAAAATTGGGATTGGCCGACCAGGGTGGCATTCGGCCTTCGGTCACCACTTCTTTGATCATCGCGCCCCAGCCGGCCACCTCTTCGTAATCGGTCAGAGCGAATGGCCCGATCTGCCCCGGCCGATGGCAAGCCACACAATGATTCTGCATCATCGCGGCAATGTGCTTGGCGTACGTGACTTCGCCGCCCGGTTGGCTCTTTGGCGTGCGCCCGATCAAGCAGCCGGTCGCCTGGGTGACCGACTGCGAAACTTGCTTGCCTGCGAGCAATTCGTCGAGCGCCTCGCCGAGATCGCGAACCTTGACCTGGGTGCGAGCGTAACCGGAGCTCGAACCGAGTCCGTATTGATCGTCGATACGGCCGCGATAGCGAATCGAGCGGTCCTTGTCGAGCACGAACACTTCGGGATTCCGCACGGCGCCAAACTTATCGGCCACAGACTGATCGCGATCTTTGAGCAGCGTAAACCGGATGCCGAACTGATTTGCAAAGCTCGACATGTCGGTAAGCGAATCTTGCGCATTGGCGTCGATGCCCACGAAATCCACGCCGCGCTCGGCATAGCGCTCGCTCAACTCCTGCAGCCGTGCGGCATACTGGCGCGACAGCGGGCACTCGGTTCCCAGAAAGGCGACGACCACCAGCGGTTTCTCTGCCCATTCGCCCAACTCGCGCGTGCGACCATGAACGTCCGGCAGTTCGAAGCGATCGATACGTGCGCCGATCTCCGCGGCGGGCAGTGCGGTTGTCCAGCAGCACATGGCGGCAAGAAAAAAAATCACTACCAATGGAAATCGATGCACGAACTTGCACCGGGAGATGATTTGATGTGTTCGGACAGATGTCATGGTTGACGTTCCCGTGTTTTTTCCGGAGAGACTAACCTCGCTAGCCTGGCAGCCAGTCAATATTTCAACAAGCTGTTAGTGTGGGGCACCTTCTGTCGAGGGCTTTGCAGTCTTGCCCTTGGAGCGATGCGCATCGTCCTCGACAGTGACCACCGCGTAATAACCGATCATCATTTCATCCCACGTTTGCGGTCCCCAGGTGACCGTCTTGCTGGGATCGGGATTCGCGATATTGTCTTGTGAGTTGTCGTAATACGCCGTGCACCGCAATTTTGAGCCGGCGGGCAGCAGCCTCGGTTTGGCCAACTCGTACGTCAACTGCCAGTTGAAGTCGTACTCTGGCACGTCCACCAGAATCTCGCTCGTGCCGTCCGCAAACAGGGCCTCGTAGCGGAATGACTTGCCGCGCAAATGCATGTGCGGCGACATCAAGAGCAGCAACTGGTCGCTGTGAATCGGCATTTCGGCCGTTACCTTGTAATTGTCGGTGTGCGGCGGTATCCGGATTTCCAACCCGGTCACCCCCAGCACGTGCGCGCGTTTCTTCACCGACGACGGATCTGCAAAAATCAAGCCGATATAGCTCTTGTCCTGCGCCTCCTTGCCATTGGGCGCGTAGTGGATCTGGAAGGCGATTTTCGAGCCCGCCGGCGCAAACATGGCCACGCCCTCAGGAAACACCGTGGCGGGACGGCCAGGAACATAGGACGTCAGCTTGCTGCCGCCAAAGTCGTCGCCCATCGCGGCGATGTCTTCGGCCGATCGCCTCGTACGCGCACCGGAGCGCGCTCGGGCCGGCTGTCACGTCTCCCCCTCGTTCCCTTCGCCGCCGAACAGATGAGTATCGGGCGGCACGATCATGGCAATAATGTGATGCACGACGCCGCGATCGGACGGCAAGACCTCGGCCCGGCGAATCCATTTGTCTTCCGTCCAGGAGGGATCGACCACGAACATTTGGTAGGGAATTACGCCTTCGGCCGGCACGTTGAACGCCGCTGACATGCTCAAAACCTGTTCAGGCTCGCCAATCGTCCAACCGTCGGTCCAGGTTTTGCGCGGGGGAAGATCGGCCGAGTCACCCTGCGGGCAACCGTTGTCGACCCATGTGCTGATTAGTTGCTTCTCGGCGTCGCTCAGACGGGCGTCGTTGGAAAAATGCCCAAACTCAGGACTGGCCGACCACGGCGGCATTCGCCCTTCGGACACGACCTCCTTGATCATCTCGCCCCAGCCTACGACCTCATCATAGTCGGTCAACGCAAAGGGCGCAGCCTGGCCCGCTCGATGGCAGGCCACACACCTGTTCTCCAGCAGTCCGGCAATGTGTTTGGCGTACGTGATTTCGCCGTGCGGCTCGGTCTTGGCCCTGCGGCCAATGATGCAACCCGTCACCGGAGTGGTGGCGCGCGCAACCTGGTTGCCGGCCAGTAAGGCGTCCAAAGCGTCGCCCAAATCACGCGACTTGATCTCAGTGCGGGCATAGCCGGAGCTCGATCCCAATCCGTACTGATCGTCGACTCGGCCGCGATAGCGAACTGTGCGCTTCTTGTCGAGCACGAACACCTCCGGATTGCGCACCACGCCGAACTTGTCCGCCACGGTTTGGTCGCGATCCTTGAGCAAAGGAAACTGAATGCCGTGTTGTCGACCAAAGGCGGTCAAGTCGGTGAGCGAATCTTGCTGGTTCGCGTCGATACCGACGAACGCCACTCCGCGTTCGGCGTAACTCTTGCTCAGCGCTTGCAGCCTGGGACCGTACAGCCGCGCGAGCGGACATTCCGTTCCCAAGAACGCCACCACCACAATCGGCTTGTCCGCAAATTCAGATAGCGAGCGGTCGCGTCCGTGAATGTCCGGCAGCGCGAAGCCATCGATCGGTTCGCCGATTTCGAGCGCGCCAGCACTCGCCGCGGATATGACAAGCAAAATAACAACCAACACGCCACGTCGTGACATGCGAAGTTCGCCTTACATGCTTCTGGAGCCTTTGTGCAGTGGTCGTCAATTCCTAGTTGGAATCTGACCTTGTGCGGCTGTCAATATCTCTCGGAAAAGATCGCCGTCCGAGGCTACGGCGGCCTCCGGGCGTGTGCCTCCTCAACAATCGGCGAAGTTTACAATTTGTCCCGATTCGTAGGAATCCAGCTACTTTGATACGATGTCAGCTTCCGACGCCAACTGAAAACCCTACGGACGACCCAAAGGGGCGCGCATTGCCGATCATGACAACCACGCCAGTTGTGTGTCTTCGTGGCAGCCAGATGGCGCCGCACTTGGCTGCCGTTCGGCGCCACATCGCCGGGTTCATCGGCATTTTTGTCGCTGGCCTGCCTCTGCTTGTCGGTTCGCTCAGCGGCCAATCAGCTCTGGCCCAGCAGGGCACCAAGGATGGCCAGTGGCCTAGCTACGGTGGCGATGTCGGCAGCACGCGATACGCGCCGCTGGACCAGATCAACCGCGACAATTTCAAAAGACTGAAAGTGGCTTGGAGCTGGGATTCGCCCGACGCCCTTATCTCCAAGAGCGAGGCCGGCGGTAACTGGCGGGCTGACCCCCGCGTCATCAGCGCCGCGCTGGCGGCGGAAAAGCCCAATTTGTACAGGCGCGGCGGCGAGCCCAGAATCGGCAGCCTGAAAGCCACGCCGCTCATGGCCGAGGGAATGCTCTTTCTTGCCACGCCCCTTTATCAAGCGGCAGGCATCGATGCCAAGACGGGCAAAACTGTCTGGATCTTCGATCCCAAAAGCTACGCATCGGGTACGCCAACCAATAGCCTGATGTGGAACGCGCGGGGGTGTGCGTACTGGACTGACGGCAAATCGTCTCGCGTCGTCTGGGGAACCGGCGACGGCTACCTGAGTGCGGTGGATGCCAAGACCGGACGACCGTGTGCCGACTTCGGCGCGGGAGGCCGGGTAGACTTGACGGTCGGTATTCCGCGGGCCGAGCGTTCGAAACGCGACGAGTTGAATGCGCAACTGTGGAGCATGAGCTCGCCGCCCCTCGTGGTTCGCAACGTAGTCGTTACGGGCGCGGCCGTTTCCGACCGCCGCACGACGAAGGAGAATCCGCCGGGCTGGGTGCGCGGATAGGACGTGCGCACGGGACAATTGAAATGGACCTTTCACACGGTCCCGCTCGACGGCGAATTTGGCGCCGACACCTGGAAAGAACAATCGAACCAATACTCCGGCAACGTCAACGTTTGGTCGATGATGAGCGGCGACGCCGATCTCGGCTATGTTTATCTCCCCCTGACCACGCCCTCGAACGACTTTTACGGCGGACATCGACCGGGCGACAACCTCTTCGCCGAATGCCTGGTGTGCTTGAACGTCGAAAGCGGCGAGCGGGTTTGGCACTTTCAGGCCGTGCATCATGGACTCTGGGACTATGATTTCCCGTGCGCGCCGATCTTGCTAGATGTGGCGATCGACGGCAAGCCACGAAAGACAGTGGTCCAGTTCAGCAAGCAAGCATTCTGCTACGTCTTCGATCGTGTGACGGGCGAGCCAATTTGGCCGATCGTTGAGAAGCCGGTTCCGACGGAGCCCCACCTGCCCGGCGAGCGGCCCGCGCCGACCCAGCCGCACCCGACTCGACCCTTGCCGCTGGCCGGCCAAGGAACGACCGAGGATCAGGTGATCGACTTCACGCCACAGCTTCACAAGGAAGCCATGGAGATCCTGTCGCGTTATCGAACCGGCCCCCTGTTCACTCCACCGACCTTGGCGACCGCCGAAGGCACTTGGGGCACGATCCAAAGACCCAGCATCGGCGGCGCCACCAATTGGTCGGGTGGTTGCGCCGATCCGACGCTGGGATACATCTTTGTTCCTTCGCGCGACACGGCCGGGATTACCTATTTCTACACTCCCGGCACCGAGCAGGGCGGAACCGTTCGATTTACCCACGGCGGCCGTCTGCCAGAGGGTGCCAAGCGGCTTGAGGGACCTCAAGGACTACCCCTGTGGAAACCTCCGTATTCGCGCATGACTGCGATCGACATGCACACGGGCGGTCATGCATGGGTGAAACCCTCGGGCAACGGCAGCGCGCGCATTCGCAATCATCCCGCCCTCAAAGGAATCGATCTTCTGTCGCTTGGTGGAGAAGGCCGCGGCGGACCGATCGTCACCAGCACTTTGATGATCAGTTGGAAAGGCGGATCTCTCCGGGGTGAAGAGGCAGCACGCGAACCCAATCCAGATTCCACAGGCGACGCTGGGCTCGTGGCATACGACAAATTGACCGGCGAGGAGATTGGATTCGCGCCGTTGCCGGCCCCACCCATCGGAACGCCTATGACGTACATGGTCGACGGCAGGCAATACGTTGCGTTGACCGTCAGCGGAAATCCTCCGAAAGTCGTGGCCTTGACGCTGGGGGACTCGCACCCGTGAATCGAGGTCGCGCCCGTATTGCATTTGTGCCGATCGGCTCCGTGGCGGCGATCGTGCTTGTGGTCTCGCAATTGGCGTCGGGCGAGGAGCAGGCCCACTTTCATCACGTGCATCTAAACGTGACCAATCCGCAGGAGACGATGCGATTTTACCAGCACGTCTTTGGCGCGGTGCCCACCAAGTTCATGGGCAAAACCGACGCGCTCTTTACAGAACGATCATTTATTTTGTTGGCGAAGGTCGCCGCGCCGCCCGCTGCGGAGATAAAGAGCGGCATTTGGCACATTGGCTGGGGCGGCGTCGACGTGCCCCATGAGTACCAGTGGTGGAAGGCCCAGGGCGTGAAGGTCCACACGGAGCTCTATCAGCTCGGCAACGGCTGGGTAACCTATTTCGATGGACCTGACGGCGAACGCATCGAGATTAACACGCAGGGGCATCACCGCTTTTCGCACATCCACCTGCTTGCCGCCGACCCGAACAAGACGGCGCAGTGGTACGCCGACCATCTCAATCTGCCTCTGCGCCGCCGTGAGGTGCCAAAGCCCGTCGACTTGAGCAAGGTACGGGCCTGGTCGAATTCATTCAACTGCGACAACGTGAACTTTATTGTCTACCATCAGCCCAATCAACGACCGGTGCCGCCCTGGTGGGATCAAGAACCGCTCGTGGACTTCGAGACCTCCAGTGGGCGGCCGATCGACCATTTTGCGTTCTCGTTTCGCAACATCGAACGAGTTCTCTCCAGAATGAAGGCCGGCGGCGTGGAAATAGTCGAGCCGATTGCTGTGCGACAACAATCTGGCGGACTGAAGAGCTTTTTCGTCAAGGCGCCCGACGGCGTTCTGGTAGAAATCGTGGAGTCGAAGCCGATACCCGAGGGGATCTGGGAGTAAGCCGAAGCGGGTGCCTGAACGGGCCACGCAAAAGGCACTAACGCTGACCGTCGGATGCGATGGCGATTTTGACGACTTGCGTCGTGCAACACGTCCGCTGACCACAAGGCAGCCGCATCCGCGCCGCCAGAAGCGGCTTGAGCGGCGAACAGTGCCGCGACGGCTGACAACGGACGTTCGTCAAGGCAATCATGCCGTAGGTCAATCCTGATTTGCGGTATACTGTCTCCAACATCTAGCAGCGCGAACCTCCGACCGACGCCAACCATGTTCACCATTGATTCGCAGCCAGTGCGATTGTGCGATGGGATCTCGCGACGAGCGATGCTGCGAATTGGGTCGCTTGGCGTGGCTGGCTTGACACTGCCCGACTTACTGCGGCAGGCGTCCGCGCAAGAAGCCGCGCCTCGTCGTGGTCGCGCCAAGTCATGCATCGTTCTGTTTCTGTTCGGAGGGCCCGCCCAACATTCCACCTGGGACCCGAAGCCCGACGCTCCGGTTGAGGTCCGTGGCGAGCTCAAGTCCATTGCCACGACGGTTCCGGGCCTGAATGTTGGCGAATTGCTGCCCAAGACATCCCTGTTGGCCAAACACCTGTGCCTGTTACGCGCCATGCGAACGGGCGACAACGCCCATTCATCAAGCGGCTACTACATGTTGACCGGTCAGCCCCATGCGCCGATGAACATGGAGAACGCCAATCCAGGCGCGCCCAACAATTGGCCGAGTTTTGGTTCGACGATTCGCCGGCTCCGTGATGGCGCTACATCACTGCCTTCGGTCGTGCGATTGCCGCACCAGATCTTCAATACGGATGGTTCCATTTGGCCGGGGCAAGATGCTGGATTTCTCGGTCGTGCGTTCGACCCGTGGATGTTCCGCTGCGAGCCAGCGTCGTCCAACTTCAGGATTCCGGAATTTACGTTGCCGACCGATTTGGCGCTTTCAAGACTCGAAGGGCGGCGGTCACTTTTGTCCGTGATGAACCAACACCGGGCCGCCGTCGAGCGCGGCGGAGCGCTGGCGCCGTTCGACGCGGCCACGCGGCAAGCGTTCGATCTGCTCACGTCGCCACGTTCGCGAGCCGCCTTCCAGCTCGACGCGGAGCCAGCTACCGCCCGCGATCGTTACGGACGCACTCAGTTCGGTCAGAGCGTGCTGCTGGCTCGCCGGTTGGTTGAAGCTGGCGTGAGCTTAGTACAAGTCAATTGGTTTCGCTCTCCCGACGAGCCCTCGGATACACCGTGCTGGGATTCACATACTCGGGAGATCCAGCGGCTGCGTAGCGTGCTGCTGCCGCAATTCGATCAGGCGTATTCGGCCTTGCTCGGAGATTTGGTCGATCGTGGTATGCTCGACGATACATTGGTCGTTTGTCTGGCGGAGTTCGGTCGCACTCCAAAAATCAACGCGCAAGGCGGCCGCGATCATTGGGGAAATGTGTTTTCGGTTGTATTGGCCGGAGGCGGCATCCGTGGCGGACATGTGCATGGCGCGTCCGACGCGATCGGCGGCGAACCAAAGGAAGGAGTGGTCCGCCCACCGGACCTGCTGGCCACCCTTTACCATTGCCTGGGCTATTCTCCGACGACCGAACTGCACGACTCGCTCGGACGTCCGTTCCCCATTTCCCGCGGCGAACCGGTGAAGGAGATCTTAGCCTGATGCCTCGTTGAGTGATCTCGAAAAACGACCCTGTTTTCGGTATCGACGTTGCATCCCGGAAGCTCGTGCGTTTGGCGACGCCGTCCGGTAGAATCATGGCGGGCGGGTCAGCTTACTACAGTGGTCGGCGGGTTTGGATTGTCGCGTCGCTTCGTCGGCATGCTCGGTAACGTGTACCGTCCCGCGAAGGGCACACATGCTTCGACTCGTACGTGAAAAATGACGCAACCACGGCACCGAACTTCGAGTCCTGTCGACCAACTGTCGCGCCGCTCATTGCTGAGGCTGGGGGTCGGCGGACTCGGCTTGAGCTTGACAGGATTGCTGCAAGCGCGGGCCAGCGCGAGACCCATCGAATCGTCGGGACTGCCTCCCCTCAAGGCATGCGTGCTCGTATTTTATTACGGGGGTCCGAGCCACTTAGACACCTACGACCTGAAGCCGGATGCCCCGGCGGAAGTGCGTGGTGAGTTCAAGCCGATCGCGACTTCCGTGCCCGGCTTATTCGTATGCGAACATCTGCCGAAGATGGCTCGTTGCATGCACAAGGTGGCGCTCATTCGCAGCATGCATCACCAAAACCGGTTGCATGATTCGGCATCCACCGAGGCGCTGACGGGCCGGCAACCGCCGACAGGAGATCGCGAGGAGTTCGCTCCGATCAAACAAGTGTTCCCGTCTTATGGCGCGTCGCTGAGTTACTTTCGACGTGAGTTGCAGCTCGACGTGCCGCATGCCGCGCTGCCCTTCGTCTTTCACAACGTCATTGACGTGCCCTGCCAGGGAGGCGGATTTCTGGGGTCGACTTACGACCCGCTGCAAATCAACGTCGACTCGGAGAGTCGGGTCTATAGCGCCGGAGCACTCGCGCTGCCCGTCGGCCAGTCGGCAATATCGCTCCAGGATCGGCGACAATTGCTGACGTCTCTGCAAGAAAAGTCGATTGCCGCAGCACAATCTTTGCAGATGGGGCGCTGGCAACTCTCTAGCGACAAGGCGTTTCAGTTGCTCGGGTCTGAGTCGTTGCGGGAAGCCCTCGATCTGTCGCGGGAATCGTCGCAAACGCGGGATCGCTATGGATATGATTCGGCGCCAGTTGCCATCGGCTCCGGCGGCGGCGGGGGAAACGGGGCCGAGATGGGATTCTCGCGCCAGATGCGCGGGCAGAATTTATTGCTGGCCAGGCGGTTGGTTGAGGCCGGCGTTCCGTTTGTCAACGTGTTCGATTTCCGACAGCAAGGACAAAACTGGGATGCGCACCATCAAAACTTCGAGCAACACAAGAGCCACCTGTTACCCTTGGCCGATCAGTCGCTCTCCGCGCTAATCGAAGACCTCGATGCGCGAGGATTGCTCGACACGACGCTGGTCGTGGCGATGGGGGAGTTCGGACGCACTCCAAAGATCAACCAGAACGGTGGTCGGGACCACTGGCCGGATTGCTACTCCGTGTTGTTGGCCGGCGGCGGCGTTCATGGGGGAGCTGTTTTTGGAGCGAGCGATCGAACCGGTGCGTTTCCCGCGAGGGATCCGGTGACCCCAGCCGATCTCTCGGCCACCATCTTTTGGCGGTTTGGCATCGACCCCTCGTCCGAGATTCATGACCTCACTGGCCGGCCCTGGCGCGTCGCTGACGGCCAGCCCCTGCGGTCGCTGTTTGTGTGACCAAGCGAGGAAGCTGCGATGAGTCTTTCGCTGAACGACATGCGACAACCGTCCACCCCGATCTCTCGCCGCCGACTCCTGCAGGCCGGAGGGATCGGCGCCTTGACTCTGGGCCTACCAGGAATGGTTGCAGCGGCCGTCAATGGCAACCGAGGACTTGGCCAGCGCCGAACCGGAGAAGGCCAATGATCTCAAGGGCCTCTGGGACCACTGGAACTAATCCTTGATGGAGCCTCTGTGGCCCCAACCGATCTACTTGCCCGAGCGCGCCGCCAAACAGCCATAGGCGCGGATGTCGTTTGGTTTGGGAAGGTGCCGTTTCAATGCGTCGGTCGATGTGACCGAAGCGACTTGGATATTCGTCGCACAGGACGGTTCGTCCTGTGCAGTGTGAAGCACTTCCACAAATGGCGTCGGTCGTAGCGACCTGAACCTACTGATGGTGTCAACGTTGAGGGCTAAGAATGAAAATGAATTGCAGTTCCAGTTGTCAGATTCTTGGGGACTCGGTTCAATGAATTAGCGTCTAACGGCTGGGCTTCGTTATTTGTCGAGGTAATTGCCATGTATGCGACGAATCATTGGCTGGGCCAAGTTCGGGGTGTGACTGCACTGGCCATCGTCGCAATCCTACTTGCGCCGACACTCAGGCTCGCCGCGGAAGAGCAGGCCACGCCGGTAAACCAGCTCATCTCGCCCGATCGCCAGCACATCGCCTACGGCCAGACCGCCGTCGGCCCGAAAGGCGAGCAGAAGGCGCGAATCATTGTGGGCGATGCAGACGGCTCTCACCGGCGTGCATTGCCGATCGATGCCGAAGTCGTCGACGAGGTGCAATGGTACGGCAACGACCGCATCGCGTACGTCACGGAACACGGCGAAGATGGTTATCAGCTGATCGACTTAGAGGGCAAGCCGGCCCGCGAACTGCGGATGCCGCCGGGTTGCGATTCGTTCTTTCATCAATGCCTGTCGCCCAACGGCAAGACGATCGCGTTTTGCGGCAACTATGCCGAGATTGATCAGAAGTTCGGAAGCGATAAGGAACGTCGCCGGTACTTCAAGGCTCATCTCGACGTCAAGCAAACGCACGGCCTGTTTTTGGTGGACCTAGCGACGCAGTCGGTGAAGCGGGTTCTCGATGGAACTGTCGCGAACTTACCGTCCTGGTCGCCCGATTCCAAGTACCTGGCCTGCGGCATCGGCCAATATGTAAATGACTATCCACTGGTCATTGTCGAACGGG
>JANNQN010000154.1:0-2797 GCA_031400775.1 Planctomycetia bacterium | reverse complement strand
CACTCGTTCTACCCGTGCCATCGAGACCGGGCCTACGAGCATCTGATGAACGCGGCGGATCGCAAGTACTTCAACGCCGTGCGAGCTTTCAATCCATACGATCTGTACACCAAGAGCGCCGAGCGGCCGGACGTCGACAAGCTGCGGCCGTATTACGAAGACTTGTGGAACGAATTCTTTCCGCCTCAGTTGGCATTCTGAGGCGCTCGGCACAGGTCAACGAGCGGATCGGCTGGCGGCGGCGAGGCCGGCGACTACCAGCGATATTCCAGGCCCGCGCTCACGCCGTGAACCCAGAACGGCGTGTCGCGGAAGGCAAACGCCGGTTGTGCCGGGCCATCGAGCGTGCCGCCTTGAATTTGGGTCGGGTTGACGTTGATGTCAATCGCATCGCCCGAGCGCTGTGTACGATTCGTGTAGATGTAGGTGTAGCCCATCGTGGCTCGCAGGTTGCGGGTGATATCGAACCGCAGGTTCACGTTGGCCTCGGGCAGCACCGCGAACACGTCGCGCTTATACGTGCCGATATTCGTGGGCTGTGTCAGCAGGTTGCCGACGAAGGTCGACGTAAAACCGCCGACTTCCGTCGTGGTGCTGCCGTTGATGTAGACGTTCTGATGGTTGTTGCCGAAAGCGCACTTGCCGATCAATTCGAGCGAAACGGGTCCGTGGTAATGTTGATACTTCAATCCCAACTCGCCGCCGTTGAAGATGTTCTTCGTACTGAAGATGTCCTCGCCCCTGAAAGTTATTGGCCCGGGAAGCGGCCCACTCTCGGGTGTGAAAATCGATTCGTTTTGGATGATCACGCTATCGTCAACGCGAAAGAACCGGTAACCGAAGAGGAAGTCGACCCGGCACTGCTTGGTGAAATCGATCCACACCAGCTTTCGCAATAGGGCGCCGGCACTTTGGATGTTGCTGGTCGTCTTGACGTCGACCGTGCCGTCGAGCGGACCTTGCGAACCGGCCAGCACGAAATCGTTCATGGCGATAATCAAAGCGTCTTGTCGCGGGCCCGGCGGGTTCGGATCGACGTTGAAAAACGGCAGAGCCAGATACTGGTCGCCCGGTTGAATGCCATCGCTAAAAATCGAGGTTTCGTGAAACGGCGTGTGCTTAGGTTGCAGCGCGAAATACTGCCCTTCGACGCCCCAGAATTCGCCATCGACCAGCCAGTAGCCGAAGTTGAGTCTGGCGCCATTGCGTTGATTCAGATCAACCCGATCGTCGCCGTAGAGAATCGATGTGGTGGCGCTCACCGGCAACACGCCGACCTGCGCCTGGGGCGTGCCCAAAGGGCTGGTTGTGACCAACGCGGGCACCTGGTTTCCCTTGGCCCACATCGACACGTAGTCGACTGCCACCCAACTGCGGCGATGCGAATGGACCTCGGTCCACAGATCGGTAAAGACCAGGTGCTTGCCAAGTCCGCCGTGGCCGTGGCGACCGGGATCGGCGCATTGGCCGCTGCACTCCTCACACTGGCACGGCCCCTCTCCGCCTGACATGTCTCCGGCTGACATATCGGCTCCGGACATGTCGCCCACCGGAGGCGCGCCGCCCGAGGCACCGTCGCTGCCGTGGAAGGGGATCTCGAGCACTTTGTTCTGATCTTCGTCGGCGACCCAAGTGCCGCCGGCACCGGGCTCATCCGGGGCCATCGCCGAAGCCGTGCGAGCCAATGGTAGGGGCGGATTCTTGCCCTCGGCTTTGCCGAGTTTGAAACCCGGCGCCTGTCCCCAGCAGAGGGCTGCGGAGCCAAGCAGCGTTGCGATCGCAATGGCGAGTCTGGCGACGAATCTCACAGTCATCCCCTTTGTCGGCACCGTCTATTGCGCATATGCCGGATGTATCGCTCCGGCTATGTGTATCGATTCGACCGATTGCGACGATAATTCCAGACAATTCGGAACAATTGATAAGCTTCGCCGAGACTGCGGACTTCGCACACATTTCCTATTCCCCGTGCTGCTGGGGCTGCTGGTCTGTTGGCTCTACCCAATTCCTGGAAAACTTGAGAAAACCGTTTGGAACCGCCCCCGTTCTGCGGTAAATTAAGTACTCCGAGGCGACTGGACCGTGCGCTTGCGCTGCCAGGCTGGCCATCGGACTTCTGGAAGACCCCCGAAATTGAACAAGGAGCTATCCGTTGGCCAAAGATATCCAAATTGACGAGCCCAAGGCGCCAGCACCCGCTGCCAGCACACCCGCGCCCGAACAGCAGCAACAGCGACAGCCCGTCGCGGTCGACGCCTCGAAAGCCCATGCGGCCTATTCGAATTTCTGTCGCGTGACCGGCACGCCGGAAGAGCTGATCATCGACTTTGGTCTGAACATGCAGCCGATGGGCGTTCCCACCGAGGCGATCGAGATCAGCGAGCGGATCGTGATGAACTACTTCACCGCCAAGCGGATGATGGCGGCCTTGCAGATGTCGCTGCAGCGGCACGAGGCGGCCTTCGGCGTCTTGGAAACCGACGTCCAGAAGCGGGTCATGCCGGGCGTCATGCGACAGAACCCGGCGCCCCAGCGATAAGCAAACGACCGGACGATCACCGGATGTCGGGCGTGGTCGAAGCCCGAATTCCGGTCACCGGATCGCTCAACGACGGAACGTACCACAAAAACGGCCGCTCCTTGGGGGCGGCCGTTTCTTTGCGCGCTTTCCCTAATTCGGGCATAACCGCTGCAATTATTGCAGCCCCGTCGCGCGCTCCCAAAAAACGGAAAAAAGCCCGCCAGGGGAATAACTTACGGCACTCGGGCTGATTGAACTGTGAGCGCCGCTAGTGTA
>JANNQN010000153.1:0-5728 GCA_031400775.1 Planctomycetia bacterium | reverse complement strand
AATCGACTGCATTCCGCTACCTGTTCCACAGTCGACTTTATGTCGACACGACCGACGACTTGGCGCCCAACAGCCCCCATTGCAGCAAACTTGTACGACAATGCGCAATTCCAGGCCTCATGTTGCCGCGTACTTAGGAGCACGCCTTGTCGTCGCCGCGGGATTGGCGATGCTGGCGATGGCTCTGTCGGCCGGCGCTGCCGACGAAGTACGCGAGACGCCCCTCTCGCCCGACGAGGAACTGGCTTCGTTCGAGTTGGCCGATCATCGGCTGACCGTCGAGCTGGTCGCCTCCGAGCCCGAGTTGGATAGCCCCGTGGCGATCTCGTTTGACGGCGATGGTCGGATGTTCGTCGCCGAGATGATCGATTATCCGCTGGGGCCTACCGCCGGCCGGATCCGCCTGCTCGAAGATCGCGACGCCGACGGCCGCTACGAACACGCCACGGTATTCGCCCAGGGCCTCAAGTTCCCCAACGGCGTGCTGGCGGCGCGAGGCGGCGTCTATGTAACCGCGGCGCCCGACATTCTGTTTCTAAAAGACGCCGACGGCGACGGCGTGGCCGAACAGCGGCAGGTCGCGTTCACCGGTTTCGGCGAGGGCAACCAGCAGTTGCGAGCCAACGGCTTGACCTGGGGCCTCGACAACTGGATTTACGGTGCCAACGGGCGCAGCGACGGCAACGTGCGACGGCCGGCCGATCCGCCGGACAAAGCCATCTCGATTCGGGCTCGCGACTTTCGCTTTCGTCCCGACGGTAGCGCCATCGAAGCCACCAGCGGAGCCAGCCAATTTGGCCAGGCCGGCGACGACTGGGGCAACCGGTTCCTGTCGTGGAACACGATTCCGATTCGCCACGCCTTGTTCGATCAACGTTTTTTGGAGCGCACCGCCCGGCTGGGCGCCTATGCGGTTCGCGATATTGCCGATCCGAACGACACAGGCGCCGTATTTCCCATCAGCCCCCGGCCGCAGACCTTCAATCGCGAGCGCACCGATTTTTACAACGCCCTGTGCGGGCTGACCGTCTATCGGGGCGACGCCCTGGGGCCCGACTACGTGGGCAGTGCCTTTGTCGGCGAATCGCTGACGAACCTCGTGCATCGCCGCGTGTTGATGCCCGAGGGGGCCTCGTTCGTCTCGCGTCGCGGCGAGCATGCCCGCGAGTTCCTGGCGTCACGCGATCCTTGGTTTCATCCGGTCTACATGACCACCGGCCCGGACGGCGCGCTTTACATCGTCGATTTTTATCGCCGCTGGGTCGAGCATCCGGCGTTTGTGGCCGAGTCGCTGCGCGGGGGCGTCGATTGGCGACTAGGCGCGGGCCACGGCCGCATATGGAAGGTCAGCCGTCGCGAGAACACCTGGCCGCCGCAGCCTCCGCCGCGGATGAGCAAGGACACGACTACCGCGCTCGTGGATTTTTTCAAGTCGCCGAACGGTTGGCGCCGCGACACGGCCCAGCGGCTGTTGGTCGAACGCGGCGACGCCTTGGCGGCCCCCTTGTTGCGAGCCACGGTCGCCGACACCCGCCTGCCCCAAGCCAAGCTGCATGCCCTCTCGACACTCGAAGCGCTCGGGCAGTTGGACGACGGCCTGCTGTTGCGAGCGATGGAGGACGGCGAGCCGCACGTGCGGCAACATGCGATGCGGCTGGCCGCGCCGCGCTTGGCCGGCTCGCCGACGTTGGCGACGTCCTTGACGCGAATGGCCGATTTTCCGCACCCGCTCGTGCGCTTTCAACTTGCTCTGTCGATGGGCGAGATCGAGGGCAAACAAAAGATCGCGGCGCTCGTGAAGCTGGCGAATCTGGAGGATCGCGACCCGATCATCTCGGCGGCCATCGCCGGCAGCCTGGGACAATCGACCGACAAGTTCTTGGTCGAGCTGCTACAGCACAATCCCGATTGGCGACGCAAGCCGTCGGCAACACAACTGCGTTTTCTCTCCGACGTGGCCGCGATTGCCTGCTCTGGCGACGATCCGCGGCATTTGGCCGCCTGTCTCGAGCAAGCAGCCGGGGGCAAGCCTGGAGAGCTTCAGCCGGGCAATTTTGCGATTCTGGTGGGAGCAGCGCAGGGGCTCTCCGATCGAGGGCAATCGCTCCGCGCCATGCTCAAGGCGCCACCGGCGGGGCTCGAGACGAGACTCGCGGCGCTTGGGCCGCTGGTGGCGTCGGCCCGCACGCTGGCGACCAATGACCATGCCGCCAATGACAAATCGGCGCTCGACTATCGTCTGGCCGCGATCGACGTATTGGGACAGGTCGACACGGGCGCCGGAAAAATTCTGTTGGAGCTGCTCGCGCCCGATAACAACTCGGCGTTGCAGTTGGCCGCCGCGCGCGCGTTGGCCGAGCCCGATGCCGAGACGGCCGCGGCCATGTTTCAGGCCTGGCAGGAGACGACGACCGTCACGCGGCGCGCGCTGGTCGCGGCCGCCTTGCGTTCGCGCGCCGGCAGCGAGGCGCTCGTTGCCGCGATCGCCGACGAAAGGATATTGCCGCGCGAGTTGGATCCCGGCGTGCGCGAAGCGTTGTTGGCCGTGCGCGACGAAAAAGTGCGCGAGCGAGCCAAGAATTTGTTCGCGGTCGAAGCCGGCGGTCCCAGCCGGCAGGAAGTCGTGACGCGCTTCGAGCCGCTGCTCAAGCGCCAGGGTCAAAGCGTGCGCGGCGCGGCCGTGTTCGAAAAACATTGCCTGACGTGCCACAGCGTGCAGGGACGCGGGCAGCGGGTGGGACCGGATCTTTCGGGCGTGGGCGCCCGGCCCCGCGAGACGGTGCTGGTCGACCTGTTCGATCCCTGCCGGCAGGTTGCCCCGGATTTCGTGGCTTACACGCTGCTCACGCGGCAGGGACAGGTGCTAACCGGCCTGGTCGTCTCCGAAACTGCCACCAGCGTCACCTTGCGCCGCGCGGACGGGGCGCAAGACATCGTGCCGCGGGCGCAAATCGAAGAATTGCGGGGTACCGGCAAATCGCTGATGCCCGAGGGCTTCGAAAGTACGCTCTCGGAAGAAAACGTCGCGGATTTGCTGGAATTTTTATCGCGCCCCGACGCGCGGCTGTTTTCGCAACCGAAATGACGGCGACGGCAGCCGGATGCCTGGCGAGGCGGCCACGCGATTGCGCTGGCGGCGCGCACGGTTGTAGGGATTGTATCGACGCTATCGAACGAGAAGTCTGCCCGACGGTTGCAATTGGCTGGGGTTGGGGTGGAAAAAAAGGCTAAGGTGTAATACACATCTTAGATTCCCTGCGTTCGCAGGGGCACAACTGGGAGATTGCATCGATGATATGCCACTCGGCGTCATTGTTGTTTGCGTTGGCCACGACGGCTGTCGCGGGTAACACGGAAGTCTCGTCGCTGCCGCACACGCGGCTGGCGGTCGGTCAAAAATTCGAAATTCGCACGGCGGATCGCGCTTATCGCGGTTGGGTCGTGGATCAGAAGACCGGCGAGTGCCAGATCGCGATTTCGACCGACGGCGAAACCTATTCGCCGCCCCGCGCGATCTTTCTGCTAGGCGCCACGGCCGGGCGCGAAGCCAATCAAATGCTGGTCCTGATGCACGAGGTCAAAGTCGGCATGAAAATGGAGTTGGGTGTCGGCGACCTGGAGCAGAAGCACCGCGAAATTACCAGCGAAGTCAAAGCCATCAAGCTGGGAAATTGATTGCTAGGACCAATTCGCGCCGCTATGCGTGAAGCGGGCGCCGCTTGGGACCGATCGTGGCACAGGCCCGCGCGACCAGGCGGATCGCCGCGTCGATTTCTGCTTCCGTCGTGGTTGCTCCCAGGCTGAATCGCAGCGAGCTGGCCAGCACGTCGGCAGGACATCCCATCGCCGACAACACGGCGGAGACCTCGCTCGAACCGCTGGCACACGCCGCACCGGTCGAGGCCGCCACGCCGGCCAGGTCCAGGGCCATTAGCAATGCCTGGCGATCGACGCCCAGTAGCGCCACGTTCGAGGTATGCGGCAATCGCGGCGCGGCCGCGCCGTTGACGACCGCGGCACCGTCGAGCGCCCGGATCAAGCCGGCTTCGAGACGATCGCGCAGCCGGCCCAGTCGCTCGGCGCGCGCCGGGGCTTCGCGCTCCCAGGCGACGAGCGCCGCCTGCATGCCCACCGCCAGCGCCGGCGATTCGGTTCCCGGCCGCAAGCCCTCTTGTTGAAACCCGCCGAACAAGAGCGGCGCCAGCTCGAAGTCGTGCCGCACCACCAGCGCGCCGATGCCCAGCGGTCCGTGAAATTTGTGTGCCGCCACGCCCATCGCCGCCACGCCCAGCGCGGTAAAATCGACCGGCATCTTTCCCACCGCCTGTGCCGCGTCGGTGTGCATCGCGACGCCGCCCGCCGCCGCCAGCCGGGCCAGCTCGGCCACAGGCTCGAGCACGCCCGTCTCGTTATTGGCCAGCATCACGCTGACCAGCCGCGTGCGCGGACTCAATCGTTCATCGAGCGCATCGACGTCGACCACGCCGGCCGCCGAGATGCCGAGCCGATGGATTGTCCAACCGCGCCGCTCTAGCATCTCGACCGCTCGGGCGACGCTGGCGTGCTCGATGGGCGAGACAATCATCTCGCCCGGCGTGCTGGCCGGTTCGTGGCCGCCGGCCATGCCGAAGATCGCCAGGTTGTTCGCCTCGGTTCCGCCGCTGGTGAAGATCACACGATCGGGCTGCCGGCCCGAGAGCCGCGCGCCTAGGATGCGGCCGATCTCTTCGCGCGCGTCCTCGATGGCCTGGCGAGCCCGGCGGCCGAGCTGGTGCTGGCTGGAGGGATTGCCGACCTGGTCGCCCTGCCACGGGGCCATGGCAGCGGCAACTTCGCCCAATAGCGGCGTGGTTGAGTTATGGTCCAGGTAGATCACGTTCATGCAATTCGCGACTGCTTGTGCGGCAAGCGGCTTTGTTTTTCGACGGGCTGTTCGCTCAGGCCTCAATTCTACCAGCGCGGACCGGCGCCGCGGCACTGGGTGGAGGCCGGAAGTCGGGCAAAAAGTCTGACGGCGCGATCGTTCTTTGCCTTCCCGCCGCGCGTTATGATGGAGCCCAATCGCCGTGATGCACCCGGCGTGTGTTTTTTCTCGCAGTGTCAAAGAGTCTCCCTGATGATGTCCCCCGACGCTCAATCCGCCAATCCATCGTCGAGTTGCCCGAGCTGCGGCAATCGGCTGCGGGTGCGCCCGGACCAGGTGGGCGAGCAGTTGTCTTGCCCGAAGTGCAAGGCGACGTTTATTTTCGGCCAGGCCGCCCGACCGCCGGCCAAACCGCGCGTGGCGCGTAGTGACGCGGCGGGGTCCACGGCAACGATGGCCGGCGCGGAGGAAAACCAGCCAGAGTCCGCGCCGGTCGGGGATGACGACGACGCCTATGAGCCGGAAATCCCGCTGACCAATTTCTCGATCGTCCCGCAAGAGGAGATGTCCGATTTAAGTCCCTTGGGGGCGGGCGAATCGAAGTACGACGTCGATTGGAGCGTGTCCGACAATTTGGAGCGCGAGCCGCTGCACGCGAGGTTGACTAGCGCCGAGCCCGACTACCTGTCGGTGGCCGACGCCCGGGGCCTGGTGCGGCACGAGGTATTGCCCGATCCGCCGAAATGGACATTTTTTTCAGGCGTGTTCACGTTTCCCTGGCGAGGCGTGAACACGGTCCGCTGGGTCGCGATGTCGGTCGGCATGAGCCTTACGTTCGTGCTCGCGTGGCAGACCGCGAAAATG
>JANNQN010000152.1:0-16366 GCA_031400775.1 Planctomycetia bacterium | reverse complement strand
TGAAGAAGTTGCGCGCGAAATTGCCGCAGACAAAAGTACTCATTCTGGCCGTGTTCCCTCGCGGAGAAAAAGCGAATCCGCAGCGCGAGAAGAATGCCAAGGCCAGCGAGATCGCCTCGAAGTTGGCCGACGATCAGTTTGTGTTCTTCCAGGACATCGGCGCAAAATTCCTCAACGCCGACGGCGTGCTGACCAAAGAGATCATGCCCGACTACCTGCACTTGAGCCCGCAAGGCTACGAGATATGGGCGGCATCGATCGAGCCCAACGTGGCCAAGCTCATGGGCGAGAAATAGGCGGCTAAGCCATCCGCGGACCTTTACGATCCGCGATATCGCAGAAACCACTCGACGAAATCGCGCACGCCATCGGCCACCGCCACGCGCGGGCGATAACCCAACAGCCGCTCGGCCTTGCTCAAGTCCGCACAGGTCAGCGGCATGTCGCCGATCGCGCCCGCGCGGAGCTCGATCACGGCCTTGCGCGCTAGCGCCGTTTCGAGCAGCGCGATCAACTGCCGCATGTCGATTGGATCGTGATGCCCCAGGTTGATCGCTTCGCCGGCCACGCCGGGCGCAATGAGCGCCGACAGCAGCCCGTCGCAGATATCGCTGACGTGGGTGAAATCTCTCCGCACCGAGCCGTCGCCAAATAGCGGCACGCTGCGGCCTTGGGCGATGGCCTCCGCGAAAATCCACATCGCCAGGTCCGGTCGAATGCGCGGGCCATAAACACTAAACGGCCGCAAGCACACGACGGGCACCTGGTGCAATTGATGGTACGTGAGTCCCAAGAGCTCGGCCGCCCGCTTCGAGGCTCCGTACGGGCTAAGCGGCACACCGAGCGGCGCATCCTCGCGAAACGGAGAAATGGCGCCTTGACCGTAAACCGTCGACGACGACACCAGCAGGAATCCCTCAACGGGGTGCAGTCGCGCGGCCTCGAGCAGCGCGAGCGTGCCGCGAACATTCGTCTCTTCGTAGATGAGCGGATGAGCGATGCTCGAGCGGACTCCGGCAATGGCCCCCAGATGCACGACGCGCCGCACGCCTTCCTCGGCAAACAATCGCTGCATCGCCGCCGCGTCGAGGAACGACTGCTCCACCAGCTTGACGCGCGCGTCACCGGCAAATATTGCCGCGTTGGCCCGTTTCAGCGCCGGATCGTAATAGTCGCTAAAGTTATCGAGGCAAATCACCCGCGCATCGGACTGGCGCGCGAGCAACCGCTCGATGAAATGGCTGCCGATGAATCCGGCCCCGCCGGTAACCAGAATGGACATGCGGCTGTTCCCGGAAAAATCAATCGCCGGTCGCGCGACCACGCGTGACTCACGAATTGTAGCAAGCGGGGCATTCGGCAGCGGCGTCCACCACCGGCAAATCGGCCCGCAAGCTCACCGCGCGAACCAGTTGCGGGCGCCCAACGCCAAAATGATTCGCAGCGCGCTGCGAGCTTCGCGCGAATCGATCTTCGAGGCTCCGCGCTCGCGGTCGGCAAAAGTGATCGGCGTCTCGCTGAATTTTGCTCCCTGTCGTTTCAAGAGCCAGAGGATCTCTTCCTGAAAGGAGTATCCGCGGGAACGGATCGCGTCGAAATCGACCCGGGAAAGCTGCGAGGTACGATAACAGCGAAACGCGCCGCTGCAATCCTTGGCCGATAACCCCAGCAGCCAGCGGGCGTAGATGTTCACGCCGCGACTCATCAGGTGCCGCTTGAGCGGCCAGCCTTCGATGGCGCCGCCCGCGACATAGCGCGAGCCGATCATGACATCGGCTCGCGGCGTGCCGTCCGGGTTTTCCATTCCGGCCAATAGCGCCGGCAGATAGCGCGGATGGTGGCTGAAGTCGGCATCCATGTTCAGCACGTAGCGATAACCGTGCTCGATTGCGTACTTCATGCCGGCGATCGTGGCCGTGCCCAGGCCCAGCTTGCCGGCGCGGTGCAGGCAGCGCAGCCGTGGGTCGGACGCGCTTTTTTCGTCACTCCAGGTTCCGGTGCCGTCGGGCGAGTTGTCGTCGATCACCAGAATGTCGACCTGCGGGGCAACCGAGAAAATCTCGTCCACCAGCCGAGGCAGGTTTTCGATCTCGTTGTACGTGGCCAGGGTGACGAGCGTGTCACGATCGGTGGGCATAGGGTAGGGGGTCAGTGGCTAGTGGTCAGTGGTCAGTATTTCACGCAAAACGCGGGCAGAATTCGGTCGCTGTCGCTCCGCCCTTTTTCGGCATTCCGTCCAAACCCCCGTCGAGAGCCTCGGGGTCGAACGACCAATCCCCAAACCCTACCCCCCAACGCCGCGAACCCTGTTCGCAGGCAACAGCGCCATCTACAATCTAGCTTTGCCCGCCGCAATCTTTCCGCTTTTTAGCCGCCCCGCATGAGTGTTTCTTCGGAATCCGCGATCGATTCGGTCCCTCCCGCACCCGCTCGGGCGAATTCTCAGCGGACGACGGAACTCCGAGTTTACGGCCCGGCCTTCTGGTGTGCCTACGTTTCGAACACGGCGATGATGGTAGCCGTGTCGCTCCTGTACCGGTATGCCGATTTCGTGCTCTACTTGGGCGGAACCGAGTGGAACGTCGGCTTGATCGTCGGCAGCGGCATGGTGGGCAGCCTGGCGATGCGCTTTTTTCAAGGATTTGGCATCGACCATTTCGGGCCCCGCCGAATCTGGCTGTGGTCGATGGCGCTGTTCGTGTTCAGCATGCTCGGGCATCTGGCGGTAACCAACGTCGACGGTCCGGCGATCTTCGCGCTGCGCATCTTGTACACGACCAGTCTGGCCGGCGCGTTTGGGGCTTCGATCACCAGCGTCTCTCGCAGCCTGCCGCTGCCGCGGATGGCCGAAGTGATTGGCACGTTGGGCACGTCAGGCTTCATCGCCATGGCGCTGGGCCCGCAACTGGGCGATATTCTGTGCGGGCACGAGCAGATTACGCGCAGCGAGCTGAACACGATGTTTTGCGTGGCCGCGGTGTTGGGAGCGATTTCCTGGGGCGGCGCCGAACTGTCGACCCGGCACGATTCGCCTCCAAGGCGCCGGCGCCGACCGCCGCTAATCTGGCTGCTGCGCCGCTACCATCCCGGCAGCGTGCTTTTGCTGGCCATGGTGATGGGAGTCGGACTGGTGATTCCCACGACCTTCCTGCCCACGTTCGTCCGCGAGCACGACATCGAGCACACGGGCACGTTCTTCCTGGTATATGCCGGCACCGCGTTCTTGGCACGTCTCGGCACCCGGCGCCTTCCCGAACTGATCGGGGTGCAACCGATGATTTACATCGGCCTGGCGGCGCTGGTCGCCAGTCTGTTGAGCTACATGGGTGTCACGAGCCAATGGGAGCTGGCAGTGCCGGGTGTGTTTGCCGGCCTTTCGCACGCGGTGCTCTTTCCGGCCGTCACGGCCCAGGGTAGTTCGGCGTTTCCGAACCGCTACCGGGGCCTCGGAACCACGGTCATGTTGTCGATGCTCGACGTGGGCACGCTGATCGGCGCGCCGATGATCGGCCGGATGGTGGAATTCAGCAAAACGGCCGGGTTGCCGCACTACTCGACGACCTTCGTGACTCTCGCCGTTGGCGTCACCTTGACGGGAATCTTCTACGCCCTGACTGCCCGCCGGTGAGTGACGTGAAACATCCGCCCGAAGACGCCTATCGAGACGACCTGGCCTACATCCACGACGCCGGCTTCGGCGGGTTCGCCACCCATGCGGCCCCGTTCGCGATTGAGTTGCTTAAGGCCAGCAATATCCGTCGCGGGCAAGTCGTCGAGCTAGGCTGCGGAAGCGGCATCTTGGCCGCGGCGCTAAGCGGAGCCGGCTACGACGTGCTGGGGTTCGACATCTCGAGTGCGATGGTCGAAATGGCGCGCAAACGGGCGCCGGCCGCCGATATTCGCCACGGATCGTTCCTCGCCGCCAAGCTTCCGCCCTGCGTCCTGGTGCTGGCGATCGGCGAGATATTCAACTACTTATTCGACAAGCACAACACGAAGGCCCGCCTGCGCAAAGTCTTTCGCGCGGTACATAAGGCGCTTCTTCCTGGCGGGCTGTTTGTCTTCGACGTGGCGCTAGTGGGACGCGTGCCCGAGGGTCGCCGCCGCAGTTACACCGTGGGCGACGACTGGGCCTGCCTGTTCGAGGCCGAAGAGGATCGGCAGCGACAGTCGCTCACGCGGCACATCACCAGCTTTCGCAAACGGGGCGACTCCTATCAGCGCGACGATGAAGTCCACCACTTGCGGCTTTACGAACGAGGCTGGCTCGTCGACGAGCTACGCAGCGCGGGCTTTCGTGTACGCACGGTCAAAGCGTACGGCGAACTGACGTTTCCGCCCGGATATCTGGGCTTCGTGGCCCGCAAAAGCTGAGGGCAATTCGCCGCTCGCTGCAACTATTTGCCCGCGATGCCTCGATAATAGTCGATCGAGCGCCGCAGGCCTTCGTGAAAATCAACCGAGGGCTCGAAGGCCAGACGCTCTCGGGCCTGCGTGATATCGGCCAGGCTTTCCCGCACGTCGCCCACGCGGGCCGCGGCATGCACCGGCTGAATCTTAGTCCCCAGCAACTCGTTGAGGATTGCGATTAGCTCCAGCAAGCTCGTGCTGCGGCCGTTGGCCACGTTCAAGGTGCGACCGGCAGCCAGCCGGGCGTCGGCATCGGCGGCCAACAGGTTTCCCTGCACCACGTTAGCCACGTAGGTAAAATCACGCGACTGATGGCCATCGCCGTAAATCGTGGGCTGCTTGCCGGCCAGCATGGCCGTGATGAACAGCGGAATCACGGCCGAGTATTGGCTGTGCGGATCTTGCCGCGGTCCGAAGACGTTGAAGTAGCGGATGCAAACCGTCTCGAAGCCGTAGGTGGCCGTAAACGCCTGGCAGTAGGACTCGCCGGCGAACTTGGCGGCGCCATAGGGCGAGATGGGCGCGGGCAAATCGGTCTCGCGCTTGGACGACGTGGGCTGATCGCCATAAGCGCTGCTCGAGGCGGCATAGACCAGACGCCGCACGCCGGCTTTGCGGGCCTCGTTCAGCACGGTCAACGTGCCCGTCACGCAAGCCGCGTTGGTATCCAACGGATGCTCGACGCTGCGCGGCACCGAGGCCAGCGCGGCTTCGTGAAACACGCAATCCACGCCTTTGACGGCACCGGCCACGGCCTTCGGATCGGTGATGTCACCTTGAATCAGCTCCACCTGGCCACCCAGGTGCTCGAGATTGCTCGCATGGCCGGTGGAAAGATTGTCGAGCACGCGCACGCGATCGCCGCGCTTCACCAATCCTTCGGCAATATGCGAACCAATGAAGCCGGCGCCGCCGGTAACGAGAAACGTGCGCATCGCTGGGGGTCTCTGGAGGATGGGATTCGGGGATTTCTAACTTTAGTGCGCAGATTCTATGCGCAGTATCCCGCGAACTCAATCTTCCAGGACAATGCAACCCAGTACGTTGGCCCCGCCGGAGCGCAGCGTGCTAACAGCGGCGCTGGCCGCCTGGCGCTTGGTGTTGGGGCGAGAAATGACCAGATAAACGCCATCGCAACGCGCCGCCAGCCAATCGGTGTCCGGCTGACCGGCCTGCGCCACGCCGATCAGCACGGCACGATATTGCGGACGCAGCGCATTCCAGCCGAATTCCGACCGCTCCAAGGTCGGCAACTGGCGATTGCCGCAACCGACAAAGTCGATACAAGAAGTATTCGTCGGATTGATGACGTCGGGCCAATGGGCGACGCCCAACATGACCTCGCCCAATCCCGGCCCCAACAGTCCAACCGATTTCGACAATCGCCGGCCGCGCAAATCGCCATCGACCAACAGCACCTCGCCGGGCGACTGCAAGGCAACGGCCTGGGCCATGTAGGTCAAGGAGAAGCGATTCTCCCAGGCGCGGTCCGGGCTGACAAACAGCAGCACATTGCAGTAGCTCGAGGCGCCTTGCTCGCCAATCCGCTCGGCCATCTCCAGATAGTGGTCCGAGACGTCGAGCGTCGTAGGCAGGCAGCACGCGATACATGGCCGCAATGACGACGCCGGTTCGCTGGGCTGAGCAACGGGCTCGGAAACCGCGGGTTCGGCAAATCTCGGCGCTGAAATGGTTGGCGGCGCAATTCTCAGCTCTTCGGAATCCCAGTCGGCCGGATCGAGCTCGGCCGGCGCCTCGGTATCGACGACGAGCGAGGAGCGCCAGGCCGAATCGGTCGCGATCGGAAAAATCGACGGTGTCGGCTCCGCGGCGCCTGGCCGTCGAGCCTCCAGCGTCTTCAGCGCGTCAAGCATGCGACTCATGCCGTTTCGTCTCCGTGCTCGGTCTAACCCCTACGCAACTTGGCGAACAACTGTTTGTATTCCAATTTGCGCACATCCGGTGTCGCACGCGGCCGAGCGGGCGCGATGCGCGGTTCCTCGTCATACACGATCAGGTCCGTATCGTCCGGCTGTTGCGGCAGCGAGGCAACCAGGGTTTCCACGCGAACGGGCGCGATCGGATTGTCTGACGGACGCTCCGACTGGACTTCAGGCCGCGGGGGCGATTCAATCTTCGCAGGCTCAACCGGCTGCTGTTGGGCGGCCACGTCGGCAGGCGCTTCTCGATCTGGCGCATCTCGATCTGACTCTTGTCGATCCGGCGAATCGCCGCCGCCGGGACCGATTTTCGGCCGATGCGGTTCGACGCGCCAGGGCTCGGCAATCAAGGGCTCCAGTAACGAACCGATCTGCTTGCCTTCCCAGCTCGAAACGCGCGGCGCCTCGGCAAACATTTCCTGCTCGCTGGCGTAGCGCTCCAGCACGACCTCTTCCTCGGCGAATTCCTCGCCAAACGGGTTGCCGAACTCCGGAAAGTCGATCTCCACTTCGGTGCCGATCGCGCCGGCAGGATGAAACGTTTCGTCGATCGTGGAGAGCTGTTCCGCGATCGCTTCCAATTGGTCGTCCGGTTCGCTGACTTGCAACTGCCGAACCGCCGCGGCGCGAAAAGGAATCGCCTCGCGTGGTTCGTCGTCGAGATCATCCAATCCGCCGAACTCGACAATCGGGCTGGCCGTTTCGCTCTTGGCGCTGGCCGTCCAGGGGGCGGGCAACTGCTGGAGATCGGCCCAGGCCTCGTCCACCGCTTCGCTCGTGAGCCGTCGCAGGTCGCCCAAGCCGGCCAGGATCAGGGCGTGGTCGCAAACCTGGTTGATCAGCCGGGGCACGCCGTCGGTCGCGCGGTAAATGCTTCGCAGCGCGTCGTCGTTAAAGATCTGCGCCGCATCGCCGCCGACCGACGAAATCTGAGCGCGCACGTATTCGGCGGTCTCCGTGCTGTCGAGCGATTCCAGGTAACATCGCGCGGCCAGGCGCTGGCTGAAGGAACTCATCCGGGGGCTGGCGAATCGCTCTTCCAAAAGCGGGCTGCCGGCCAACACCACGCGCACCCGCGGCTGGCCGTTGCGAACCAGGTTCGTCAGCATCCGCACTTCTTCCAACAGCCGCCACGAGAGCGAATGCGCTTCGTCGACGATCAACAGCAGGCCGGCGTGCCCCTCGGGCTTGGGCTCCAAGTGGTCCAGCAGAGACAGTCGAAGTTCGCCCTCGTCGAGACCTCGATAGGGCAAGCCCAATTCATAAAGGATTGCCTGTAGCAAGGCCTGCCGCGTAGCGAGCCGCCCGCTGGTCAAAAGGGCCACGGCAAATCGCTCGGAGAATTCCTCGGCCAGCATCTGGCACAACAGCGTTTTGCCGGTGCCGGCCGGCCCCACGATCAGGCCCGCCCCCTCGCCGCGTTCGATGGCCCGGCCTAGCGAGGCCCGCGCGTTTTCGATGACCGTGGCGGGAAAGTAGCGATTGGTCTGGGGCGCCGCCACGAACGGCCGGCTGCGCAGTTTGAAGAAAGCTTCGTACATTTCTCAATTTCCCTAACCTGACCAACCATCAGGCTTTCGCATTGGAAGTCTGGCGCGCTCTACTCCATTAAGGTTCGGCAAAGCGCACAGGCCGGCTCCATTCTGTCCCGCGCAAGCGGAAATGTTGACCGCGCATCGCCCGATGCCGTCAGGGTCCGATGCACGGATGGGTGTAGCGCTAAGCAGGTCCCGCGACGGACGCTTTAACGCTCGGCTAGTTCGCCAGGAATCGGGCGATATTGCCCAGACTCTCCAACGGATGCGTGCAGACGTGCCACAGCGCCGTGGGGTTTTGCACACCGTAAGCCACTAGCGCAAACGCGATCACTGCCAGCAGAAGCTCGCAGGCCAACATGGCACGGCGGGTCAGTCGCGTCGCGGGCAATTGCGAGAATAAGATCGAGGAGGGGACATTATCGGTCGGAACGAGGACGCCCATGACCGGCAACGCCAGGGCAGCCGCAACGTCGTCGACGTTCTCGAAGTAGACGTCGCTCGACGAGCGCGCCAATTTCACAGCCGCCAAGGCGGCCACAGCCAGCGCGATCAATAGCGCCGCCAAGGCCAAGGGCTGCGAGCCCTGTTGTCGCGACTCCCCGGCGGTTGACGCGGCGGGGCGCGGCGGGGCGACCGTGACCGAGGGCTCGCTCGTCAAGATGCTCGGAGTCGCTGCCGGCGGCGGTAGCGTCATCGACGGTAGCGCTGGAGGCAACTGGATCGATGCCAGGCGGGCGACCGCTTGTTCTTCGGCTTCCAGGGCCGTTTTCAGATCTTCTTCGGCCGCCTGCCATCGCTCGACGTGCTGCTCGTATTGCTCGGCGGCCATTTGCTGCTGCTTGTGCAGAATGCTCTGCCGACTCGGTCCGGGATCGACCAACTCGCTCGGGTCCACGACTTCGCCCGGAGCCAGCGATTCGGCGTTTTCGGCGACCGGCTCGAGCGAAGAAAACCGTAACATCAGGTCCCTCAGGCGACCCTCGACTTCGGCAACTTCCGGATGGACGTCGGTAAAGCGCTGCTGCAATTCGTCACGGCGCAACTTCAACTCTTTGATCTGGGCGTTGAGTTGTTCGGCCTCGCGATTGGTTTGCTTGGTCGGTTTGATTCTGGGCGCCGGCCGGCGGCGCACGGGCAGCGGTTCGGCCGCACGCGAGCGCATGGTCTCGAAATGGGCGATAAGAAACTGATCCAACTCTTTCTTGCTTTTCGCTGCCGCCGATCGGGCCACTTCGACCGCTGATTGCGCTCGCTCCAACTGTCGCGTGGCAATCTCGCGTTGCCGCTCGATGCCCAAGAGTCCCGTGTCGGCTCCATCGACGCCCCGGCAAGGCAGAGCGCTCGAAACGAGTCCGACCCAGGCGATCCAGCTAACCACCAGGGTCCGCGTCCAAGCGCGGAGGCGCAACGAGACGACGCGCTGGCGGCGCGAAGTCTCCTCGCCGTGGTCCGCACACGAACGTCGCATGAAATCGGCTTCTCGGAGGGCAGGAACGCAGTGGATCGGGCATACCCCGCAGTCGTCATCGTCCGGGAAATGCCAAGACTTGACGCGGATTCTGGGATCGCCAAATTGAAAGGCTCACCAGCGCGCTCGCTCGGGCGACCGTTGGCCTTCGAGGTATACTGATAGCATCCCGCGCTCAGGAATCGAACTCTCGCATGTTTCGCGTCAAAATCTGTGGAATCACTTCGGTGGACGATGCGCTGGCGGCGACCGCGGCGGGAGCGGACGCCATCGGCCTGAACTTCTACAAGGCCAGCCCACGATATTGTCCACCAGACCGGGCCAAGACGATTGCCGCGGCCGTAGGTCCGGGCGTGTGCAAGGTCGGCGTGTTCGTCAACGCTTCGGCCGAGGAGATAAGCCAGACCGCGGAGAGCGTGCGGCTGGATCTGGTGCAATTGCACGGCGACGAAGCGCCGGAGCTACTGCGCGCGATACGTCCGCTGGGCATCGTCCGCGCATTTCGCGTCAGCGACGACCTGTCGTCGATCAGCCACTACTTGCGCGCTTGCCACGCACTGATGTGCGTGCCGCGGATGCTGTTGCTCGACGCGGCCAAGGCCGGCCAATACGGCGGCACGGGTGCGACGCTGGATTGGAATTGGATCGGCAAGAACCGCGCGCACTTTGGCGGGCTGCCTTTGGTGCTGGCCGGCGGATTGAATCCAGAGAATGTCGCCGCGGCGATCGAAGCCGCGCGCCCCTGGGGGGTTGATACGGCCAGCGGCGTGGAATCGAGCCCGGGCCAGAAATCGCCGGCAGTGGTGCGGGAGTTCGTGGCCGCGGCCAGGCAGGCTTTGGCGGCGGCGGCCGTGCGAAAATAGCGGCCGATTTCGCGGCATCGTGGTCCCGATTGCCCGCGGCGTTTGGCTTGCCAGTTCCACTCGTGCTAACCTATGATGGTGGGCTACGCCCGAGCGCGTCTGGGCGCCTACTGCCGTCCGCATCTTGGATCGCCGAATTCCATAAAGGAGATTTCCGTGGCGCAGGTTGAAACGCGACTGCCGTATAAGGTGGCCGATATGTCGTTGGCCGAGTGGGGCCGCAAGGAAATCATGTTGGCCGAGAATGAAATGCCCGGCCTGATGGCGCTGCGCAAGAAATACGGCAGCTCGAAGCCGCTCAAGGGGGCTCGTATCGCAGGCTGCCTGCATATGACCATTCAGACCTCGGTCCTGATCGAGACGCTGCTCGAGCTGGGCGCGCAAGTCACTTGGAGCAGTTGCAATATCTTCTCCACGCAGGATCACGCCGCGGCGGCCACCGCCAAGTTCGGCGTGCCCGTGTATGCCTGGAAGGGCGAAACCGCCGAGGAATTCGACTGGTGCATCGAGCAGACGCTGTTCTTTCCCGACGGACAGCCGCTCAACATGATCCTGGACGACGGCGGCGATTTGACCGTCATGGTCCATCAGAAATATCCCGAACTGCTGGCCGGTATCCGCGGCCTATCGGAAGAGACGACCACGGGCGTACACCGCCTGTACCAGATGTTCGCCAACGGCGAGCTCAAGGTGCCGGCCATCAACGTCAACGACTCGGTCACCAAGAGCAAGTTCGACAACCTCTACGGTTGCCGCGAGTCGCTGGCCGACGGCATCAAGCGGGCCACCGACATCATGGTCGGCGGCAAGGTCGTGGTGGTGGCGGGTTACGGCGACGTGGGTAAGGGATGCGCGCATGCCATGAAGTCGCTGGGCGCCCGGGTGATCATCACCGAGATCGACCCGATCAATGCCCTGCAGGCAGCGCTGGAAGGCTACGAAGTGACGACCATGGAACTTGCCGCGCCGCGCGGCAATATCTTCGTCACGGCCACGGGCAACCGCGACATCATCACCGGCGCGCACATGAGCGTCATGCCCAACGACGCTATCGTGTGCAACATCGGCCACTTCGATCTGGAGATCGACATGGCATGGCTGAACAAGCAGAAGAACGTCAAGAAGCTCGAGATCAAGCCGCAGGTCGATCGCTACACGTTCGCAGACGGCCGCTCGATCATCATCCTGGCCGAGGGGCGTCTGGTGAACCTGGGCTGTGCCACGGGCCACCCGTCGTTCGTCATGTCCAGCTCCTTTACCAATCAGGTGCTGGCGCAAATCGCGCTCTGGACCGAAACCAAGAATTACCCGATCGGCGTGCATGTGCTTCCCAAGCATCTGGACGAGGAAGTGGCACGGCTGCACCTCGACAAGTTGGGGGTCAAGCTGACGAAGCTCACCCCGGCGCAGTCGACCTACTGCCACATTCCCGTCGATGGCCCGTTCAAGCCGGACCACTATCGCTATTAGACCACGCGGGCGGTATTAGGCCCGCACGCGGCCAGGCGCCGAACCAATCGGGGTTTGACAATCGCACAGGGCTTCGGGATAACAACCGAAGCCCTGTTTGCATTGGCCGGCTGAGAATGCCCGCCGATGCACTCACCGGGCTTTCTTCGTTTCGCCCCAATCTCGGCCCGCAAGGGATGCTTTCAATGCCAGACGTTCAAGCGTTTCGTGGACTTCGCTACGACCTGGGGCACGTAGGCTCGCTGGCCGACGTCGTGGCGCCGCCCTACGTCGTCATTGGCCCGGCGCTGCAAGACGATCTCTACAAAAAGCACCCTGCCAACGTGATTCGCTTGATCCTCAATCGCGACGAGCCGCTCGACGACGCGCAAAACAACCGCTACACGCGGGCCGCCACGTTTCTGAAGAACTGGCGGAGCGAAGGCGTGCTGTTCGCGGAGTCGCAGCCGGCGCTGTACGTCTACCATCAGATCTTTGCTAGCGGTGGTCAGACGTTCACTCGTCGCGGATTCATGGCCCGCACGCGGCTGGAGCGGTTCGGCGAGGGCAAGATCTATCCGCACGAAGAGACCATGGCCGGCCCCAAGCAAGATCGCCTGCTGCTCACCCGGGCTTGCAAGGCGAACCTGAGCCAGATCTTTGGCCTGTATCCCGATCCGAAGGCCGATGTGCAGGACCTGCTAGAGAAGTCCGTGGCCGGAGTGGCGCCGCTCGAGGCCGTGGATCATCTGGGCGTGGTTCATCGCATGTGGCCGGTGAGCGATACAAGCGTCATCTCGAAAGTCGCCTCGCTCGTCGGTCCCAAGGCCGTGTTCATCGCCGACGGCCATCACCGCTACGAGACGGCCTGCAACTATCGCGACGAGCTGATCGCCGCCAATGGCGAGTTACCGCCGCAGCACCCCGCCAACTTCGTGTTGATGATGTGCATCGGCATGAGCGACCCGGGCCTGCTCGTGCTGCCCACGCACCGGTTATTTCGCGGACTCGATCCGCTCACGGCCGACGGCCTGGCCAAGCGACTGGGCGACGCCTTCGAGCTGCGACCCGCCGGCCAGGGCCCCGACGCGGCGCACGAAGTCTGGGAAGAAATCGAGATTGCCGGCGACCAGGCCACGCTGGGACTTTTTACGACCAAGGACCAGAAGTGGACCTTGGCCACGATTACGCCGGCCGGCCGGGCTCGCCTGGCCAAGTTGGCCGCGGAGCACACCGCCGACTGGCAGGGGCTGGGCGTGAGCATCCTGCACCGGCTGCTGGTCGACGATTTGTTGGGCGGCTCGGCCTGGCCCAAGCCGCGCTACGTTCACCTGGTCGACGAAGTCATCGACAACCTGGCCACCGGCGAATTCCCCTTAGGGGTGCTGGTGATGCCGGCCACGGTCGATCACATCCGCTCGATCAGCGAGCACGGTGAACGGATGCCCGCCAAGAGTACTTACTTCTATCCCAAGCTGCTCAGCGGCATGGTCATCAACCCGCTCGAGTAGCCTCAACTCGATTCCGTCCTTCGCGGTTTCACGTGAAACCGTTCGGTCCGCGACTCAACTCAAGTCTCCAATTGCGTCGCTCCGCGCGCCTTCCTGCTCTTTGTCACTCCGTCGCCAAAGTTTGCCTGTTGCGCGCAGTTTCACGTGAAACATGCTAGTGGCTCCCCTTCCCGTCCTCCGTGTTCTTGGTGTCGTTGTGGTTCAATTCCGTTTCGAAAACTCCCGCTCGGCATGTGCGTCCTGCTAGCACTCTCCTCGCCGCCGAACTGACATTCAGCCGATCCCTCGCCGCGGATACAATCTCCACGCGATCAGAGTCGAGGGCCGCGAACAGGAGCAACCGGTGAGCCGCATTTTGTGTGTGGCAAATCAGAAAGGCGGAGTCGGCAAGACCACCACGGCCATCAACCTGGCGGTCGGGCTGGCCAAGGCCGGCAAGCGCACGCTATTGGTCGATCTCGATCCGCAGTGCAACGCGACCACCGGCCTGGGTCAACAACCGACGGCCAACCATCCGCTGGTGTCGCGACAGCCGCTCAAAGACTCGTTGTGTACCGGCGCGATTGCGAACCTGGAGATCCTGCCCGGCAGCTGCAGCTTCAAAGACGTCGAAGCCCTGGCCGCCGAAGAGACCAGCCAGTCGGCCACGCTCAGCCAACACCTGGCCAGCGGGCTGAGTGCTTATGATTTTGTCCTCATTGACTGTCCTCCCTCGCTTGGCCAACTGACCCAAACGGCCCTGGCCAGCGCGACCGAGGTTTTGATGCCGATTCAGTGCGAGTACTTCGCGATGGAGGGCCTCGCACAGATGATCGAAGTGATTCGCCGCGTGATGGACCGGCAGCCCAATCGGCTGCGTTTTGGCGGCATTGTGTTGACCATGTACGACCACCTGCTGGAGCTGACGCGTGAGGTCGACGCCGAGGTGCGCGACTTCTTCGGCGAAATCGTCTACCGCACCGTCATCCCACGCGACGTGGCAGTCTCCGAAGCGCCGAGCCATGGTCTGTCGGTAATCGATTACGCGCCCCGAACTCGCGGCGCCAGGGCTTATGTTGAACTTTGCATGGAGGTGATGGAATCGTGAATAACCAACGAAGACTAGGGCGGGGTCTGGAAGCATTGTTGGGCCGCCCGCTAAGCAGTCCCGATGAATCGAGCGAGCCAGGCCCGGCGCACGCGGGGAGCCCGCGCGACGGGCTGCAACAGATCCACGTCTATGAGATCGAAAACAACCCGTTTCAGCCTCGGCGCGACTTCGACGACACGGCCATCACCGAACTCAGCGACAGCCTCAAGCAGCACGGCATGATCCAACCGCTGGTCGTCCGCCGCACGGGCGAGCGCTATCAGTTGATTGCCGGCGAGCGCCGCCTGCGGGCCGCGATCAAGGCCGGCTGGCAACAGGTGCCGGCCCAGGTCCGCGAAGCCGACGACCGGCAGATGTGCGAAGTCGCGATCGTCGAGAACTTGCAACGCAAGGACCTGAACGCACTGGAAAAGGCCCTCTCCTTCCAGCAGTACCTGGAGCGTTATGGCGTGACCCAGGAGGAACTGGCCGGCCGGCTGAAGATCGATCGCTCGACGATCGCCAACCTGATCCGGCTGTTGGAGCTGCCCGAGGCGATCCAGCAATCGATTCGCACCGGCGGATTGAGCCAGGGGCACGCCCGGGCCTTGTTGCCGCTCGGCGACGAGCGCGAGCAATTGGCGTTCTGCCGGCGGATTCAGGACGAATCGCTCAGCGTGCGGGCCACCGAGGAGATGGTGCAGCAAGCGATTCATCACGCCGACCACGAACCGCTGGCCGTTCTGGGCGCCGAGTCTCCGCGCACCGCCAGCCCCTCTCGCCGCGGCAAGCAGCACGCCGCCGCGCTCGAGCAGGAACTGCGCACGGCGCTAGGCACCAAGGTGGATCTCAAGCAAAAGACCGCCGGCCGCGGACAGATCGTGATCCACTTCAGCAGCTCCGAGGAGTTCGATCGCCTCCGCGCGCACCTGTGCGGGAAAGCCCGCGGCAGCAAGGCTGGTTAGTCGCGGACCTTCCTCGATTCCGTATTCGTCGCCGGATCGGCTAGATCTGTTTGAATCTATACATGCGTTCACTCGTCACGGTTGCCGCGGAATTCAGCCGGTGGTAGGATACCCTGGCGGTTTCGCGGGTGAGCGATTGTCGCGCGAGATCGCATTCGAATTCGGGGCGTGGCGCAGTCTGGCTAGCGCACCTGCTTTGGGAGCAGGGGGTCGGAGGTTCGAATCCTCTCGCCCCGATTTTTTCGGCTACTGCCGAAAAAATAGAGAGGAGAAGGGTAGAGAGTAGAGAGGAGACGGAAAGAGAGGATTGCGCGCCCTCCGATGGCGAGCGGCGAAAGGTACTTCTCCTCGGTCTCCTTTCTACTCTCTACTTTCCTTCCTGATTTAGCGAGCCGACACACGATGGCCTTCGCCTTCGAGAAGCTGGTTGTCTACCAGAAAGCAATCGGCTTTGCGGATTCGACCTGCACACTCACTCGCGATTTCCCGCGCGGCTATTACTTCCTGGTCGACCAACTGAATCGCGCTGCTCTCTAAATCGCCGCTAACATCGCCGAAGGCAACGGCCGTTTCACGAAACCCGATCGCCGTAACTTTTTCGGCATCGCCCGCGGAAGCGTTCAGGAATGCATACCGCTGCTGGAATTGGCCGCACGACAAGGTCTGTTGCGAAGCGAGCAACATGCGCAACTCAAGGCCGACTTGGAAGAGATTGCCCGCATGTTGTCCGGATTGATCAATCGCGAGGCGAATCGTGCGGTCCAAAGCTAACACAGCGCGGCGCATGCCTGCTGTCATTCAATCAAGCGGCGGCTCCTCGCGCGTCTGGCGTTCCTTCGAGCGCACCAGCGCGACGATGGCTTCCAGCGTCTCGACGTACCTGGCCAGGGCACTGCGGCCGGCGACGGTGATGGCGTAGGTCGATTTCGGCTTTCGGCCCACGAACGATTTGCGGCAGTGGAGGTAGCCGGCGTCCGCGAGCTTTTGCAGATGCATGCCCAGGGCGCCGTCCGTGGCGGCCAGCAAATCCTTGAGCGTTGAGAAATCCTGATCGCCCCGCGCCAGCAACGTTGTGAGGATTCCCAACCGCATGGGTCCGTGAACGACGCCGTCCAGGCTGTTGAAGTCAATCATTTGGAACCCGCCGAGTCCG
>JANNQN010000151.1:0-4078 GCA_031400775.1 Planctomycetia bacterium | reverse complement strand
AGGAACGCGGACTGATCGAGCGCGAGCGCCCGGCCGACAACCGCCGTATGGTCTTGATCGGACTGACGCCGGCAGGCCGGGCCATGCTCAGCGAGCTGGACAGCCGCGTGCGGGATTGCCATACCCACCAGATCGGGCATTTGTCACAGACGCGATTGCGCGAACTGGTGGCGCTGTTGCAAGAGGCCCGCGCGCCGCACGAGGATCCCGCCGGCCCCTGGCTGCCGCCCGCTTGAAACCGCCTTGAATGAGATCGTCGTCGAGAGTCCTTTGATGTCCCCGGAAAAACCGATCCTGCCTGAAGTTCGCCGCTTCGAGAACCGCGCCGGCGCGCGGATCTATCGCATCGCCACCGACGCGTTTCCCGGACTGGTGGTCCACGTCTACTTGCTGTTGAATTTCGGACCGCCAACGCTCATCGACGCCGGCAGTGGCTTTGGCGACGCCAACCAGCAATTGCTGGCCGGACTGGAGAAGGTCCGCGTCGAACACGGCGAAAACATCCGGCTGGCCGATATCCAGCGGTACATCATCACGCACGGGCACATCGACCATTTCGGCGGTCTGGCCTTCCTGCACGCCGAAAATCCGCGGGCCGAGATCGCGATTCACGAACTGGACGTCCGCATTCTGACGGCGTTCGAAGAACGCGTGGCCGTGGCCAAGAAGGCGATTCGCCAGTTTCTGCAAGAGGCCGGCGTGCGCTCCGACTTG
The DNA here is from genome assembly GCA_031400775.1 of Planctomycetia bacterium. GTDB lineage: Bacteria > Planctomycetota > Planctomycetia > Pirellulales > PALSA-1355 > PALSA-1355. Next base: position 3,364 of record JANNQN010000151.1, on the reverse strand, counting down.
CTGCAAAGCTTCTTGGACATTTACGGTTTCTCGAAAAAGAATACGCACAGCCTGCCCGTCGCGCGAACGCTAATCGACAACCAAGAACTCGACGGATTGCGGTTCATCCACACGCCCGGGCACTGTCCCGGGCAGGTGTGCATTGCCCTGGATGAGGTCCTGTTGACGGCCGACCACATCCTGCCCGAGATTTCGCCGCACCAGGCGCCCGAGAGCATCATGCCGTACACGGGGCTAGGCCATTACCTGGAGTCGCTGGAAAAAGTGCGGCGGATGCCGGGCTTCGAGTTGGCCTTGGGCGGACACCAGGGCCCGATGGCGGACGTTTACAAGCGGATCGACGAGATTCGCCAAAGCCACGAGCGCAAGCTGGACAAAATCCTCACGATCATTCGCCAGTCGCCCGAGGCGTTGACGATCAACGAAATTTCGAAGCAGTTGTACGTTCACGTGAAAGGTTTTCACGTGCTCTTGGCGCTGGAGGAAGTGGCCGCGCACGTCGAGTATCTGTACCAGCACGGCAAGCTCACGATCGCCAACCTGGACGAGTACAAGCGCGAGGAGAACTCGCCGATCTGCTACGTCGTGGCGTAGGCGGTTGGCGATTTTGAAGCGTTGGCTACGGTGCAGCGGGCTTCAAATCGACCGGCCAACGCTTCGCCTTCGGTGCGCGCGCGGGCCAGGATCGATTCGGCTTGCTGAATGATCCCGGCGTGTTGCGGGGCGAGGTCGTGCTGCTCGGCTTCGTCGCTGGCGAGGTCATAGAGCTCGAGCGGTACGCCTGGTTTTTTCCGAATGGCTTTCCAATCTCCAATGCGTACGGCCTGGCTGAAACCGCGCTCCGGAAATTCCCAATACAGATACTCGTGGTTCGCTTGCGAGCGGCCCACCACTTTCTCGCCCAGCAAAGCCGGAACCATCGAAATGCCGTCCAGCCCTTCGGGCGGCCGCGCGGCGGCCAACTCGGCTAGAGTTGGCAGCACATCCCATGAAGCCCAGACCTGAGAACTGACCGTGCCAGCCGCGATATGTCCCGGATAGCGGACAATCATCGGCACGCGGATGCCTCCCTCGTGGAGCGAGCGCTTGAAGCCGCTGAGCGGGCCAGAGCTTTTGAAGAACTCGGGATCGGCGCCCCCTTCGCGATGCGGACCGTAGTCGCTCGTGAAAAATACGATCGTGTTTTGCTCCAGGTTAAGCTCCGCCAGCCGGGCCAGGATGCGGCCGACCTGGGTGTCGAGATACGTGATCATCGCGGCGTGGTTTTTTTGCGCCTGCGGCCATGGCTCGCGCGAGTAAGGGGCGTCACTGGGAACTTCCATGCCTTGCTTGCCGGCTTCGTTGTTGGCGTGCGGCAGCGTGAAGGGCAGGTACAGAAAAAATCGCTCGCGGCGATGGCGATCGAGAAAGTCGAGTGCCTCGCGCGTAAATAGATCGGCCGAGTACACCGCGCGCGTCGTGGCCACGTTGTCCTTTACCACGTTCGGAAAAGTCACCTTCTGCTCATTCTTCCACAAGTAGTCGGGATAGTAATTGTGGGCGTGGTGTTGATTCAGGTAGCCAAACCACTCATCGAAGCCCTGCCGGGTGGGAATGCCTGTCGTGTCCGGTTCTCCCAGGCCCCATTTGCCGACGATGCCGGTGGCATAGCCGGCACTTTTTAGAATCTCGGCGATGGTGACGTCATCTGGCTCTAGCGGCACCTGGCCGTTGGAGCGGATCCGCGCGTGGCCCGTGTGCAGTCCCGTCATCAGCGTGCAGCGCGAGGGGGCGCAGACCGTGCTGCCGGCATAGCAAGAGGTGAAGCGAACGCCCTGGCTGGCCAGTCGGTCGAGCTGAGGTGTTCTGATCTGCCGCTGACCGTAGCAACTTAAGTCGCCATAACCCAGATCATCGGCCATGATGAACACGATGTTGGGCCGCAGGGCGTCGGCTCCCGACGCCTTAAGATCAGGCGCAACGAGTAACACTGCTGCGAGCGAAAACCATTGCAGAATGATCGTTCTCTGCGACAGACTACGGCCCGCCATCGGCATAAACTTTTCCAGTCGCGGCCACGCCGCTTCCTCTTGCAGGTTCGCCTATGAGTATGTCCAGCTTGCCTCCGCCATTGCAACCTGCGGCTATTCCTAATTGCGGCAAAGCGACGCTCGAATCGAATCGATCGAGTTACCGTCGTTCGCTTCTCGCGACCCAAAATCTATCGCGCCACCTGATACCGCATGACCGCGCGAGTTTCTGGCTCGAGGCCGCGGGCCGTTTCGTCCTGGACAATGGCCAGAAGTTCCGGGGACCACAATGTGCTGGGAACTTCCTCGAAGCCCAGTCGGGCGTAGAAGGGCATGTTCCAGGGCAAGTGTCGAAACGTCGTCAGCGTTATCGAGCTATATCCCGCATTTTCCGCCCAGGCACACACGGTTCGCACTAGCGCCGTGCCTATGCCCACTCGTCCATGCCGGGGATCGACGTCGAGTTCTTGCAGATGCGGCAACCCGTCTGACAACATCTCGACATAGGCGAAGCCGACCGGCGTGTCATCCAGCAAGGCGACCCAAAGTCTTCCGGCAGTCTGTGCTTCTTCGAAATCGCAGCGCTCGGTAGTTTCAGCCAGCACCGGCGCCGGTGCATGACCGTCGAGCAGTACTGCCGCGGCACGCTCGATGGCCTCCAGCGCGTCGATGTCCTTTGGGCGCGCCGGAATGAGCGAGTACTTCGCGTCCACGAAAACGTTTTCCTTCCGACCGCGGGCGCTCGCGGACTGGTCAGCGAAAAAAGTCACCATCAAGATCGTTGGGCGTCAACGACTTCTAACATTTGAGCCGACCCGAGGTTGGCCCGGCAAGTCGTAACAGTCATCGAAGCCTGGACGTCGGGAAGATCGGCGAACCGACTAAGGATCGACCGTCGACGCTGCAATGCGAGATTATTGGCCTTACTCCGCTGCTCGCACTACCGTCAAACCGACGGTATGATGGCGGGTCCGGTCATTTTCCAACCGGCTTGGTGTTCGGATAACCAGCCGGTTTCGGCATAGCCAAAGTGTTCGTTGCTAGAGCGAGAGACTGGGTGCAATCGACCAGAATCGCCTCTTCCGACGGAAACCCGTTGGTTCAAGAAGCGGCCTCGAGGGAACGACTGTGACAGAGGCTCTGACAAGATTCCCAACCGCTACCTACCGGCTGCAGTTGAGCGGCAAGTTGCGATTCGAGGATGTCGGCATCCTGGCCGACTACCTGGCCGACTTGGGGATTGGCGCCGTCTACTTGTCGCCGTTTTTCCGCGCGCGTCTCGGCAGCACGCACGGCTACGACGTCGTCGATCATCATCAGCTCGATCCCCAATTGGGGTGCGAGCAGGATTTTGC
>JANNQN010000150.1:0-4265 GCA_031400775.1 Planctomycetia bacterium | reverse complement strand
AGGTTAGTCCGGAGTACGTTGCCCCCGTCTCCAGGCCCGCCTGTCGGTACGGCTGGCCCGATTCGGCACCCCAATCGACGGTTCTACCGTCCAGCGCGCGCGTCTCGAGAACACGCGCGATCAACGGCGGGCAAGGCCGGGGCGCAGGAACTTATGCCACTAGCGCGCCGCGGGCCAAGAACAACCCGCGACGAACCTTAACGCCCCGCTCGGCGTGCAACAGCACCAACCTGCGATTGCCCAGTCCGAATCGGCTACGCGTAATTGTCCCAGAACCAGTGGCCTGATTTCAAGAAGGTATTTTCTGAGACCTCCGTGTACTTTGTGTCGTTGTGGTTGATTCTCCGGCGGGAAGATGAACCACGACGACACGGAGAAAACTGAAAGGGTTGCAGACAACCTATTTTTCCCCAGTGCGTATCAGCGTGCCGGCAACCTCAGTATTTCCTTGCTCAACTCAATCACGCGAATCGGGCAATCGGGCCAATCGTTCACCCAGCAGACGATGAAATCGCACTGATTCGCGTCATGCCCGTGTTCTCGAAATGACACCGCTCGAAACTCAAATTCGATTCGCGCTTTCGCCCAGAGATTCTTCCTAGCGTGGTGCAGGTACTTGCCCTCGCAGTCTGGGAACCCTTGTTGAACCGCTTCGATATAGAACCCAAGTTCCCGGCTCACCATCCCGAACAGATAGACGACGCCCTGTTCATTGATCGGTGCGTGACGAAGGCCACGAAAATCAATCGGCTCCCCGTAAAGCTGTGCGGGCGTGTTATTGGTCTGGAACAATGGGGCGATACGACGGCTGGAATTGTCGGGCTTTGTATCGGGCGTAGAATCGGGCAACGTGGCCAGTCCGTCCGACGATGCGCCACTTTCCGCCTTCCATTTTCGATAGTGAACAAGCGCATCCGACCATTTGCCAAAGCGCATTCTGAATGGCTTTACGGAGTATCGACCAGCAGCGGAATATTCATTCATTGGCGGTTCTCGCCCAAGCTGGTGTTCAACATCAAGAATTGACTGAAAAAGTTCACTGTCAGTCAGACTTGGCGGACGATCTTTGAAGTGTGCCGTACTGCTTCCGCGCTGTAAACCAGCAGCCTCTAGGGCGTTTCCCACGCTGCCAAAATATCGTGCAACGCTGGAAGGTTGAATTACCGTTGCAACATCTCGCCTGCTTAGACTGTCTTTGCCTAGCCGTTTTGCTAGGTTCCGAAGTGTTTCAATAATGGATTCGCGGTCGTGTTTCTTGGCAGGCATTTTGCAGACTACCTCAACGAGGAGAAAACGGCGACGGGAGTCATTTCGTTACCTGTCGCCAGGCCTTCGGCAGAAATGCGATCAGATCGCTGGCCACGAGCGAGACCTGGCCCAAGTCGGCGGCGGCGAGGTCGCCGGCCAGGCCGTGGACGTGGACGCCGAGGCGCGCGGCGTCGTAGGGAGAAAGTCCCTGTCCCACGAGCGCCGCGATCATGCCGGTCAGCACGTCGCCCGTGCCGGCGGTGGCCATGCCCGGATTGCCCGTGGTGTTGATCGCAAGTTGCTTGCCGTCGGTGATGACGGTGCGATGTCCCTTGAGCACAACCACCGCGCCGATCCGCACCGCAAACTCGCGGGCAGCACTCTGGCGGTCTTCCGCCGCAATCCGATCGCGACCCGTCAAGCGGCAGAACTCGCCCGGGTGCGGTGTGAGAATTCTAGGTCCGCCGGCTTTTTCGAATACGTCGGGCCGCTGGGCCAGCGCGTTGAGGCCATCGGCATCGACGACCAGCGGCTGCGGCAAGTTTTGATAGAGCCAGCAGACGACCTCGACCAATTCGTCCGAGCGACCCAGTCCCGGTCCGCAGGCCACGACCGTGGCTTCGGCCGCGGCTTCGGCAATGACGGGCAAGGCCCAGGAGGCGATCCGGCCGTGCTCGTCGCCCGGCAGTGCGACGGTCATAGCGCAGGGCTCGAAGCCGGCCACAGTGGCCTGACATGCCGCCGGCGTGGCGAGCTTCACCAGGCCCGCGCCGCTGCGGAGCGCCGCCATGCCGGCCAACGCAATCGCGCCGGCCATGCCTTGCGACCCGCCCACGAACAGCAGGCGGCCAAAATCTCCCTTGTGACTGTCGGGCGAGCGCGGCGGCAACTGGGGCAGGGGGGATGATGATTGCTCGAACTGGCTCATGGCAAGATTCCCGCGCGACCGCTGGGGGCAACACTGGAATCATCGCCGCCGCTATCTCGCCGCGCGGCCCGCGCCGCGATCAACCCCGCAACGTATCCGCCTTTGAAACCGGCGTCGATATTCACCACGGTCACGTTCGCGGCGCAACTGTTGAGCATGCTGAGTAGCGCCGCGAACCCACCCAGGTTCGCTCCATAGCCGACGCTGGTCGGCACGGCAATGACGGGACACGCGACATGCCCGCCCACCACGCTGGGCAGCGCGCCTTCCATGCCGGCGATGACCACTACGGCGTCAGCCCGCTGGAGTTGCGCCAATCGCTCGTGCAACCGATGTGGCCCAGCCACGCCGACGTCAAAAATCATCGCCACTTCGGCGCCCATCCACTCGAGCGTCTCGCGGGCTTCTTCGGCAACTGGCAAGTCGCTCGTGCCCGCGGTAACGACCGCCACGTATCCGGCGGGCACGTATCCGGCTGGACTGGCGGGCTCGCCATTCTGCGCGGGCAGCGTTTGAGCAGACAGCGGAATGCGAAACGTGCGGGCCACCGGGTTGTAGCGGGCCGTGGGAAACTGCGGCGAAAGCTCGGCGGCCTGCTCGGACGAGATCCGCGTGGCCAGCACGTCGATCTGCTCGGCCATCTGCCGCGCGAAGATCTTGGCGAGCGTGGCCACGGTCTTGCCTTGGCCAAAGACCACTTCCGGATATCCGCAGCGGCGGCGGCGATCGAGATCGAGCTGGGCTTCGGCCAGATCGGCTGTCACAGGCCCAGTGGCCCGGGCCACGAAATCTTCGAGCGCGATCCGGCCGGCAAGCAGCTCTTTGGCCAGTTGTTCGAGACGTAACGAGTTCATGCCCCTTATGGTAACTCGTGCCGAAACAACGTGCGACTAGGAAGCCTCTCGGCCGTGCAGCCCGTTGAATAATGCCAATCGTGGCATTTTTCAACCTCGCCAAGTGCGGATCTAAGCTCCGCACGGAAGCGCAAAATCACGACTTGCGTCGTTCGACCCAGAGGCTCTCGACGGGTCGCTATTTTGTAATCGCATCCATGCGATGGCGCAGCATGTTGGATAAATCAACAGGCTGCTCGGTTTGTTCCCGAGCTATGAGGACCCAAGTAAGCTGCAAAACCGGCAAAAACGGACTTGGGACAGTCCCAATGGGCCAACTGCCGCTCGTCGCATGAGGTATAGTTCCCAGGCATCAAGGCAGCGCTCGATCAGAACCGTCCGTCACGAATACTGTCCGCTAGTTCCCGATTACGACAGATAGGAAGGCGCGAAACAAATGGGCCGCAAAGGGAGGAGACCTGTAAAACGGTCGCGTCAACACTTTGATGCGGAGCCATTGCTTTCCGGCGAGGCCCGAATCGCAACCGTTCATTCAAATGCCGGTCCGAAGTTTGTCCCGAGCGATCTGACAATCGAAGCCGAGCAACCCACGAGAGCCATCTCCGAGGATCCGGCCGAGCTTGCAGTGCCAGACAGCGATGCGGCCCTTCCGCAAGAGTTGAACAGGGAACCTCTGGCAGATCAGGAAAGCGAAATCCTCGACGACGTGCGAGAGGTTCACGATTACATGGTGGCTCTTCTGGGCCGACTCGGCACTGACGGCACGTCCCATGCAGCGGTTGCGGACCTGATGCCGCGTGCCAGGAAGAAATACAACACGTCTGCGATCGCGGAACAGCCACGCGCGGAATCAACGAAGCCCGAATCGACTCCGGATCGAGCCTGCGTTGCGGCTCCCATGTTGACCGAGTTAGAACCTCGTCAAAAACCTCCCGAAATCAGCAACCTCGTTGTGATGCGCGAGTTGGCCAACGAACATACCCGAGCTGCGATCGATACGCACCACAGGAACTTCCTGGAAAAGTCGATGCTGAACAACGGAGCGGCCGGCCTTGCTTGTCTGATCGGATCGGTCGTGGCTTTGATTTGCGCGCCGGTTCTCGGAGAAACAATGGGAATCGGAAGGGGGGCCGCGGTCGTCGCCAGCGTTTACTTTCTGCACGTGTCGTATGTATCTGCTCGAGCCTGGTTGGCTTCTCGATAAATGACGCCACGGTCGGCGGCCTGTTCGGCGG
>JANNQN010000149.1:0-4771 GCA_031400775.1 Planctomycetia bacterium | reverse complement strand
ACGGTGCGGTCTTCGAGCCACGAATCGCCGCTGTAGCCCCGCCGCCAATTGGGCGCCGCCGGCGCGCCGCGAATGCCCCCCGCCGGAACGCGGCTGAAGTCGTAAGCCAGAATCACGTAGTCGCCGCGGAAAAAATCGCGCGGGTCGACCGGCCGAACGCGCAGCAAAATGCGCTCGCCCACGACCAGCGGTGCCGCATGGATCGCGATCATGGAGGCCAACACCAGCACCTGAAACGTGACCCCGGCCACGAGCACCGCACGCGAATGGGTCTTGATCCATTGGGCCAACCTCTCGAACCAGGCCGGCGCCACAAACGTTTCCACGGGATCGACCGTCGTGAATCCGTCAGGCATGTCGCACTTCCTTTCGTTTCCCCCAGAACGACGCCACGGCCCACAAGCCCGCCCCGCACAGGAAAAACATCAGCGCCGCGCCGAGCATTCCGCCATGCTCACCGAAAAGATCGATGTATCGGAAGATCGTCCAGGCCAGAAAATAGAGCACGCCGGCGGCAAACAGGCGCCCTCGTTCATCGCGCAGTCCCAAGTGCATCAGCCACAAGGCAAATCCAATCATGGCGGCATTGGCGATGATCGTGGCCGGCAAAGCACCGTCCGGCGCAAACCCCAGCACGGCCATCGCCGCCATCGCCAACACCAGCGCCAGCGGAACTCGTTGCCGGCGGAACATCTCCTGCAACCGAGCCAGCGGCGGTTGACCAACGCACTCGCCCAGCGGTCGCAACAGCAGCGAGCAGGCCAACAGCACGGACGCTACTACCAGCAACAACACGAGCATCGCCATGGTCGGCGCGACGGAGTCGTGCATCGAGGAACGACGAAGCTCTTTATGAAAGTCGTAGAAGCTCGGCGGAATCAACGCGCCGCCCACCATCAGCGTGCCATAGAGCCGATAGGGAATGGCCATCGGGCTACCGCGGCGATGGTTTTCAGCGACGATAAAGAACATCGCGCCCATCGTGCCGATCAGGTATATCGATTGCCACTCGAGATCCCAGCCGATGGCCTGCAGCACGACCCACCAGGCCAAAATCGGCACATACAGTCCAACCGCCGCGGCCGAACCGCGACGATAAGCCCAGATCAATCCGGGAACTGCCAGGATCGGCAAGCTGTAAGCGCCGTTGGGCCACCAGTTCCACGCCCACCACGGCGACAAGTGCGAGAAGCCGGTCACTTCCATGCCGGCCCACAGGGCCAACAGTCCCGCGAACAGCGCGTGCAATAGCAGCGTGTCGAGCACGATGGCCAGTGGCATCACTCCCAGGGCCCACCACCAGACGCCGTCCGGATAGTGCGAGTCGAGGTGAAAGACCTGGGCCACGAGCCAGATTCCCGCGCCGTAGAACAAGCAGCCGAGGAAGAAGACGACTTCCGAGACACGTTGCGCCCCGGCGACGTATCGCAGGTAGAAGGCCAGCGCGTGCGTGCCGGCCACGCTGGCGAAGATCAGCACCAACTTCAGCACCCAGTGCAATTGATCCCAGTTGTAGCCCACGACCAATAGCGCGGCCAGGCCCACCAACAGCGCGGAGATGCCTTGCAGCGCGAACCGGGCTCGCGAATGTTGCCGCGCGCCGCTCGCGCCGAGTGTCTCGTAGCAGTCGCGGATCCGATCGGTTTGCGCGGCATCGACGAATCCCTCGCCGCGCCAGAATTCGAGCTCCTGGCTCAGCCACTCCCGCTGCTGATTCGAGATTTGTCGGACGCCCACTGGTGTTACCCAATCAAATGACGTGGAAACGACGCGACAACAGCGGCAAACGAGACCCAAAAACGGTCTCCGGTCGATCGACAGGCGTGAGTCTATCGTTGGTCTCTGGTGCGAGTCAACGTCGCTGTCGACCCGCGGCGAGCGCAACATACTCTCGTGCATTCGGTCCGGCACAAGAGCGGGAAAAGCGTCCGGCCAGAATTTGTTGACTGCCCCCCGCGCTGCTACAGTGAAGGGCCGTCGACGGATTATAACTTCGCCGCCTCGACGCAACTTCAACGAGATTGGAGCATCCACCATGCGACTTTTTGCAACACCGACTTTCGTGCTGATCCTGGCGGCGTGCGTGCCGGGTTGCAGTGATCGCGTAGCCGGGCATCCCCTGTTGGGGCAGAAAGCGCCGAAGTTCACTGCCCCGATGCTCGACGATAGTTCCTTCGAGTTGGCACAGCATCTGGACAAGAACGTGATTATTCTCGATTTTTGGGCCACTTGGTGCGGGCCATGCGTCCGAGCGCTGCCGATCATCGCGGACGTGGCCGCCAGCTACAAAGACCAAGGGGTCGAATTCTTTGCGGTGAACCTGGGAGACGAGCCGGCGGCCGTTCAGGCATTTCTCGAAGAGCACAAGCTAAGCGTGCCCGTGGTATTGGATCGCGACAACCGAATTGGCGAGCTATACAAGGCCGATGCGATTCCGCAGACCGTCATCATCGGCAAGGATGGCGTCGTGCAGGTTGTACACGTCGGCTTCTCCGCGAATCTGCAATCCGAGCTGTCGCACGAGCTCGACGCACTAGTCGCCGGAAAAAAACTTGCCTCCGGCAGAAAACCGGCCGCCGACCGCGCCACCGTCTTCGCCGTCACGACGGCAATGCAAAGCAAGTAAGTGCGAAAGGCACGCCCTAACGTCATCATCCAACCAGGATTCCAAAGTCCACTCACCGTGAAAGGCATCTTCGATGAATCTCTCGACTGTTACTCGCCGCGGGGCGTTTGCCCTGCTTGCGCTGGCCTTGGGGCTGACGGCGTCCAGCGGCGCCGCGGCGACAGCCAGTTATCATCACGTGCATCTGAACGCCACCGATCCTGCCGCCGCTGCCAAGTGGTACGCCGACAACTTGGGCGGACAGGCGAAGAAGATCGGTTTTTTTAGCGCGGTCGGTTTCGGCAAGATTACGATCATCTTCTTTCAAGCCAAGCCGGGTTTCGAAGGAAGCGTGGGCAGCGCGGTCGACCACATCGGTTTTTCATACAAGGATATCGACGCCAAATTGAAAGAGCTCGCCGAGAAGAAAGTGGAAATCGTCTCGGGCGTCGAGCAAGAAGGGCCCATCAAGTTCGCCTTCATTCGAGATCCCTGGGGTACGCTGATCGAAGTCGTGCAGGATCCCGAAATCGAAGGCTTTCACCACGTCCACCTGGCCTCGACCGATCCTGCCAAGGCTCTGGCCTGGTATGTCGCGGCCTTCGGCGGTGAAGTGAGCCGGTTCGCCGGCTTGATTCCAGGAATCCGATACGGCGACATGTGGGTGCTGGCCAAGAAGGTCAAGGAAACGCCGGCGGCGACAAAAGGTCGCTCGATCGATCACTTGAGCTGGGCCTTCGCCGATCTCGACGAGGCCGCCAAAGAACTGAAGGCGGGGGGAGTAACGTTCGAATCGGAACCGTTTGCCTTCGGCAGCGGAAAGATCGCGTTCGTCGTCGATCCCGCCGGCGTGCGAATCGAACTGGTCGGCCCGGCCTCGAAGAAAAAATAGCGATACGCGATTCTAGCGACCTGCTCGAGCGGGCTTGGTCGCATGGCGATCGAAACGCCACCAGGTCGCTGGCGGTCGTTCGGCTACCGGAGATGCGCGGACGGCGGGTCCCTGTGTCATCCCCGGCGGCCGGCCAACCTGGGCAGAAAGCGGCCGGTGTTCGCCATGTATTGGCGATAGGCATCAAAACCTTCGACCAGCTTTTGTTCTTCCTTGTCCGTCCGACCAATGAGGAACGCAAGCACCAGCACGCTCAACAGTCCGATCAGCCAATTGGCCGTCAGCAAGGTCGCCGCCAACAGCAGCAGACCGACCGTGGTGTAGAACGGATGCCGCACCCAGCGATAAGGCCCCGTCGTTACCAGCGTGGCATTGGACCGACGGACTACGGTATCCGTCAGATTCTTGCCCAGGTTGCTCAACGTCCAGTACATCAGGAACCAGCATGGCACGCCGACGGCAAGGCCCGACCATCGCAGCCACTCGGGCAGCGGCAGGCTGGTCCCTGTCATCCAGGTAGGATTGATCAAGTAAGCGAATATTGCTACCCACAAGCACAAGCCAGTCAATCGCAGCACGATGGCCAGCGCGATGCCTTCCTCGCGACGCGACAATCGCTCGCCCGATCGCGCCTGCCAGCGGTGATAGACCGCGACGCTCATCGTCGGCACGAACACCGCCAACAGCGCGAGCCGAAATGGATCTTCGGAGATCATGTTTCCTCCCGCGAGTCAAATCGGTCGCAAGCGTGCAGGAAATGCCGTTGCGCCGTCGCCATTAGTTTAGCACGTCTCGCCAGCGAACAGCCATCATGGCTGGTCCGGTGCTCGTGGTCCCAAATAGGGCGATTCCAGTGAGTTTTTCCCTCGTCGCCGGACGGTGCTACCTCTGTGATCGCCCTCTGGATATACTTGGCCTTATTAAAATCATAAGCAGGGCGACCGCTGCATTGAGATCGTTTCCAGCGCTTCGTGCGAAGATGACTGATACCAACCCAAGGGTAGCAAGAACCATGGACGCGAACAATCAACGGTCGACACGTCGCGGCAATCGCCGTCAGTTTCTGGGCGTTTCGGCCACGCTGGCCGCCGGAGCGATGGGCGCGCCGCTGTTCATTTTTCCGAAAGGCCCTGGCGGCGCCGGGCCAGCCGGGGCCAAACGATCGGATTCGCGTGGGGGCGATCGGCGTCGGCGGCCGGGCTTCGCTGTTGTTGCAACAGTTGCCCGAGGGTGGCGAGATCGTCGCCCTGAGCGATTGCAACCTGCCGCGGGCC
>JANNQN010000148.1:0-8376 GCA_031400775.1 Planctomycetia bacterium | reverse complement strand
TGCGGGAAAATGCGCGGGCTATTAGTTCCACTTATGGATACACATCGACTCATGGAAATCCGGCGGTGCGAACTCATGAGGTCGGTGAGGCGGGGCAGCCGCGACGGCTGTCATGCGTGGCGGATGATCCTATGTCGCCGGATGCCAACCGCGACCATCCACTAAGAACTCATTTGACTGCTATTAATCGACAGCTAATCGACAACGCCGTGTGAGCAACGCCAAAGCAAATCCTCGAGCGGCCACCAATAACCTCGGCTGTCCTCCGCGCCGCATCGGTTTGCAGGCGATGCGACAGCAGAGTTGTTTAACTGAGTTGTGCAAAGCGGGCTTCTGCAGGATTTCGCTCGCACTGGCGAGGCAAATCAGCGAATTACCCTGAAATTGCACTCGTCCACGTGACTTCGCGCGTGTCGGCGCGCGAGCGGATTTGCGATCGGCTGCACTGCGGAGCTTCGTGCGCACAACATCGCTTGCGGACCCGCGCTAGCGGCTTATAATGGAAAAATCGATGCCAAGTTAACTCGCCGGCTAGTTTTGCAGACCGCGGCCGGTCGCCTTCTGGAGTGCGCGGCGCGACGAAGGAAAGAGATTCGCCATGGGCCGATGGTTGCACAATGTTTGGGAAGCGATCTACACCGTTGCCTACGGTATGTGGATCACGATGCGCTATTGGCTGATCACCTATCGGCCGGAGCGCGGCACGTTTACCCAGAAGTTTGAATATCCCGAATTGCCCGTGCCGGTGGCGGCCCGCTATCGGGGTTTTCACCGCTACGATCTGACAACCTGCATTGCCTGCGACCAGTGTGCCAAGGCCTGTCCGGTGGACTGCATTTACATCGGCAAAGAGCGGGTCACAGGCGGCAAGGGGTTCAAGATCACGGGATTTACGATCGATTACACGAAATGCATGTTCTGCGCCTTGTGCGTCGAGCCGTGTCCGGTCGACTGTATATTCATGGGCGCGACGCACGACCTGAGTTGTTACAACCGCGACGGATGCCTTGTCGACTTTGCCCGCATGCCAGTGGACGTGGCTTGGGGCCGCTCGACGCTCAATCCGACGGCGGTGGCCGCCTCGAAGGTGATTGTCGAGCCCGTTCATGGCGGACCGAATCAGTAGGAGGCAGTAAACCTTGAACGCAGGAGCGTTGTGAAGCAGGAACGCTGTGACGCCGGAACGCAGGAACATTGTGCAACGAAGACTGGGTGCAACCCATAGCGAGATTCGTACGATGACCGCCGAGCCCTACCGCCCGAGCAAACTATTTACCGTCGAGCAGGCCAACGCCGTGTTGCCGCTGGTGCGGGCGATCACGACGGACCTGGTACAGTTGTCGCGCGAAGTTTTCGAGCGGCGCGAGCGACTGGCGCTGCTCTCGGCCGGACGAGGCGCCGGCGCGAAGGATCCTTATTCGGAAGAGCTGGCCCAGATCGAAGAGGAACTGGAAAAGGACAGCGAGCAGTTGCAGTCCTACGTCGAGGAACTGCGCCAACTGGGCGTGGAGCCCAAGAGCGGTCCCGAGGGCCTGGTCGACTTTCCCTCGATGATGGACGACCGCCTGGTATTCCTGTGCTGGAAGCTGGGCGAGACGGAAGTGCTGCACTGGCACGAGCTGGATTCCGGATTCCGCGGGCGGCAATCACTCACCGCCGGCAGCGTGGCCCACGATGGCCCTGTCGGAGACTCCGATCCCGCGCCCGGCGAATCACTATAGCGCCGCGGCTTGCTGTATGCGATGGCGCCATTAGGCACTGCATAGAAGTGTGCCGGTAGGCACGGCATTGAAGTGTGCCATTAGGCACTGCGACCGGCTTGCCAGCACGGCGGCTTCCTTCCTACAATGCACGTTTTCGTGGTGCCTGCTGCGGATTCGATGGGCCTCGTCGTGGTTTCCGTCGAGTGACTCGGGGCGCCCTTTTTTCGCCGTCTGGCAAGGAAAGCAATCGCGATCATGGCCTCTCCCACAGGAATCGTGGCCTACCTGGCTCTCTTCGCGGTGTTTGGCTTTTTGTTCCTGTTCGCCACGCTGCTGGTGGGCCGGTTTCTGCGGCCCTACGCTCCCAACGCCGAAAAGCTGGAAGTCTACGAGTGCGGTGAGCCGACGATCGGATCGAGCTTCGTGCAATTCGATCTGCGGTTTTACGTCGTGGCATTGCTGTTCATCATCTTCGACGTCGAAGTGGCGTTCTTCTTCCCCTGGGCCACGGTTTATGGCAAAGCCACGCATCTGATGGATCCCAACGTGGCCAAGGTCACGGCGCAGGGTCAATTGACCCCCGACGCGGCGGCGATCATTCACGAGTTGGGGATCGAACGCCCCACGGTGCCGCCGCTCAGAGAAGAACTGGCCGAAAGCGCTCGTGGCCTGTCCGCCGAGCAGCGCGGAAATTTGGCGGTCGAGGATTTGGCCCGCACGCTGGCCAAGATTTCCATTATCGACATCCTGGTGTTCTTTGCCGTGCTTTTGGTCGGTTTCGCCTACGTCTGGAAACGCGGAGACTTGGACTGGGTCCGCGCGCTGAGCAAGGAGCGGGCGATGCGTCCTTCGCGCGCGAGTCCCGTGGTCGAGGAAGAAACCGCGATCGTGGTTTGACGGCACTCCTACCGACGGTGCGATTTAGATGTGCGGCGAATCGATGTACGCTTTTTTGAGCCTGCGAAAGAATTCATGAGCGGTCAAGCCTTTCTCGATCGATTGAAAAGCCGGTTTGGCGAGCGAATCGCCGGCGCTAATCTGACGGCCATCGATCCTTGGATCGAGATCGTGCCCGACGGTCTGGTGGCGGTGGCCACGTACCTGCGCGACGAACCCGACTTGCGGTTCGACATGCTCAATTGCATCTCGGGCGTCGACTACTTCGAGCCCGATGCCAAAAAGGCCGCCAAGACCGACTGGAAGCCGCACACGGAAGTCGTGTATCACCTGTCGAGCTTGAAGTACAAAACCAGCCTGGTGCTCAAGGTCATCCTGCCGCGCTGGAAGAACGACACCGCCGGCCAGTTGCCCGAGGTTCAGTCGGTCAGCGGCGTGTGGAACACGGCCAATTGGCACGAACGCGAGGTCTTCGACCTGTCGGGCGTCCGCTTCACCGGCCACCCCGATCTGCGGCGCATCTTGTGCCCCGAGGACTGGGTCGGCCACCCGTTGCGCAAGGATTATGAGATGCCGCTGGAGTATCACGGCATCCGCGGCCGTTAGCGCCCCAGTCGTATTACGAAACTCTCTTTGGCTGACAGCATATGGCGACGCAAACCGACGATCCTCGCATCATTGAGTTCGACGTACGAACCGACGAGATGCTGGTGAACATGGGTCCGCAGCACCCCAGCACCCACGGAGTGCTGCGGTTGGTGCTGCGCACCGATGGCGAAGTGGTTTCCGAGGTCACGCCGCATATCGGCTACCTGCATCGCTGCGCCGAGAAGATCGGCGAGAACCTGACGCCCAGGCAGTGGATTCCTTATACGGACCGGATGGACTACCTGGCCGGCATGAACATGAATCTCGGCTGGGCGCTCGTCGTGGAAAAGCTGCTAAATCTGGAGTTGCCGCCCAAGGCCCGCCATCTGCGCGTGATGATCGTTGAGTTGAACCGCATTGCCAGTCACCTGGTGGGCATGGGAGCATACGGATTGGATCTGGGCACGTTCAGCCCCTTCTTATACGCGTTTCGCGAGCGCGAGAAGATTCTCGACCTGTTCGAGGAAGTGTGCGGCGCGCGGCTCACGTACAGCTATATCACGGTCGGCGGCGCGACGGCCGATCTGCCGCCGCAGTGGATGGAGAAGTGCGAGCAGTTTTTGACCCAGTTGGAACCGGTCATCGTCGAATATCATGCGCTGCTGACCACTAATTCGATCTTCGTGCGGCGCACGACCGGCATCGGCGTGCTCTCGCCAGAGATGGCGGTCGATTACGGCTGCACCGGCCCGGTGTTGCGCGGCAGCGGGGTCGACTACGACTTGCGCCGCGATGGCGAGCAGCGTTATACCGAGATGTACGACGGCTACGCCTTCGAGGTCATCGTCGAGCGCGACGGCCATTATCCCAAGGATCGCGACTATCCGCCGGTCCCTGGCTCGGCCGTGCTGGGCGACTGTTGGCATCGATTTTACGTGCGCATGTTGGAAGTCATGCAATCGATCGATCTGGTGCGGCAAGCGATGGATTTCTATCGCATGTCGAGCGGATCGCACGGCGAGCCGGTCAAGCTGACCGAAAAGCTTCCCAAGGGCGAGGCCTACATGGAGACCGAGGCCCCGCGCGGTCAGATGGGCTTCTATATCGTCAGCCCCGGCGGCGGCGCCATTCCGTGGCGCGCCCGGGCCCGCAGCAGTTCGTTTTGCAATCTGTCCGTTACGCACGAATTGTGCCGCGGCTGTCTGATCGCCGATGTGCCGGCCATTGTCGGCTCGCTCGACATCGTGATGGGAGAAATCGACCGCTAGTATGGCGTCGGTTTCGCGCCCGGGCTGCCGATGGGGCGCTTGAGCGCAGCGCACGGGGTGGAAAAACTGGTTTTCGAGGGGCTTGTCGATCCAGGGTGGTTTGTGCGATATTTCACGATCTTCTGAAAGCTGTCGGCTCAGTGCATTTCCGGCCCCCAGCCCCCCAAGAGGCCAGGGATTGGAGCGAACCGGTGGGCGGGTTCTCGAGAGCGTTTCCGTTTCAGTTAGGACGGGCAATCGGTGGCTGAATTTCTTCAAGGATATCTGGCTCCCGAGGTGGCCTATCTCGTCGCCGCGCTCGTGCATGCGATTATCCTGATCAACGTCGTCGCCGTGGGCGCGCTGATCTTCATCTGGTTGGAACGCAAGGTCTCGGGACGGATTCAAGATCGTCTGGGGCCGACGCGCGTGGGCGGCAAGTTCGGCTGGTTGCAGACGCTGGCCGACGGCATCAAATTGGTCACGAAAGAAGACCTGATGCCCGACGGCGCCGACGGGATGCTGTTTCGGCTGGCCCCCTACGTCAGCTTTTGCGCGTCGTATGCCGGCTACCTGGCTCTGCCATTTGCGATGGGTTGGGTGGCTGCCCGGCTGAACGTGGCCGTGTTTTTCATCATCGCCGTATTGGGATTAGAAATCTTCGGCGTAATCCTGGCCGGCTATTCGTCGGCCTCGAAGTGGTCGCTGTTCGGCGCTATGCGCGAAGCGGCCCAGGTGGTCAGCTACGAAGTGCCGCTGGGCATGTGCGTGGTCGTGCCGGTGCTGATCGCCGGAACCATGGACCTGGTTTCGATCGGCGAGATGCAATCCGGCTGGTTCATCAATTGGTTCGTGTTTCACGACCCGTTCACGTTTGTCACCTTCTGGGTGTATTTCACCTGCGCCACGGCCAGCGTGAACCGCGCTCCGTTTGACCTGGCCGAAGCCGAAAGCGAGCTGGTGGCCGGTTTTCACACCGAGTACTCGGGTCTGCGGTGGAGCATTTTCTTCATGGCCGAGTATGGCTCGATGTTTGCCGTCAGCGGCCTGGCCGCGATCTTGTTTTTTGGCGGTTGGAACGGGCCCATTCCGATCACGCACTGGCTGGGACTGGCCGACGCCACCAATCCGCTACTGCACTATGCCGGCAATTTCCTGGGAATGCTCAATTTCGTGGGCAAGTGCATCTTCGGCGTGACCTTCATGATGTGGGTGCGCTGGACTTTGCCCCGCTTGCGCATCGATCAGGTGATGACAACCTGCTTGAAATACTGCACGCCGATCGCGGCCGCGATGTTTCTGGGCGCCGTGCTGTGGACGTATTGGTTCCCGGGCGGGTTGATTTTGCCGAACGGATATGCCCGAGTGCACGAGGGGCAGACGACGCTGGAACCCAATCCCGACAGTGTGGACCGCCGGCGCCCGCGCGCCGCGAGCGTGGTTCGAGTGACCGCCCAACACCAAGGTGACCCGCGTGATTAATTGGCATTCGGTCTTTTTTCTGATGTTCGGCCTCGTGGCCTGCGGCTTTTCGGTGGCCGTGGTGTTGACGAGCAATATCGTGCGGATGGCCTTCTATCTGATCATCGCGCTGGCCGCGACCTCGGGTTTGTTCTTTCTGGCGGGAGCCGATTTCGTCGCCGCCATGCAATTGATGATCTATGTCGGCGGCACTTTGGTGCTGCTCATCTTCGGCGTCATGCTCACGGCCAAAGGGCCATTCATCTCGATGAAGACCTCGGCCGGCGAGTGGATCTTGGCCGCGTTCGTGGGTGGGTCGTTGTTGGTCGTGCTACTGTCGGCCGCCACGAGCGTCACGGCCTGGAATAGCCCGCAGGAGGTGGCGCCCGAGGCGCAAGTCACGGCCACGCGGTTGGGGATGGCGCTCATGGGCGCGCGGGTCGACACCCTGACCGAGACCGATCCGGTACAACGGGCCGGCATGTCGGGCTACCTGTTGCCGTTCGAAATCGTGTCGATGCATTTGTTGGTGGTGTTGATCGGGGCCGCGTATTTGGCCCGACCGAAGAAGCGCATGCGAAGCGGCCCGGGCCAAACCCCGTGAGACAGTGACATGAATCTTCTGACTGAACCAGTGAGCGTTTCGCACTACCT
Organism: Planctomycetia bacterium; assembly: GCA_031400775.1. Lineage (GTDB taxonomy): Bacteria > Planctomycetota > Planctomycetia > Pirellulales > PALSA-1355 > PALSA-1355. The sequence goes on along the minus strand of JANNQN010000148.1, from coordinate 1,826 downwards.
GGTCGTAGGCGCGGTCATGTTCGTGGCCGGCGCCGTGTGCATGGCCACCAAGCGCAACGCGCTGGGCGTGCTGATGGGCATCGAACTGGTGCTCAACGGCGCGAACGTGAACTTCGTGGCCTTCGGCAGTCAGTATTTGCGGCCGGGCGTAGTCGGAATTGGATTGGATGGCCAGTTGGTGGCGTTGTTCGTCATTGTGCTGGCCGCCGCCGAGGCCGCGGTCGCGCTGGCCATCACGCTGAATTTTTATAACAACCACTCGACGGTCGACGTCGATCAGGCGGACGAGCTCAAAGGCTGATGGCACCTGTCTCGACACTTCCGACGCTCTTGGCCGCGGCCTGGCTCATACCATTGGCCTCGTTCACGCTGATCCTGTTTTTTGGTCCGCGGATGGGCAAGGCCGGCAAGTACGCCGGCTACCTGGCGACCGGCGCCATCGCCACCTCCTGCGCAATATCGCTGTTTGCCCTGTTCCTGGTCTGGTTGCCGGCCAACGGCGTGCCCAAGCCCGTGCATCATGCCGCCGCGGAGCACGGACACGAGACACCTGCCGCTCCCGCCGATGGCGCGCACGAAGCGACCGATCACGCCGGACCTGCTCACGGTCACGCGCACGCGGAAGCGCCGCACGGCAACCCGCTATTGGTGAAACCCATCACGGGCGACTGGTACACGCTGGGCAAGTTCGGCTCGTTGCGTCTCACGATCGGATACTACATCGACTCGCTAACGCTGCTGATGTTCGCGATGGTCACGGTAATCGCCACGTGCATCCATTTCTACGCCATTGGATACATGCACGATGAGCTGCACGAAGTAGTCGACCACGAGGTTCACGTGTCGGGCGGAGGATATCTGCATCGCCCCGGACGATTCTCTCGCTTTTTTCAATACATGTCGCTGTTTTGCTTCAGCATGCTGGGCATCGTCATCGCAGGCAACGTGGCGATGGTGTTCGTATTCTGGGAGCTGGTCGGTATCTGCTCCTACTTTCTGATTGGGTTTTACTACGAGCGGCACAGCGCCTCGACCGCCGCCAACAAGGCGTTCATCGTCAACCGCATTGGCGACTTCGGCATGATCATCGGCCTGATGGCCCTGATCACGAGCCTGGGCACGTTCAATTTTGGCGACATCGACTACGACCAGAGCCGCTCGATCGAAGCCACGGAGCGCGGCATTTTCAGCCAGGTGCGCTCCGAGGAAAATGGCTTCGCCTTGCAAGTGCCCGAGGGTATGGTCCGCGCCACGCCGCCAGGGCAAGATCCTTACTGGCTGCTGGTGATCGCGGGCTTGGGCATCTTTTGCGGCTGCGTCGGCAAAAGCGCCCAGTTTCCGCTGCAGGTCTGGCTGCCCGATGCCATGGAGGGGCCGACGCCCGTCAGTGCGCTCGTGCATTCGGCGACGATGGTGGCCGCCGGCGTGTATTTGGTCGGCAGATTCTTTCCGGTGTTCGCGCCGGAAGTGCTGCTCGTAATCGCGATCATCGGCTGCATCACGCTGTTCATCGCGGCCACGATCGCCATTACGGCCACGGACATCAAGCGCGTGCTGGCCTATTCGACCGTTAGTCAGTTGGGTTACATGATGCTGGCGCTGGGCGTGGGCGGCTGGTCGGCCGGCATGTTCCACCTGATCACGCACGCTTTCTTCAAGAGCTTGCTGTTCATGTGCTCCGGGTCCGTGATCCATGCTTGTCATACCAACGACATGACCAAGATGGGCGGCCTGCGCAAGAAAATGCCCTGGACCGCCTACACCATGTTGGTCGGCTGTTTGGCGATCATGGGGGCCGGCGTGCCGTTTTCGATTTGGCTGGCCTT
>JANNQN010000147.1:0-21794 GCA_031400775.1 Planctomycetia bacterium | reverse complement strand
CTCGCTTCGCTCGGTTTCGGCAACGCGCTCGGCCCGCATGGCGCGGATCGCCTGCGTCGTGCTGACAACGGTGCCGGCGACCAGTGCCGCCGAAACGAGCAATGCCGTCGTGAGCGCCACGCGATTGCGACGCGCGAACTTGCGGACGAGATAACTGGCGGCGGGCCTGCGCGCCTCGACCGGTTCATCCCGCAAATGTCGCTCGATGTCGCGTGCCAGGTCGCTGGCCGTCGCGTAGCGCCGCGAGCGGTCTTTCTCCAGCGCCTTCATCACGATCCAATCGAGATCTCCGCGTAGGGCACGCTTGAGCTGCGCCGGCTCCAGCGACCGCTGCTCGGCAAGGCTGGGCAAGGCGCCGCTGCCACTCAGTCGACTGCTGGGCGTGGGCGGCTCGTCTTCCTTGATCTGACGCAAGATTTCTTGCCAGGCGACGTCCTTGAGGCGCTGTTGATCCAGCGGCGTGGCGCCCGTCAGCAGCTCGTACAGGATCACGCCAAGCGAGTACACATCCGTTCGCGTGTCGATGTCGAGGTTGTCGAGCTGGGCTTGCTCCGGACTCATGTACCGCGGCGTGCCCACCATCAGGCCGTGGGCCGTGTACTGCGTGTGTTCGGTCAGCGGCTCATGCATTGCCTTGGCCAGGCCGAAGTCGATTACCTTAGCAACCGGCTTGTCGTCATACCCGCATACCAACACGTTTGAGGGCTTGAGGTCGCGGTGGATGATTCCCTTTTGATGAGCGTGCTGGGTTGCCTCACAGACTTGCACGAAGAGGTCTAGGCGCTCTTCGAGCCCGAGCCGGGCCTGGTCACAGTAGTCCGTGATTGGCAGACCTTTGACGTATTCCATGACGAAGTACGGCCTGCCTCTGTCGGTAACGCCTCCGTCGAACACCCTGGCGATGTTCGGATGGTCCATCAGCGCCAGCGCCTGGCGCTCAGCCTCGAATCGCGACAGCACGCGCCGGCTGTCCATGCCCGGCTTGATGAGTTTGAGGGCTACCTGGCGGCGAACTGGATCGACTTGTTGGGCCGCCCAGACGGTCCCCATGCCCCCTTGGGCGATCTCCTCCAGGAGCCGATAGCGCCCGGCGATCACCATGCCAGGGGCATATTCGGCCGATGGATGGCAGATGGTATCTGAATCTGGCACCCGCGGAGGAGGCAGTTCCTTGGACTCATCGTCCGCCTTGAGGAGCGCAAGAACCCGATTGCGCAGCTCGGTGTCGTTGCCGCACTGCTGTTCGAGCACGATTGCTCGTTCTGACGAATCGTCACAGACGGCCGCCGCGAAGAACACCGCTTGCACCTGATGAGGATCGATCGGCATGGGAAATTGCTCGTTGCGGCTTTTAGCCCAGCGCATCGCGCAGCCAGGCTTGCGCGTATCTCCATTTCAGTCGTGCCTGGTAGACAGTCAATTCCAGGGCTTTGGCGACTAGCTCGTGACTCAAGCCGGCAAAATGGTGCAACTCAACCACGCGCGCGGCTTGCGAGTCCTCGGCCGCCAGGCGCGTAAGGGCGTCGTCTAGTGCCAGCAGGCGAGTGTCCTCATCCGCCTGGGTCGGATCCGCCATCACGACGCGTCGCCACTCGCCGCCGTGCCTGATGCACGCTTTGCGTCGGGCGTTTTCCACAAGGATCCGCCGCATCGCTTCGGCGGCGGCGCCGAAAAAATGGCCGCGTCCGTTCCAGTGTTGTCGTTCGTCCGTCGTGTTCGAACCATGTGGCACTAGCCGCAGATAGGCTTCATGCACGAGCGCGGTCGCATCCAGCGTTTGGCCCGGCGTCTCCTTGGCCAGCTGTTGAGCCGCCAACCGGCGCAGTTCGGTATAGACAAGTTGCAATAGCTCGTCCGCGGCGTGAGGATCGCCTTGGTCGGCTGCCGACAAGATGCTGGTGACGTCCATCATAGGGCTGCGCCGATAGCAACGCCCTCGTTCCCAAGCCTGAAACTCGTTGGGCTTCGAGAATCCGCCGGTTCTCGTCCACGTACCAGTCGCGTATAGGTCGGCGTCCATAGACAGGCCCCACTTTAGGCGACATAAACCCGAAAAGCAAATTCAGCGTGTGCTCCACTACCAGCCTGGCCACGGTGACTCGGCGGAGCCCATTCAATGTCCCAGGACTCGACGCAGTCCGCCGAAGGCGCATCCGATGATTTCTCTCGGCCGCATCAAACAAATGACGTCTAATCCCTACAAATCCGCCCAATGCTTTCTAATTCTTGCTTCCCGGCGCAGGCGATTCCTCAACCAACTTAATCGCATTCTCGATGAGGATCTCGCCGGTCATTTCGCCCAGCGATGTCTGAGAGACGTATTCGTAGCGCTTGAAGCTATTGAAGTCGACTTTGGTGAGGATGTAGCCAAAGGCGTCATTGGTCAGGCCAAACAGCAGGTTGTTCTCGCCCTTCATGTGCCGCTTGATGTAGTAGCCGATGTTGGGCAGGGCTTCGCCGGGGATGGTGAGAATCTGGGCATTGCCCAGGTTGACCAGGTTCATGCGGGTCGAGATCGACTTGTCCGCGTTGTGCGGATACTTCAATGGGGAGCCCAAGATGATGGTCCACATCAACGGCGAAGAGACGGGGAACTTGACCTCGCGGGCATAACAGGCGAGAGCCGGATCGGTCTGCGGCTTGGCGTCTTTGACGATCCGCTGCGCTTCGGAGGCCATGAGCTGGCCAATGCGAAGGCACTCTTCCCAGGTGCGCGAGTCGTGCCATTTGGCCTTGAGAGGATCGGAGGGGTTGTCGAGTCGGCGGTTGTCGGCGGTGATCATGCCGCCTTGCGCGCCGTTCATGAACATTCCCATGCCGCCCGAGTCGGCTTCGAGCTTGTCGCAGAGAGGACCGACCAGGTCGGGACTGACCAGGCCGACTCCGTTGCCGAGCACTTCGGGATGCACCGCGTAGTTGACCAGCGTGCAAATTGTCTTGCCGGCCGGGGTGATGGCCTGGATCACGCTCATGCGCGGGTCGTAGAGCTCCGGAGCGTAATAGTTGTAAGCGATCTTTCCCTTGGCTTCTCCGGTGGCGATCTTGAGATGCGCGGTCTGCAGGTTCTCGAGGGCCTGGTTGATGGCGATGGCGGCCTGATTGCAGACGAAGTCCATGTACTTGAGATCGCCCGACGCTTTGCCGTTGAGTCCGGGGAAGCCGTAGCAGTCGGGGGCGCTGTGCGTGTGGGTTGAGCCGATCAGGATATTGTCGGCGGGGATGCCGGGCACCTGCTTATGAACGCGAGCGCAAAGGACGTTGGGGAACCCGAGCAGATCGAGCTGCACGATGGCGACTTTGGTTTCGCCCTGTTGGAAGACCATGGCCCGCGCCGTGAGCTCGCCTTGCTTGCCGGTGGAGGGATTGCCCGGGCCGACGCCGCCGGAAACGGGCAGCAGGGGATCGGGCGTGATGATCGCCTTGCCGACTCCGACTTTGAGCTCGGCATGTGCCAGCGAAGTGAATGAGCCGATGAGAATCAGAAGCGTCAGGACTAGGTATCGGAGCATGGGGAGTTCTTGGGGTTGAGTGTGATGGATAGCGGCGAGGAGCAGCCCTGGTTGGAAGGCCCAACGCCCGAGGCGTCGGACCACGATTATATAACGCCAAACCCGCCATCTCCACGGGGGGAAGTCTCCCTGGTTGCCGATTCGAAGCCGCTTTTCAGGAAGCTCGGTCGTTTGTTCTTGCGGCCCGTTAAACGACCGGATTCTGGCTAAGCGATGACTTAGGGATTAGGCTAATCAGGACTTTCTTCACCACAATCTTCGCACTTTTCCGCCAGGACACCCGGGCCCATGAAGACTCGCTGCCTCGTCGTCCTGATCGTCTCGATCTCGTCCGTCTGTCGCTCGGCCGAGCTGCCGCGGAGCAATCCCGAGGCGCAAGGCGTTTCGTCGTCGGCCGTGCTTTCGTTTATCGAGGCGATCGACAACATCGATTCCGTGCACAGCTTCATGCTCGTTCGTCACGGTCGAGTCGTAGCGGAGGGTTGGTGGTCGCCCTATCGCGCTGGTGCTCGCCACTCCTTGTACTCGCTTAGCAAGAGCTTCACTTCCACGGCCGTTGGCCTGGCCATCGCGGAGGGCAAGCTCAGTCTGGACGACGAGGTACTGAAGTTCTTTCCGCTCGACGCTCCGTCCGATCCGAGCAGCAACCTCAAGGCAATGCGGATCAGCGATTTGCTCCGCATGTCCACCGGCCAGCAGACGGAGCCATCGCGCACATCCGACGAGCCTTGGACAAAAACGTTTCTTGCCCATCCCGTCCCGTTCAAGCCCGGCACCCATTTTCTCTACAACACGTCGGCGACGTACATGCAGTCGGCGATCGTGCAGAAGGTGACCGGACAGACATTGCTCGATTATCTCCAGCCGCGGCGCTTCGAGCCGCTGGGAATCGAACGGCCTACCTGGGAGACAAGTCCGCAGGGCATTTCAACGGGCGGATATGGCCTGAGCATTCGCACCGAAGATATCGCGAAGTTCGGTCAGCTTTACTTGCAGAAGGGGAAGTGGCACGACAAGCAACTAGTGCCCGCTGCTTGGATCGAGGCGGCGACCGCCAGGCAAACGTCCAACGGCAGCAACCCCGACAGCGATTGGGATCAGGGGTACGGTTACCAGTTCTGGCGCTGTCGCCACGGCGCGTATCGCGGAGATGGGGCGTTTGGCCAGTACTGCATCGTGCTGCCTGAGCAGGATGCCGTGATCGCCATCACCAGCGGCGTGAAAGATATGCAGTCGATCCTGAATTTAGTATGGCAGAAACTCCTGCCCGCCCTGAATTCGTCCGCCTTGGCCTCCGACGACGAGGCCGGTCAAAAGCTCCGACAAAAGCTAACCGAACTGACCGTACGTCTGCCGGAAGGCATCGGCGAACCCACGAAGTTCTCAGGAAAAAAGTACGAATTCCCAGCGAACGATCTCAAGCTGGAAACGATTGCTCTCGAGCGAGCCGCAGACGGCGGTCACGAAACGCTCGTAACGCGAGTTGACGGAGTGGAGCAGCGAATCGTTTGCGGGCGCGGCAAATGGCATGAGGGACTAGTGGCGTGGGGGCCTCTCGTTCAGCAGCCTGCGGCCACCGCCGGCGGGTGGACGAACGATGCATTCACGGCCAAGATTTGCTTCTATGAAACGCCATTTATCGTCACGGTCCGCTTGAAGTTTTCGGGCGACGAGCTCACCCTCAACTCAGAGTCGAATGTTGGATTCGGGCGAACCAGGCAGCCGGAATTGGTGGGCAAGTCTCGGTAGCGGCGCGTGTCACAGTCAGCGGCTACACAGCCTGCGGCTACAATGGGCCCAGTTTGAAACTTTCGCAATCGTTGGAGACTCCCGTGCGATTGGCGACCGTCCTCACTCCGATGTCCGACGAGAATCTGGCCCTGGCTGCCCAGTGCGGCGTCTCAGACATTGTAGTGCGATACATGGGCTCATCGCTCGGCGATTTAATCGCGGTGAAGAATCGGGTCGAGAGGTTTGGCCTGCGGTTGTCGGTGATCGAAGGTTATCTGCCGATCGAGAACATCAAAGTCGGTCGCGACGATGGATCCGAGATCGAACGATTGACGTCGCTCGTGCGAAACATGGGCCAACTGGGAGTGGAGATTCTTTGTTACAACTTCATGGCCGGCACCGACTGGGTGCGTACGCGTCTGGACGCTCCCGAACGGGGCGGAGCGAAGGTCACGGCATTTGACTTGAAGGACGCCGAACGAGCGGTTCTGCTCGGGCATGACGGCGCCCGATCAAGTGAAGTTCCCGAGACAGACCCCATCTCGGCTGGCGCGCTGTGGAAAGAACTCGAGACGTTTTTGAAGCAGCTCGTTCCCGTCGCCGAACGGGCCGGCGTTGTGCTTGCCATGCATCCCGACGACCCGCCGCTCGGCCAATTCCTCGGCAAAGCGAGGATCATGAACAACGTCGAATGCTTCGAACGCCTGGTCGATCTCGTCCCCAGCCCGAGCAATAAAATCTGCTTCTGCCAGGGCACGTTCGCCGAAATGGGTGTCGACGTTCCGGCGACCATCCGACGGCTGGGAAAGCATATTCGATACGTTCATTTTCGCGACGTTCGAGGAACCGCCGAGTCGTTCGCCGAAACTTTTCACGACAACGGACAAACGGACATGGTTGCCGCCATGCGCGCGTATCGAGACATTGGTTTCGACGGACCGATTCGGCCCGACCACGTGCCGCAACTAGCGGGCGAAGACGACGGCGAGCCGGGCTACACGATCAAAGGCCGTCTGTTCGCCTTTGGTTACATGCGAGGTTTGATGCAGGCGACCAGTGGCAGCAATCCGGAAGACAGCCGCGAATGAAGAGTCTCGCCCGCGTCGTTTCGGTTACATTGCACCCGGCTTTTGTCGCGTGCTCACTGGGATGATCGACGCCGACCTTGTGCCGCGGCCCGATGAATCGTGTGGAAAAATAGGCGGTGCCGTCCTGAACGCCAACGTCGTGGCAATGATCGTCGAGCGCGATTGAGTCACGGATGGCTCGTCATCCTGCGCATCTGCGGGGGATTCCCGGCTCAGCGTATATTGCTGAAGCCGCGAAGCCCTTTGCCAAAATCCGGATAGGTCACCCAGACTGTCGGTTTGGGATCGCCCTTGGCCGAGCGCCAGCCGCGATCGTCGTAGCCGGGCCGGTTCCAACCAGGTTCCTCGCTGCCGCTCGTCTTCCAGCTTGCGTCGGAGGTGATCGGCTGCGTTTTTCCTTTGGTGTCTCGGATCTCGCCGTGGAGGTGAAAGCCGCCACTGCGGTCCGGCCCGCCCGGTTCGAGCTCGGCGCTCATCGTGCCATAATTGCGGGCGTCAACCGCGATCACATTCTCGCCCTGCCGCAGCAGCGGCTTGATGTCGTAGACGATCAGCAGCTTGGGATTGACCGACGCGGAGAGATTCCGCCGGGCAAACTGCTCGCCAATCTGCGTGCCGTTGACATAGATTTTCGCGTGCGTGTCGCCCTGAACCTGGATGCCGGCCGAGGCGATCTCGCGCGGGTCCAGCTTGAGCACTTTGCGAAAGTAAGCGTGCTGCACCTTCTGGCCGGTGAAGGCGTCGGGGTGATAGATCCACTCGGCCGCCGGACGCGGATCGTAGGCAAACGAACGCTTTTGCACCCGGGCCGCGGCGTCGTCCCAGACCTTGACGAGCGCGTTGTACTCGTCGATCGCATAATGCAGGTTCGCCGGCAGGTTGGTCCGCAGCCACAACTCCTGGAACGTGTCGCGCAGGCTGGCCGCCTCGTCACGGACCGCGCGGATACGGTCGAGGAACCGCGCCTGGGCGCTGTCGATCTCGGCGCCGGAAAGGCCTTTGGCTTCAAACGCATTCAGGTCGGCGACTAGCCGCTGGCTTTCGACATAGTGCTCGTGCATCCGCGCGCAGTAGCGCAGGTAGTCGACGTCCCCCTTGCGGCGGACGACGAGCGGCTGAAGCAAGTCACAGAGCTTTTGCGCCGTCCGGGCATCCTCGTAGACGCGATAGAGCTCTTGGGTCGTGTGAGGCCGCCCGTCCTTGCGGGGCAGAAAAGGATGCCGAAAATAATCGAGCATCGGAAACCACCACGGCCACTTCTCCAGCAGGGCGTAGATCGCTTCGAAGTACGGCGCGGTGCCCGGCCCGTTCTGCAACGTGAAGAATCGGTCGGAATAACTCGAGACGTCGGTCGAGTCGGGCGACCAGGTTACCTCGGCTCCGTAGGCATAGCCGTAGTAGAGCAGCTCGCGCAGGTTCTTGGAGCCGTTGTCGCCCCAGGTGGAAGTGATCGAGCCCAGCGGCCGGGGCTGGCGGTAGCAGTCGAGCGTGAAGTTGCGGATGTTGATCATCGCCTTCGACATGTCGGGAAAGATCCGGTCCCAGTTGTTCATGCCGGGCAGCACCAGGATGGGAAACCCCTTCGAGCCGAGTACGTCGACCGTCGGGTAATGGTCCATGGGCTCGTACTGCCAGTCCATCAGAACGATGTCTTTGGGAATCAGGTCCAAAATCTCGGGATACTTGAGAATGATGTCCCCGTACATGATCATCGTTTTGTCGCGGCCCTTGAGCAGGTCGTTGATGCGACGGTAATGGGCCGCGTGTGCCGGCCCGCGCCCGACGCGCTTGACCAGCTCCTCGCTCTTGCCGAAGCCCAGATCCCACGACTCATCGAGCCCGGCGTGGAAGTACTTGGAGTCGAAGGCGTCGGCCATTTCCTTGAAGCAGTTGGACAGAAAGCCAAAGGCTTCGTCGTCCACCGAAAACGAGTGGGCGCCGGGATACTCGGCAAAGGTGCGCACCTCGTCGAGCATCAACAGCGAGCCCTGGTTGCCCAGCATCTCGAAGACGGGAAAGATCTCAACCCCCAGCGGCCGGGCAAACGCTTCCAGCTCGTCGACCTGCTCGCGCGTCAAGGCGCCGCGGCCCTCGCCGATCGTTGGGTAGCGCTTGAAACGAAAGGTGTCCTCGAAATAGAAGATCAGCGTATTCATCTTGCAATCGGACAAGAAGCGGATCATGTCCTTGAAGTTTTCCATGGTCGAAACCTGGCCGTAGCTGAACTCGTCGTGGATGCCGCGCATCGCCATCTTCGGCCAGTCGCGCACGCGCACCGCCGGCAGCGCCGCGCTTTTGCCGCCATATACCAGCATCTGGCGCAGGGTCGCAGTGCCGTAGAGCAGGCCTCGGGCGCTTTCGGCGCCGATCACGACGCCCTCGGAGCCGATGCCCAGCACGTAGCCCTCCTTCGCCATCGCCTCGGTCAACTCCAGGCCGTAGTCCTTCATCAACTCGGCGACGCGCGGATCGGTTTTTGGGTTTCCAATGGCGATCAGCTTGGGGGCTTTTACCGCGGCCGCGTCTTGGGTGATCTGGAGGTTCAGGCCCGTTTGTTGGCGGAGGCGCTCTTGAAGATTACTGGCGGCGAACTTCGCGCCATCCGTCGGTGCGGCGGGCAGGAGGATTTTCGTCGTCTCGTCGACGCGCAGCGAATCGTTAGGCGACGCCTTGATCCATGTCACTTCTTGCGGGGTTGGGATGACACCCAGATCCTCGGGCCGCTTATCCTCTGCCCGGGCCGAGCCGACGACGAGCAATGCCAGCATCCCCAACGATCCCGTCGCCAACCGATAAACATTCGCGCGCGTCATCTGATTCTCCCGTGGCCTTCTGATAAACTGCGCCGTGCAGATGCCCTTCAACACGTGCAAAGAATTCAGGTGTGGCAAAAGCTCGAATAATTTCTAACATCTTCTTATATCTCCCGACGCACCGGAAAGCCATTGAGTAACTTTACCATCCGCCTCGCGCAGCCTGCCGATCAGGCCGCGGCATACTACGTCTGCCTCAAGACCGGCGATCATGGCCGGGATGGCGAGCCCTTTTACCGCGATGACCCCGACGCGCTGGGGCGAATTTTCGTGGGCCCGTATCTCGCCTACGAACCCGAGTTGAGTTTGGTACTGGAAGATGATCAAGGCGTGTGTGGTTACGCGCTGGCGGCGCTGGATTCGCGGGCCTTCTATGCGCGGTACGATCGCGTGTGGCGGCGGAAATTATGCGAGCAGTTTCCGCTGCCCTCGGGCGATCCCGCCACCTGGACGCGCGCGCAAACCGTCCATTCTTGGTATCATCAACCCGACTACTTTTTCCCCGAGCCTTACGAGGACTACCCGTCGCACATGCACATTGATCTGCTCGGGCGGGCGCGGGGCCAGGGCATCGGCCGGCGGATGATGGGCCAATTGATGGACGAGCTGCACAAGCGCGGTTCGCCGGGCGCCCATCTGAACGTGAGCGTGCTCAACGCTCCGGCTCTGGGTTTTTACGGGCGGCTTGGCTTTCATGAACTGGCTCGCACGGGCACGACGACCGACGGCAGTATCTATCTCGGCAAGACTTTTTTCTAGATTGGACTCGCGCTGGTCGCACCCTGGCCCGTTGGCTACCGTGTTCTCTGACCACTGACCACTGACCCCTGATCCCTGACCCCCGCCCCATGTCACAACATCTCGCCCTACTCGGTGGCCGCCCCGTCCGGGAGCGTCCCTTCACAAGCTGGCCCATCTTCGGGGAACCCGAGGAAGCGCGTGTGCTTGGCGCGCTCCGCAGCGGTCACTGGGGTCGGCTCGATGGAAATGAAGTCACCGAGTTCGAAGAGCGGTTCGCCGCCATGCACGGCTGCCAGCACGGCATCGCGATGGTCAACGGCACCGTGTCGCTGCGTCTGGGCCTGATGGCGGCGGGTCTGGAGGCCGAGAGCGAGGTCATCATTCCGCCTTACACGTTCTTTTCAACGGCCTCCGCTCTGGTCGAGGCCAACATGGTGCCCGTGTTTGCGGACATTGACCTGGGCACGTTCAATCTCGATCCGCAGGCAGTCGAGGCCGCCATCACGCCGCGCACCCGCGCCGTGATCCCGGTCCACTTCGCCGGTCAACCGGCCGACATGGATGCGATCGTGGCCATCGCCCACAAGCATGAGTTGCTGGTGATCGAGGACGCCGCCCACGCGCACGGCGCGAGCTACAAAAACCGCCCAGCGGGCAGCCTGGCGGACCTGGCATCGTTCTCGTTCCAATCGAGCAAGAACCTGACTTGCGGCGAGGGGGGCATCATCACCACGAACGATCCAGAGCTGGCCGCCTCGTGTCGCTCGCTACACAATTGCGGTCGCATCCCGACCGGCGTGTGGTACGAGCACCATGTTATTTCCGGCAACTACCGTCTCGGTGAGTTGCAGGGGGCCTTGCTTAACGCCCAGCTCGAACGGCTCGAAGATCAGACGAAAACTCGTGACGCGAATGGCCAGTACCTCAGCGGGCGGCTCAAGAACCTGCCGGGCCTCCATCCGCAACAGCGCCCCGACTTCTGCACCCGACACTCTTACCACCTCTGCATGTTGCGCATCGATGGCCAGGAGTTTGGCTCGCCGCGCGCCGCGGTGATCGCTGCGCTTCGCGCCGAAGGGGTTCCTTGCTCGGGCGGCTATGGGTTTTCGCTCCCCGAGCAACCCATGTTTCGCAACCGTGCGTTCGGCCCGTACTTGCCGGGCATAGCCGACCGGCTGGATTACCAGCGGGTGCATTGTCCAAACAGCGACCTGCTGTGCCGCGAACAAGCACTCTGGTTGGAGCAATCGATGTTTCTCGGCCCGCGCGAGGACATGGAGGACATCTATCGCGCCTTTGAAAAGATTTACGACTCGCGCGCCGCGCTAGCCGACTGGTCCCGCCGCGAGGGGACGGGATAATCATGGAGCCTCTTGGGCCGACTTAGAGTGCCTAGGTCACATCGACCGAGGCAACAAATGGTCGGTACATCGACGGTCGACCGCAATGGGAGTTGGACATTTGCCCGTCACTCCGATGCCTGAACCATCGCCAGGATGCCCGCTCGGGGCGCCTCGGGCAGATGGGGTCCCGCCACCAAGCCGGCGTCAATTTGTGCCCGGGCGCTAAGTGCGCCGCTTTCTGAGCCGCGCGTTTCGAGCGCCCGCTTGGATTTCGAAAGTTCATGCCGAAATCTGAAAAAAAGTTCGCCAGCCACGCATGCACCGGTAATTGCGAGCCTCAAACACATGCAGGTAAAGCCGTGGCGATCACGTCTCGAAGCAGTAGAATCGTCGGTCGGCTCCTCCCGCTATTTCAGTCAGTTCCCGATCAGCAACGATTGCACCGAAGTGCAAGCGTCGTGATGAGCAGTTGCTACCGCGAGTAACCAATGGCAGATTCTGAACATATTAACTACGCACTTACACTTCTGTCATCACTCTCGGACAGCAGTCAAGAACCCGAAATCGTTGACTTCGTGGCAACATCGGCTCAAAGTCGAAATGCTGCGAAAGCCATGGCAGCAATTCTCTGCCAGCGACTTGGCAAGGGCTCACACGAGTATCCGACGCGATTGAAAAACTCCAACTACGAATGGAAGGGTGGGACGTTCAACAGCAGGAACATCGCCGACAGGGAATACCTATGGACGAACGTCCGGCGCAACGTCGCCGATGCGATTCATGAAATTGCCCGCAACGGACCAGCCGTTTACCTGCTGGCCTGCTGTTCGCCGGGGGACTTCACACTGAATGTCTGGGCAATTCCTGAACCCCTCGTCTATGATGTTCTTGAAGAGCTTCCCGCGAAGGAGGGAGCAAAGAACGCGGACGGCCAGGAGTACACGATTGAAATCTCACCGGACAAGCAACGCATCGAAAGGTTCGCCGATTCGCCCGATCTGTCGCCCTACTTCCGTCGTTCGCGATTGTCGCATCTAGAGTACAAGGTGCTGCAGGCCGCACGGCAAACCGATCAACTGGCAAAAGAGCAACGGAATCTGCTTGAGAAAACAACTAAAAGGCTAATCCAAGACGGCGCGTTTGATCCAAACGATCTTGCCGACTCTCGTGAACGCGTGCTTGCCTCCATCGTAAGGCGCCGTGGGCAACCAGCCTTTCGAAAGAAACTATTGGCCGGCTATTGCAATCGATGTGCAATTAGTGGGTGCGGTGTGGAGGCAGTCTTGGACGGGGCGCACATTGTTCCATATAGAGGGGAAACGACCAACCACGCAACTAACGGCTTGCTTCTGAGAACGGATTTGCATACGCTCTTCGACCTCAAGCTGATCGCGGTCGACTTCGACACAATGAGTGTTTTGGTTTCGCCAGCACTCAACAAAAGCGAGTACGCCAAGTTGCAAGGAACGCGACTTCGAGTGCCGGACGACCTAGAATCTCGCCCGAGCGAGCAGGCGATTCGACAGCATCGTCAGGCAAGTGGACTATAGTTTTGTTTGCCGCTGATCCCGACCCTCGGTTGAGCTGGACGGCCAATCCATTGACGACACTGGCAGGGCGACGTAATCAATGGATCAGACGGATTTTCGCGGTCAGCAAGGTCGTTCGCGACGAGTAACGCTTCGGTGCCGAACCGCCGGTCTCGCTGCCACCCTTACCATCGCCAGGATGCCCGCCCGGATCGCCTCTGGCAGGTGCGGCCACGCCTGGATTGCCGCGACCAAACCGGCGTTGATTTCCGCCCGGGCGGCGAGTGGGCCGCTTTTGACGGCACGACACGATGGTACAAGCATTCGTGGGGAGCCGGGGCTCAGCTTGGGATTACTTTTGCTTCGCCAGGCAATACAGCATTTCTTGCCGCCGTCCGTCGACTTGCTCGACGACGCGCATGTAGATGCGGCTGCCGCAAATCGTCGTGCTCCCCATAGCCTGGTCGCCCAGCTTGTTCGCGGCGATCTGCTCGAATTTGCTGGGGTCGGCTCGATAGACGAACGTTTCGCCGTTTTCGCTGGTGGCGTAGATCGCGTCGCCCACCAACACGGGCGAGGCGCTGAACTCGCCGCCGAGCCGCTTTTTCCACAGTTCCTGCCCCGTGTCGCTTTTCCAACAGGCAGCCACTCCGGCATCGAGAACACCGAACAGGTGCCCGTCACGCGCCAAGAGCGAGGGCACATACACGCGATCTTTGGTTTCCCAGGCGATCTCGCCCGAGCCGTCGGCGAGCACGGCCGCCAGGTGGTTCTTGGGGTAGCCGCCGCTGCAAAACACGCGTTCGCCGTCGCTGACCGTCGAGGTGACGCACTCGGTGGTTGCGCCTTTGATTTCCCAGAGCGTGTTTCCGCTTTGCGGATCAAAGCTCGAAAACAGGTTGCAGCCGGTCAAGAATAACTGGTCGCGCCCCGCCACGTTCAAGATGATCGGCGAGGTGTAATTCGGCTCTTTCGGCCGATCGCGCTTCCAAGCGATGGCCCCCGTCTTTCGGTCGAGCGCCGCGATGACGCCGCCGGCGTGACTGTCGGCCACTGCAATGACAAGGGATTGATACACGGCCGGCGACGCGCCGTAGCCCTGATGGATTTTGTAGTCGCCGATCTTAGTTTGCCATTGCTGCTTGCCTTCGAGGCTGATTGCCGTGACATGCACGGCCCCGCTGTTTGCAAAACTCATGAAGACGCTCTCGCCGTCGCAGGCGACGGTCCCGGAAGCCGCCGTGGACTTCTCGTTCTTTCGCATCAAGCCGCCACGATGCACTTCCGCCTGCCACAACTGCTGGCCCGTCTCTCGGTCGTAACAAAGCACCGACTGGGTTTCCTGCTGCTCGTCGGCGGTGGCGAGATACACGCGCGCTCCGACGACGGTCGGCGAGCTGTGCCCGCGTCCTGGAATGGGGCTCTTCCAGGCGACGTTTTGTGTCGCGCTCCACTCGGTCGGAGGATCCTGATCGGGGTTCGCGACGCCATTGCGCTGGGGTCCGCGCCACCACGGCCAGTCGGCGGCATCCAGGGAGATTCGGTCGTCAACCTGCTGGCAGAACGCTGGCAGTGGAAACAGCACCGTGGCGGCAGCAACAACGATCGTGCTAACGAATCGAAAGAATGATGACAAGAGTTCTCACCTGACAATTTCTTATAGGAGTTGAGTCTTATAGCGATTGAGCCGAAAACCAATCCAGTCTCGCTGGTGGTCGCCATTCTAACGACAGGCACTCGCGCCTTCTAGCGAGCGGTGGATTTCTTCGCTGCCTCGGCCGCCGTCGGATCGAACGCAATTTCTTGCGTCCGCCATGATCGGGCGATAACCTGATATCGAGCTGTAGGGGTTACCACGGTCCGCCATTCCGGCGAGAAAGGGCACTTCGATGCAGCCGATTCAAATTACAGCGTCCGTCGATCATCGTCGCCACAGTCTGGGTTTGGTCGGGTTGCTGGCGGCCATCTTGTTTTCAGCGAGCGCCAAAGCCGCCCAGGATGATCCGCGAGCGATGCGGTCGAGCGCCGCGTGCGCGTTCCGAAGATAGTGGCAATTAGCCCCGAAAACGGCGCCCTCGACGTCGATCCAGAAACCGCATTGCTGCGAGTTACTTTCGATATGCCGATGGGAGATGGCATGTCTTGGACTGGCGGGGGACCAGGCTTTCCGAAGGATAGCCCGGACGGCAAAAAGCCGAGCTGGTCCAAGGACGGCCGGACATGCACGCTGCCGGTCTTGCTAGATCCGGGGCACGGATACGAATTGGGGCTCAATAGCCTGAAGCACATCAACTTTCAAAGCAAATGGGGAATGCCGCTCGAACCGACCGTCTATAAGTTTCGCACTCGCGATGCCAAGAAATGACTGAGCCGCTCTGCGAGGACAGAAGACCTCGCGCATTCGGATTTCGACACTTCCGACCCGCTTTGCTAAGATGACGGGGGATTGACTATTTCCCATGTAGTCCAGGGCTGCCGAGCATCCATTGGATCGATCTCTTCCAGGCAGGAGACTTTTCATGAGCGGCAAGAAACGCGGCGTTGTCGGGGGAGCGGTCGCGATCGCGGCGTCGCTTGTTGCAAGTAGCTCGGCGGAGCCACCGAATCTCGACCCCGTCAAAGGGGCGATCGACGAATTGATCGGCGCCCAACGAATGGTCGAGCTTCCGGTGCGCGTGGTCGATGCCGACGGCAAGCCGGTCGCCAAGGCCAAGGTGACTCCTTGGGCGCTGCGAAGTTCACAGGGACATGGCTTGTGGGCCAAAGACGACAGTCGGGCCGATGTCGGGCCGAAAGATGCCCTTACTGATGCGGCAGGAACCGCCACGGTCCTCTATCCGTATTATCGTGACCGTCGCGAACGAATTCGCACGACATCCGTCTCACTGCAGGTGGATCATCTGGATTTCGCATTCACGAATGACTTGCACATTGACGTGCCGCTTGAAACCAGCGGCCCTCACGAGATTCAACTAGCCGCCGGAGTTCTCCTCGACATACGCCCATTGCTCGATGACGAATGGGCCAATCTCGACAATCTGTTCGCGCTTTGGTCCGACGGTCGTTCTTGGCAGCCTGGCTCGGTCCCGCAGAAATCGGCGGACGGCGCACTACGGATCCCGGCGATGCCGCCGGGCGAGAATAGCGTTTTGCTGGTCAAGCTCGACGGCGACCGAGCCACGCACTTTAGCAAGATCACGGACTTCAAGCTCGCGCTCGGTGAGCCGAAGAAAATCGAAGTAACGTTGCAGCCGGGTGTGCGCGTTCGAGGCGCTCTGAGCGAGAACGTGCCGAGGCCAGTTCGCGCGGGCCGCGTCAAAGCGTGGTCGCTGGATCCGGCGGACGCAGCCAAGGACCGAGTGACCTGGTGGACCTGGGCTCCTGTCCAGCCCGACGGTACGTTTACCATCGATAGCTGGCCCGCCGACGAGCCGATTCAACTGATCGCCTTGTGCGAAGGATTTATAGCGACTTCGGGCGTTGCGCCCGAAGAAGTCAAAAACCCTCGCGATCCCAAGACAGACCCGTATGGACGCCCGCAGGTGTTTCGGCCGAAGGGCGGCGAACCAATCGCGCTGGCGATGGCGCCGCTTACCCGTTGCGTTGTCACAGCCGTTGATGAGGATGACAAGCCGGTCGCAGGTGTCTCCGTGGAGTCTTGGCCTAACGTTTGCTGGTGGAACAGTGGGTCCCAACTCTACTGTCACCCACTCGTGCGTGGCGAGCGACTACTGCGAGAACGCGACCATAACAAAGCCATCGACGAGGTGTTCCCGCAACCGTTCAAAGCCGAAACTGACGCACAGGGACAAGCGACGCTTGAACTGCCAGCCGGCCATGAGGAGCTGGTCATCTCGAGCGAGGTTTACGAACTGCCAGTGTTTCTGGGCAGTCGCGATGTGAAAATCGAATTGACTCCTGGCGAGACGACCGAAGCGGTGCTCCGTCTCCAGCCACTGGGCACGGAGAAACTCGGCGAGTGGGACAAGCTGGCCGGAGTGGTCTTCGGCTGCTCGACACGTGAAGGCCGGCGGATTTGCGCGCTGCCCGGCGTCCGCAAGCAGATGGACCAGTTCGCCGAACGGTTTCGCGAGGCCAAGAACCAGCGCGACCCGCAACTGCTCTCCGAAGCCTATTCAGCCGTGGCCGACGCCTTCGTCGGAGTTGGCGACGTCGAAGAAGCAGCCAAGTGGCGACAAAAGGCGGATGATCAAGCGGCGAAAGTCAAGGGAGCCGTTCAAGTACCGGTAGAAGAAACGACAGCAGAAGAGCAGCCTGAGTCACTCGAATAAAACTCGGATTCAGTCGCGCGGCTTGCTTGTGATCAGCATCGATCGCGGACGAATCGCGATCTGCCAGCGGTCGCGCAGTCCCGATCGCTCAAGCGCGTCGGCGGCTTCGGCCGGCGTCAGACAGCCCGACAGCGAACGCGCCCAGGATGAACCAATGCGACGGGAAAGGAACCATCGCCCCAACAGCACTTCCAACTTGCCCCGCCAGGTCAGGTCGCGGCGATCATCTCCGATGCAGAACACGCCCGCTGGCTTAAGCACTCGGGCAATCTGATTGAGCACGCACTCGGGCGGCTCCCAATAGTGCAGACTCTGGTTCGACATCACGACATCGAACGAGCCATCGGCCAGTCCGTTCAACTCCGCGGCGTCGCCCAGAGTGAACCTGGCACGATCGGCGACGCCTTCGCGGAGGCTGTTTTGGTTAGCGAGTGCGACAAACTCCGCCGAGATGTCGATGCCTGTCACGCGCACCGCGCGATGCGCCTTTGCAAGCTGGATGGCCATCCAGCCCGGGCCGGGGCCGATCTCCAGGATGTCGGCGGGCCGCGCGGGATCGAGTTGGCTGGTGAGGTAGTCTAGAATCGGTTGGAACTCGGCAGGATACTTGCCAGTTTCCACGCTGTATTCGGCCACGAATTCCGGCTGGCAGAATCCTGGCTCATCGTGCGGCACACGCACAGACGGGCGGCGCGAGAAAAAGACCATTACAATTTCTGCGATTCCCCGGGGCGGCTAGTTCACCGTCCGGATGCGGGTATTTTCACCACCCGGACCTCGCGCGGTTCGGCGGTGTCGTCCTCGCCTTGAACCTGCAAGCCGGTGGCTTAGCCTGAAACTGATCGAGGCTCAGAGTCGTCGCGATTTTAGCGGCGCGTCGTCCCCCGCGTCTATCGCGTGGCGAACGTATTTACATTTTCTCGGCCCTTCTCTCGACGCGGGCGGTTCTTTGCCGGGAAACGGGTCATTCGGGCCGATTCCGAGCGTCGTACGCCACATATGCGCAGGCTCTCTGGACGGACTGCATTTTTCTGTTTCTGGCCATCGGGACCAATCGAGCGGGATGCCCCGCGACCAGCAGCTGCGGCAACGCCAATCGTTTTAGCGCGCGACGTTCACATCGACCGACCGCAGTTGCCTTCGGTGTGCCAGACCGGGGGCGAGCCAGCCACTTGCGCGACAATTGGACGTCGGTGGACTTGCCACTCCGCTGCGTTGAGCTGAAATCGCGTCGTCGGCTGGCAACTCACGGATCGAAGAAGATTCCACTGAGCACGGCATCCGACGAGGTGAGGCTCGTGAGCTTGATCTGTACGTGGCCCGCGATCCGCAGCTTCAGAAACTTGCCGCCCGAAAACTCTCTCAAATCCGTGGACAGCAACAAAGAGCCGTTCTGGGCGTCGAACACTTGCACCTGCTCGGCACGGCCGGCATCGTCCCAGTCGAGCGCATACAACGAAATCTGATGTGCGAGGCCGTCGGTGAATTGCACGTCGATCGTGAGGCTCGGCTGAGCGTGCCAGGCCGCGACGAGTCGCTCGGAGCTGTCCGCGAAGAGAAGGCCACGGGCGTCCGCGCTGGGCGACTCCCAGACTTGGGTCGTGGCGCCCGTCGTGGACGTGATGGCATAAATTGGATCGGCGGCCGAATCGCCGGCGATGTCGTAGCCATCCGCACCATAGGCGGTTTTCCAGTCACCCTGCGTGGCCGCGTCGACGCCCAGCACTGTCGCGGCGCCCATGTTGTCGAATACTCCCTGGCTGGCGTTGTAGTACGTGCCGCTTGAGCCTGATTCCAGCTTGACGGCGCGGACCATGTACGTGTAATTCCCCGCGGGAGCCGTCGTGTCGGTGAAGGCCAGGTCGGTGGACGGCGAAGCGTTCAATTTGGTGAATGAACCGCTCGGAGTGCTGCGATAGATGTTGTAGCCTTGAAAGCCGATCGCGGTGCTTTCCGGCGAGGCGAGCCAAGTGACTTCGATGGCATCGCCAAGACGAGTCGCGGCGACGTCACTCGGCGGCTTTACCACGTGCATCCGCAAGCTGGGGTCGCCCATCAGGGCCCACCAGATGCCGATGTCGGACGATTGGAAGCCTGGGCCGCCGTTCTGGGAATAAGCCGTGCTTTCGCCGATTGTTCCGCCAATGCCCATGCGGTGGTAAGACCATTGGGGTTCGGTCCCGTTGGGAGGAAAGGCGCCCCAATTGCCAAAGGCAGTCGTCAGGCCGTAGCCTGGTCCGGCCAACGGGGCACGCAAGAAATTATTCGGCACATCCCAATCGCCGAAGTAACTGCCAAAGAAAACGCTGAAGACGACGTTCGACTCGTTCGACATGAAGTCTGTCGTCGTTCCGATACCGTGGGCTGAGTCGAAGTGGCCGCCGCCGTCGCCATAGCCCCACAAATACCCGGCGCTCTTCGTAGCCTCCGTGAAATAGTCGCCGATTTCGACGTTCGCGTTGCCGACCAGCGCCGTGTAGTTGCCAAATGCCGCAGCCGCCGAACCTCCGGCGTAGTTGGCGAAATCCGAATCGACCAAGGCTCGCTGCGCCACGTCAATCGTGCCGTGGCGGTACGCGTGATCGCGATCGAGATATCTTCGTAGCAGGCCGGTTTCGTCGAGCCAATCCGGGCCCAAGAGCGGCATGCCCCACATGTCGATCCGACCGACCGCCAGCTCAGGCGCACGGCCGTCGGACAAATCGTTCGGGTCAAACTTGCCATCCCCGGGATCATTTTTTTGCCGCGGGTCTTGGGTTGAAATTGGAGTCTTGTCGGTCACATCGCTCCAAGTGCCATCCATGTCGCCGTAATAAACGTCGGCCGGCCAGGCGCCCAGATGATCGGAGTGGTTGTCCGGGTTCACGTAGCCCGAGTAGGGAACCGCCAAGTGGCCGAGCAGCAGAACCTGTTTGACCTGAGTGGGATCGTCGTCGTAGATCGACTTAATCAAGGCTTTGACGTCGCTCACGATTGCCGTGCGAAGGACATCGCGCCGGACGACGTTCCAGCCATCGCCGACCAGGTCATCCCGCAATCGCGTGATCTCGTCGGCCAGGCCGACCGAGAAAGTATTGTCGACGATTAATATCGTCGTGCCGCGACTCTCCACCAGGGGCACGTTGACAGCGACCGAGATATAACCCGTGGCAATTGAGTTTTGAGCGAGAGTGAAGTGTTGATCCTGGACAATCTTATACTCATACGCCAATCCATCGGACACGTCCGTATCGATGAAGCCCGTGGAATCTCCAGTCCGCGTGCCGATCGCCGTTCCCCAGCCGGAGGTAACCTCAAGACGACGATAGACGGTGTAAGCTGTGGCTTGAATGTCCAGCGGCCAGACCAACATAGTCGCGAGCGTGGGCGAGATTTGAACTCGAGCGCTCACTTGCACGACTAGATCTTCCGCGGCGTAAGGCGCAATTACGATTGGGCTATCGAGCGAATCGCCAACGTCATTCGTGGCCACCATCTTGAAAAACTTCTTTTCATCCGCCGGTCGCCCCACCCTCGTCGGTTCCGTGACGGAAAATGGACCCCACCAGACCGTCCAATCGTCAATGCCGTTGTCGGATGCAAAAATTGTATATCGCGTGGGCTCGGGTCCCGACGGGTGCTGCCATGTAATCGTGACACCTGAGCCGTAGGCGGTTGCCTTGACGATTTCGGGCGGAAACGGCTGGCCGTCAATGACTCGAACCGCGAACGGCGCTACGTCGAACGGCTCGGGTCCGCCGCCGTCGACGGTAGCTGTTATCTCGCGCACTCCGGTTTGCGCCGCGAATACATGCGTGACGATCGCGGGCTCGGTCAGCGTTGGATTGACGCGGACGGCCTGGGGCGCGCTGCCGTCCCCCCAGTCGATCAACCAGTCGGTGTACGTTGCCACGCTGGTGTTGCCCGTCGAAATGAGCTTCAAGCTATAGGGGCCCTCGGCAGCAACGACTTCCATGTCGCCGCTCAGACCGTAGCCCTGTTCGACGGTGACGTCCGTGCGATAGGTGGTGTACACGCTGGCGGACTGGAAGACGCGCCCCCAAACAGTTTGCGTGCCCGGACTAGCAAAGGACACCGGTTGCCAATCGCTGGAACCGGCTGTTTCGTACGACCCTAAAGCTTCCTCGGTAACCGCGAAGCTGTATTTGAGGCCGGGGGCGGAAGAATTGTCCAAAACAAATTCTTCCGCATTGCCGAGAAAGATGCGACGGGCGAAAACCTGGTGCAGACCGCCGGTCGCGGCGGGCGTGTCGCCCACCACATCTCGATACGACGGCGCTCCCTCTCCCAGGTAAGTCACAATCGTGTCTAGACCGTCGCCGCCGGAGAGCATGTCATTCTCAGTACCTCCGTCTAACGTGTCGTTCCCCGTGCCGCCGCTGAGCGTGTCGTTGCCAGCGCCGCCGAGCAACAGATTGCCGAGGTTATTGGCTGTAATCGTGTCAGCCAGGCGCGTTCCGATCACGGTCGTAATCGAGTCCGATGCGCCGGCCAGCGTGAGGGTCATCCCCAGACCGATGGTTTGCCGGTTGTCCTGCAAGAGATTGACGGACACGGCACCGCGCTGCCAGTCCGCAAACGAGAGCGTGTCGGCCTGGCCGCCCGTTTGGTCGATCGTATAGTTACCTTGTACGTAGCCACGAAATGCATACGAGTTCTGCCCCGATTCGCCGCGCAAGGTCCCGGAGTAGCTTGCCGTGTCGATGTTGAACGTGTCATCGCCCGCGCCTCCAGATAAGTCGGCGTCA
>JANNQN010000146.1:0-3804 GCA_031400775.1 Planctomycetia bacterium | reverse complement strand
TCGACGAGCAGGCTGGCCACGGCGCTGCGGCCGGCGGCGGTGAGCATCACGACCCGCGTAGTGGATATCGCGGTCACGGTCATCGATCTTTGCGGGGCGATTGCAGGGCCGCGATCGCGATTCCCGAGAGCGTCAAATGCGGCACGAATTTCAGCGGGGGATCCTCTTCCTTACTGAGCACCGCCGCGAAATCGGGGGCAGCGCCGCCGGTCAGCAGGATTTCCACCGGCGCGTGACGCTCGGCCAGTCGCGACACCAACTCGCGCACCGCGCCGACGGCGCCCCAGTAGACTCCGGCTCGAATTGCCTCGGCCGTCGACTTGCCCAAGCCGGCGGGAGGTTCTTGCACCTCAACCAGCGGCAACAAATCGGTGAACTCGTGCAGCGCGCGGGCCGCCATAGCCATGCCGGGCAGGATCGCTCCGCCCGCAAATGCGCCGGCGGCCGAAACGAGATCGACCGTGATGGCACTACCCATCGAGATCACGATGGCCGCATGGCTGGCAACCCGCAGCCGATTGGCCGCTACCGCGTTAGCCAGCCGGTCCATGCCCACCAGATCGGGCCGCGCTACGTCGATCGCCAGCGGCATGTCGCCGTGAACCATCACATGCACATCCTGCACACCTTCCGCCGCCAGCCGCTGGAGCAACCGAGCGGTCGCGGGGCGATTGACGCTGGCGATCGACCAGCGGCACGCCAGCGGATTCGGCGGCAGAAACCCGCGCAGGTCGTGGTCCGACCAGTCCAGCGGCACGCCGACCGACCGCGAGGGCAGCGGCAGGGGAACCGAGGCCGGATGCTGGAACTCGCCCAACTTGATGCGGCTGTTGCCGATGTCGACCGCCACGAGCGAAACGGCGCCAGGGCTTGTCATCAACGGACCTTTCCAACTCGGCTTCGGCGACGCTTGCAAGGCCCGCCGATCAACTCACTTTTCGCTCGTCGAGCAACCGCGTGATCGCTCGCAGCAAGAGGTCCAACCCCTGGCCGGTCACGGCAGAGATGGCCAGCACCTCGCGATCCAACTCGCGGGCCAGGCGTTCGCGCGTTTCGGCGGCGCCGGGCAACTCGGCCTTGCTCACCGCGACGATCTCCGGACGGCGACCCAAGCCAACATCATACTGCTCCAATTCGCTCCGCACGACTCGATAGTTGGTGAGCGGATCGCTGCCGTCGGTGGGACTGGGTTCCACCAGGTGCACGAGGATTCCGGCCCGTTCGATGTGCCGCAGAAACTCGTGGCCCAGGCCGGTGCCGCGGTGGGCCCCTTCGATCAGACCGGGAATATCGGCCAGCACGAAAGAGCGGTCGGCGTGGATCTGCACGATGCCCAGGTTCGGAAACTTGGTGGTGAAGGGATAATCGGCGATTTCGGGCCGCGCTCGCGACAAGCGGCTAAGCAGGGTGCTCTTGCCGGCGTTCGGCATTCCGACCAGGCCCACGTCGGCAATGACCTTGAGCTCCAGGGTGAGCAAACGCAATTCGGGATCGCCGCCGGGCGTGCTCTGCCGTGGCGCGCGATTCGTGGAGCTTTTGAAGCGGAGGTTGCCTTTGCCGCCTCGGCCGCCGCGCGCCGCCACGACGCTGTCGCCAGGGCTGGCCAGGTCCTTGAGAACGTGATGGGCCTTGGCATCCATCACCAGCGTGCCCGGCGGAACCTGGATGATCAGGTCCTGCCCGTTGCGACCGTGGCAATTCGAGCTGCCTCCTCGCTCGCCGTTTTCCGCGGACCAGTGTTTTTTTTGCGAGAGCGAGGCCAGGCTGTCGACGCCCTCGACGGCAACGATCAACACGCTGCCACCGTCCCCCCCGTCGCCGCCATCGGGCCCGCCGCGCGGAATGTATTTCTCACGGCGGAAGCTTGCGCATCCGTCGCCGCCTCGGCCGGCCTCGATTTGTAGAGTCACGCGATCGACGAACATGAAACGAACTTGCGGCCCTTCTGCGGTGAACTCCGCCCAGCACGCAACAAAAAAGGGGCCGCCTGAATCCAGGCCACCCCCGCTTACTTCGACGCCTAGCTGGCAGTCATGGGCAAACGCCCGACACGCAAACTGAACTCGGTCGTGCGCGTCCGACAGGAACGTCTCCAGCGACCGTCGACGGGCTTAGACGCCAACGACGACGTTGATCCGGCGACCTTCGCGATCGAACTCGACGACCCCGTCGACCAACGCGAAGAGGGTGTAGTCCGAGCCCTGGCCGACACCCAGTCCGGGATGGAACTTGGTGCCAACCTGGCGAACCAGGATGTTGCCGGCGATGACTTTCTCGCCGGCGTATTTCTTGACGCCGCGCCGCTGGCCGTTGGAGTCGCGGCCGTTGCGGCTGGAGCCTTGTCCCTTCTTATGTGCCATGTGCAGAATCTCCGCCAGGTCTAGAATCGGCGGCCACCGGAGCGGCCGCGGGGTTTTCTCAGGCTGTTATCCGACAAACTTATGAATTTATCGGTATACCCACTGGTAGTCAACCTTGCCTGGGATCCCAAAGCGGATGACGCGCTGGTCCTCGACGTACTCGTCGCCGGGCCGCCAGAAGTTCAATTGCAGCGTCTTTTGCAGCAGTGCCCGGTCTTTGCCCGGGGGATCGCCCGGCTTGAAACCCTGCGGGGGGTCGACCCATTGATAGGCGTTGGTCAGGCCCTGCACGAAAACCGAGAAGAAATCTGTGCGCGGTTCGACGTCCTCCCACGTGGCGACGCCCCACACGCTTTTGTCGACCAGATCGGTGCTGACTGCAAGCGGCTTGCTCGATATTTCCACGCTGTTGAACAGCCGACGATTGGGATCTTCACGCTGCTGGATCGCCAGCACGGCCACCGGAATCACGCGGTCGAGATAGGCCTTGCTGTACTCCTGGGCCTCCAGCACGAACTGCGGAAAGAATCGCAGCTCGCGATCGACGGTTTGCATCGTGTAGGTGCCGTCGTCGTGCCGGGTCGGCTTCAGATGCTTGCCCGTGTTCTTCACGTGGTACACCATGTACCAGATCAACTTGCGCTGCATCTTGCCGCTGGCTTGCGGCACGTCGACCCAGATCATGCGGACCGGCTTGAACGTGAGCTCCAAGCACCAGATGTCGCGGCGAAACACGGTCGCCGTGGCCATCTCGCGCAGGGTCTGCGTGTCAGGCGACAGCTTGGGCTTCCACTCCAAGCCCGGGATGCCCTGTAAGATCTCGATGATGTCGTGGGTCGCGAACGTCTCTTCTTCCTGGCGATCGGGCGGGATCGTCACCTCGACCCCCGGCACGTTCACGCGAAAAGGGCCAGCCGTCGAGGCGGTGGGAACCGTTTTGACCGCGGCCGGTTCGGCGGCAATGGCGAAACTTGCCGACGTAAATCCGGCCAGCAGTCCGCACAGCAAAACCGATTGGGCGACGTCGACTCGCATGGCTCTCGGCAGGCGCATTGAGAACGGGCACATTAAGAACGGGCGCATCAAGAAATGGCCCCTCGATTGTCTGAATCAAATAGCGGGTGAAATCCCCGGTCAGGCACGACCGCGGTGGCTCCGAACTTTTTAGTATAGTTGGAGTTAGACGAGACCTCAACTTCTTGCCACCCTGGAGTACAACTCCCAGCGCAGTCGTGCCGATTGTGCCGAACTTGCCGCCAATTTCTCACGGCTGGCATAGCTTTGGGCGGCCACCAGGTGGCCTTCGACTTCGACATGCAATTGCGGCACTAGAAGAGGCCAGGGTGTCAATTCCACGCGTTCGGAACCCTGCGGCGTGAGGGTCAGCAGCGGCCCGGTGGGGGCCTGAACCGTGTCGGCCTCACTCGCCTCCGAACAGCAAAAC
>JANNQN010000145.1:0-20226 GCA_031400775.1 Planctomycetia bacterium | reverse complement strand
GGTCGCGGCCGGTTCCCCCTTGGCCCGTGGGCGTGCGGCCGAACTCGCCCGTCCAAACCACCAGCGTCTCGTCCAGTAGTCCCCGCTGCTTGAGGTCGGTAAGCAAGGCCGCGATGGGGCGATCGGTCTCGCCGCTGTGTAGCTCGTGGTTGTTGTTGACGTGGCCGTGGGCGTCCCAGTTCTGGTCGCTGTGGCCGCCGCCGGAATACACCTGCACGAAGCGCACGCCCCGCTCCACCAATCGTCGCGCGAGCAAGCACTGCCGGCCGAAGTAGGCCGAGGTCTTATTGTCCAGCCCGTAAAGCGCGTGCGTGGCGGCGGATTCCTGGTCGATGTCGACCACCTCGGGCGCGGTCAATTGCATGCGATAGGCCAACTCGTAGCTGGCGATCCGCGCCGCCAGATCGCTCTCGGCCGGATTGGCGGCCAGGTGTTCTTCGTTCAGCCGGGCCAGCATCGCCAGCCGCGCGCGCTGCTGCTCGGGCGAGACGTCGGCCGGCGGCTTCAAGTCGACGATTGGATCTCCCTGGCTGCGAAACGGCGTGCCCTGATAGGCCGCGGGCAGAAAACCGGCGGTCCAGTTTTGCGCGCCGCCGATCGGGCCGCCGCGCGGATCCCACATCACGACAAACGCCGGCAGGCCATCGGTCGCCGTGCCCAAACCATACGTGATCCACGAGCCCATGCTGGGCCGCCCGGGCAGCAAGAACCCGGTGTTCATCTGGAACATGGCCGGCGCATGATTGTTCGACTCGCAGTGCAGCGATCGAATCACGCACAGATCGTCGGCACATTTGGCCAGCTCGGGGAACTTTTCCGAGATGTCGATGCCGGCCTGGCCATGCTTGGCGAACTTGTAAGGACTTTGGAAAGCGGTCGGCTTCGTGTCGCCGAAAAAGGCGTCCTCACGATTGAAAACCGGAATCGGCCGGCCGTGCCACTTCTCGAGCTCGGGCTTAGGATCGAACAAGTCGACGTGGCTCGGTCCGCCGTAGCAGAAAATGAAAATGACACTCTTGGCCTTCGCGGCATGGTGCGGCAGGCGCTCGGCCAGCGGATTGGTCGACCCCGACGCCGCCTCACCGGCCAACAACCCATCGCGACCTAGCAAATCCAACAGCGCCAGCGATGCGAATCCGCCGCCGGTGGTTTGCAGGAACTTGCGGCGGTTCCAGATCGACGGATACTGGCCCCAATTGCAGGGCTGGTTGGTGGCTGGTCGCTCGTCGTTCATGCGATTGTCCGAAGACCTGGTTGTTCGCGTCGGTCAGCTACCGTAGATGAACTCGCTGGCATTGAACATCACGTGGCACAGATCGGCCAAGGCCCGAGCGCGAATCAGGGCCTCGCGCTGGTTCGCGTCGATCGCGGCCGCTGGCTCGGTAACCTGCCGGCGATGCATGTCCTGTTGGCTTTTGAGAAACTCGATTGCCGCATGCAACTGGCTCTCGGTGTGCGAGCGAGAAAGCGCCAGGTCGTAGACTCTGTTGGCCTGCGCCGCCAGATCGTCTTCGGCCACTTCGCCCAGCACGCGGCCGGCCATCTCGGCGGCTTGCCGGTTGATGAACGGATCGTTGAGCATTTGCAGCGACTGCGTGGCCACGGTGGTGGTCAGCCGCCGGTCGCAGGTCTCGGTCGCGGTAGGCGCGTCGAAGACTTCCAGCATGGGCATCAGCACCGACCGCTTGATGAAGATATACACGCTCCGCCGCCAGTGCTCCGGCCCTTCGCTCTCGACCAGCGGCCACTTGGCCGTCGAGCCGGTGGCAATGATGGCCGGATCGATCCGCGGGTGGATCCCCGGTCCATACATCGCCGGATTCAAATTGCCGCTGGCTTGCAGAATGCGATCGCGAATTACCTCGGCCTCCAAGCGCCGTTTGGGAAATCGCCACAGCCAACGATTGGCCGGATCCGCCTGAAAGCCAGCCGGGTCGTGCGACGTCGCCTGCGTGTACGTGGCCGATTGCAGAATCAGCTTGTGCAGCGGCTTGAGTCGCCACCCGCCGGCGACGAATTCACTAGCCAGCCAATCGAGCAACTCGGGATGGGTGGGCTCGGCGCCGCTCTCGCCAAAATTGCTCGACGTAGCAACCAGCCCCGTGCCGAAGTGGTACTGCCAGACCCGATTCACAATCACCCGCGCCGTCAGCGGATTGTCGGCCGCGGCGATCCAACGGGCCAGCGCCGTGCGCCGCCCGGTCGTTTTGCTCTCGCGCGCGGCGGGCTCAAATCTGGCCGGCAACCAGGCAAGCACCTCGGGCACGCCCGGGGCGACTTCCTCTCCTGGCGAGCGATGGTCGCCGCGGAGCATGACGTGCGTCGCTTTCGGGTCGCAGCCGGCGTCTTGCACGCATGCGCGGCCGTTCACCTCGCGCTTCTCGCAACTATTGAACACGGCCAGCATTTGATAATAGTCGCGCTGCGAGATCGGCTCGAACTTGTGGTTGTGACAGCGGGCGCAGCCAATCGTCAGGCCCAGGAACACGGCGCCAGTCGTCGAGATGATGTCGTCCATCTCGTCCAGTCGGTTCTTCTCGTTTATCTGGTTTTCGTTCGTCGGCCCCGCGCGACAAAAACCCGTGGCCGTGATCGTCTCCAACTGCTCGGGCGATAGTTCGTCGCCGGCCAACTGCTCGCAGATGAAGCGGTCGTAAGGCATGTCGTCATTGAAGCTGCGGATCACGTAATCGCGATAGTGAAACGCCGCCGGACGGTCGGAGTCGAACTCAAAACCGTTGGAGTCCGCATAGCGGGCCAGATCCAACCAGTGCCGCCCCCAGCGCTCGCCATACCGAGGACTGGCCAGCAACCGATCGATGAGCGTCTCGTATGCCGTCGGCGAGTCGTCCGCCACGAACGCCGCCACTTCCTCGGGCGTCGGCGCCAAGCCGGTGAGATCGAACGTGACCCGCCGCACCAACTCGGTCCTGCCGGCCGGAGGCGCGGGCCGCAGGGCCTGTTGATTCAATTTCTGCAGCACAAAGGCATCGATCGGCGTTCGCGGCCACGCGCCGGCAACGGCCGGAACCGCCGGGCGAACGACACTCTGAAAGGCCCAGTGCTGCGATCGCTTGACCGTAGCCTCCTCGCTGCCGGCGACGTCATCGGGCCAGGCGGCGCCCTCGTCGATCCAGCGCCGCACGAGCTCGCACTCGGCATCGCTCAGCCGCTCGCCTTTGCCCTTGGGGGGCATGAGGATGCTGTCTTCATTGCGGCCGGTGACATATTGATACAGCAGGCTTTCGACCGCGCGGCCTTTGACCAGCGATGCTCCGCTCGTGCCCCCTTCCATAGCCCGCGCGCGAAGGTCGAGCCGCAGGCCCCCCTCTTCTTCCTTCTGGCCGTGGCATGCCAGGCAATGCTTGGCGAAGATCGGGCGGATGTCGCGGGCGAAGTCGATCGGGGCCACTGACGGCTCTGCGGCAACTGCCGCCGTTGCTCCCAGAACCAACACGAAGACCAGCCCCACCAATCGTGCGATCGGCCAGCCGGTCCAAGTGCCAGGTTTCAGACGTTTACCGTGCATGGGGCGCTTGGTGGGGCCGGCGGAATACAAAGTCCAGAAAGCGGTCTCTAGCCGGGCCAAAGCCGCGACCGGCCGCACTTCGATTAAACCCCAAGCCGGGCCGGTTGTCCAATTCACCCGCCCCCGGGGCCACGCCAAAGCTATCCGGCTGCGGACAAAAAGGAGAAGCGAGCCCTGCCCCAGCGGCAAAGCTCGCCTCTTAGCCTTGATCTGCTTGTGCGACGATTGCAGTTTCGCAATCTCGCTTTACGACTTCTTATTCAACTCGGCTTCGATGGCCTGAATGACTTCCGGCGCGTCGGGCTTGACCTTGGGGGCGAACCGCTTGATCACTTTGCCATCGCGGCCGACCAGGAACTTTTCGAAATTCCATTTGATGTCGCCGTCCATGCCGGCGGTGCTCGTCAGGGTCTTGTACAACGGGCAGATGCCGTCACCCTTGACCACCACCTTGGAGAACATCGGGAAGTCGACGCCATAGTTCTTCGTGCAGAAGGTCGAGATTTCCGTATCCGACCCCGGCTCCTGGCTGAGGAACTCGTTGGCGGGGAAGCCCAACACCTCGAAGCCCTTTTCCTTGTATTTCGTGTACACGCTCTCGAGCTGGGTGTACTGAGGAGTCAAGCCGCACTTGCTGGCGACGTTCACGATCAGCACGACTTCGCCCTTGTACTTCGACAGATCGACCGGCTTGCCATCCAGACTCTTCATCTGAAAATCGAGGGGGCTCTTTTCGTCGGCGGCCGAAGCGGGCGCCACCATCGCCAACGTGAGCAGGGCCAGACTAGCGAGGACGAACTTCATGGAAGGATCTCCGTAGCGGATTGTGCGTTGGACTTGGCAACAACGATACCTAGCAAGCTAACGTGCCCCAGGGCGGCTGTCAAAGGAACCGGGGCAATTCCCGCCCCTTGCCAGTCTCCACCCGCTCGCGGTAGCATTGCCCCCAACCTGTTCGCCTCCGCCTTTGCCTATGCCATGTACTCCCCGGGAAAGAGCCCATGACCTCGCTCTCCAGCGTTTTCCTCCTGGCGGCGGAGGGAAGCTCGACGTCCCTGACCCTGCCCTTCCTGCGCTTTTACGTGTTCGTGCTGGCAGGCTTCATCGGCTATCAGATCATCACCAAGGTGCCGGCCCTGCTGCACACGCCGCTGATGTCGGCCACCAATGCCATCTCGGGCATTTCGCTGGTTGGGTCGCTGGTCGCCGCCGGCGCCCAGTTCAGCAAGTTCAGCACGTTTCTGGGTCTCGTGGCCGTGACGGCCGCCACGATCAACGTCGTGGGCGGATTCATGATCACCGACCGCATGCTGAAAATGTTCAAGCGTCAGGAGCCCAAGTAGACCCATGCTCACGGCGTTTGACTTGCTGCCCACGATCCTGGCCGCGGCCGAAGCGACGGCCTTGCCAGCCCAGCATCCCGTGCGCGAAGTAGTGATCGAGGTCGCGTACCTGGCCGCCTCGGTGCTGCTCATGCTGGGATTGCGCGGCCTGACCCGGCCCGATAAAGCCCGCCGCGGCATGCAACTGGCCGCCATCGGCATGCTGGTGGCCGTGCTGGGCACGCTCATTGATTTTCGCATCGTCGACTACACCTGGATCGCGCTGGGGCTGATTGTCGGCGCGGGCGTGGGCGCGGCGATGTCCATCTGGATGCCGATGACGGCCATCCCGCAGCGGACCGCCATCTCGCATGCCTTCGGAGCGCTGGCCGCCACGCTGGTGGGAATCTCGCATTACGACTACGTCACCCGGGTATTGGGCGAGCAAGTGAGCCGTTTCGACATGGCCGCGCTGGGCTTCGAAGTGATTTTCGGTTCGCTGACCATCACTGGCAGCTTGATGGCCTTCGGCAAGTTGCAGGAACTGCTGCCCAGCGCGCCGATCACCTACAAATTCCAGAATGCCTCGAACATCGGCTTGTTTGTGCTGGCGGTGCTGATGTTCCTGTTCCTGGTGTTCACGTCGTCCGATTCCGCATCGCACACCGTGCTCTTCTACCTGATGGTGCTGGTGGGGCTGGCCGTGGGTGTGCTGATCGTGATTCCGATCGGCGGGGCCGACATGCCGGTCGTGATTTCGCTGTTGAATTCCTACGCCGGACTAGCTTCGAGCGCAACCGGCTTCGTGCTGGGCAACAATGTGCTAATCATCGCGGGGGCTCTGGACGGAGCCTCGGGCTTCATCCTGTCGATCTTGATGAGCAAGGCCATGAACCGGTCGTTTACCAACGTGCTATTTGGCGCGTTTGGCGCGCCGACGGCCGCGGCCGGCGCCGCTTCGACAGCGGGCTTGAGCGTGCGGCCGATTTCGGTCGAGGACGCCGCGGCGCAATTGGCCTATGCCCGCGAGGTGATCATCGTGCCGGGCTACGGAATGGCCGTGGCCCAGGCCCAGCACCAGGTGCGCGAGCTGGCCGAGCTGATCGAAAAACGGGGAGGCGAGGTGAAGTTCGCCATCCATCCGGTGGCCGGTCGAATGCCGGGGCACATGAACGTGCTGTTGGCCGAGGCCAACGTGCCTTACGACAAGCTGCTCGAGATGGACGAGATCAACGATCAGTTCAGCCGCGCCGACGTGGCCCTGGTGATCGGCGCCAACGACGTCGTGAACCCGGCCGCGTGCAACGACCCTTCGAGCCCGATCTACGGCATGCCGATCCTCAATGCCGACCAGGCCCAAAGCGTGATCGTGCTCAAGCGGAGCATGAACCCCGGCTTCGCGGGCATCGAGAACGCGCTGTTCTACGATCCCAAGTGCTCGCTCCTGTTCGGCGACGCCAAGGCCTCGCTCTCGAAGCTGGTGGCGGAAGTGAAGACGGCGTGATGGAAAAGGGATGCGAGCAGAAGGATGAAGGCGGAAGGATGAAAAATGCGGGACGAGGCAAGTGAAGTTTATCCCTCTTCACTTTCTTCATCCTTCCGCCTTCATCCCTCATCCTTCCGCTTATGAATCTCCGCGTGCTGTTTCTCATCTTGCGGACGATTGTCCTGGCCGCGCTCGACCGAAAGCTCGATGCGGTCGACGAACTTGACGTTGGCGCACTCGTCGACTTCGGCCGTGTGGCAGGCTGCAAAGTCGGGAATGAAAAACCGCAGCGGGCCGCCGGCCGATAGTGGCAGCGGCTGGCCGTTCAGGCGGTAGATCAGAATAGCCTGGTCGCGCACGCCTTCCAGCGGAATGCTGGCGTGAAAATCGTCGTTCGAGGCGTGCAGCGTCAGATAGCGCAC
The DNA here is from genome assembly GCA_031400775.1 of Planctomycetia bacterium. GTDB lineage: Bacteria > Planctomycetota > Planctomycetia > Pirellulales > PALSA-1355 > PALSA-1355. The sequence goes on along the minus strand of JANNQN010000145.1, from coordinate 13,467 downwards.
GCCCGCGCGAGGCCGCACGAGATCGAGCAAGGAGGCAAACTTCACCGCGTCGCCTTGCCGCTTGGCGTCCAGGCGGCTGACGTCGCGGACCTGAGCCGATTCGCTCAGCGCCGACAAGTCAGCGAAGGTGAACGATGCGGGCGCCTCGACGTCGCCTTCGATAATCAGCGTGGGGGTGAGCGGATCGCTTACCACGGATGGACCTCTTGAAGAAAGGATGAAGGCGGAAGGATGAAGGATAAAAAAGCGGGAACGAGAGGCAAGCCTGATTTACCTCTCCTCATCCTTCATCCTTCCGCCTTCATCCTTAATCATAAAGAAACGGGCGTCGCCCCGAAACCAGGACGACGCCCGTAGAAATCTTTTAGGGTTGCTCGCGGGCATCCGGCCCGGCAATCCTTTACGAGCAACCCATGCTGTTGCCGCAATTATGGCAAAGATAGCAATTGCCATTGCGGACGGTAATCGCGCCGCAGTTGTCGCAACTGGGGGCATCGGTCTGGAAGCTGGCGAATTGTTCGGCCCGATTCGAAAGCGGTCCGCCGTTGAGATCGACCTTCATGACGCCGGCCCTTTCCAAGAGCGTTGCATCGGAAAGCGAAGTCTTGGGACTGCCGTTTTTCGTGCCAGGCGAAGCGCCATTGGCTTTGGCGGCCGGTCCTGGCCCTGCGTTTCGCTCGCCGGCCTTCGTGGCGGCGAGCGGCGTCTCTGCCACAGCCTCGCCGTAGTCGGCGCCCTCGCCTGTGGATTCCTTGGCCGCCGGATGGTTGAGCATGGCGTCGCGATAGCCGTCCAGGAACGTAATCCCCAGCCAGCGGAAGATGTAGTCGACGATGCTCTTGGCGATCCGAATGTCGGGATTCTTGGTGTGCCCCATGGGCTCGAAGCGCGTGTGCGAGAACTTGCTCACGTAGACTTCCAGCGGCACGCCATATTGCAGGCTCATCGACACGGCCGTGCCGAAGCAATCCATCAGCCCGCCGATCGTGCTGCCTTCCTTGGCCATGGTGATGAACAACTCGCCGGGGCGACCATCGTCGTACAGGCCGACGGTGATATAACCCTCGTGGCCCGCCACGTTGAACTTGTGCGTGATGCTCTTGCGGGTGTCGGGCAGCCGCTCGCGGCGCGGAACGGCCAGTTGCTTGGCCGCGGCCTTATCGGTTTCGCTGGAGGTGGACAGCGGCTGGCTTTCCTTCGAGCCGTCGCGATAGACCGCCAGGGCCTTGAGCCCCAGCCGCCAACCCTCGAGATACGCGTCGGCGATGTCGGCCGGCGTGGTCTCGCGGGGCATGTTGACCGTTTTCGAGATCGCGCCCGACAGAAACGGCTGCGCCGCGGCCATCATCCGCACGTGCGCCTGCCAGGGAATGCTGCGCGTGCCCTTGCGCGGTTGGAAGGCGCAGTCGAACACGCTCAAGTGCTCGGGCTTCAAATCTTCGGTGCCTTCGATCGTGTCCTCACGGTCGATGTAGGCCAACAGCGATTCGATCTTGGGCTCGTCATAGCCCAAGGTTCGCAGCGCCGAGGGCACCGTCTGGTTGATGATCTTGAGCATGCCGCCGCCGGCCAACTGCTTGTACTTGACCAGCGCGATGTCGGGCTCGATGCCCGTGGTGTCGCAATCCATCAGGAAGCTGATCGTGCCGGTCGGCGCCAAGACCGTGGCCTGGGCATTGCGATAGCCATTGCGGCGACCGCTGTCCAAGACCCGATCCCACAGCGAACGGGCGGCCTGCTTCAGATAGGCCGGACAAGCCGGGTTGATTTCTTCGATGGCATCGCGGTGCATCTGCATCACGTGCAGCATCGGCTCGCGATTTTGCGCGAAGCCGGCGAACGGGCCGACCGCCCCGGCCAATTCCGCGCTGGTCAGGTTGGCCGCTCCGTGCAGCAGGGCCGTCATGGCGCCGCACAAACCGCGAGCGCCGTCGGAGTCGTAAGCCTGGCCGCTGGCCATGACCAGACTGCCCAGGTTCGAGTAGCCCAATCCCAGCGGGCGGAAGCGATGGCTGTTCTCCGCGATCCGCTTGGTGGGATAGCTGGCGTGATCGACCAGGATTTCCTGGGCGATGAAGAAGATTCGGCAGACCGCGTGAAAGCCGTCGACGTCGAACGTGCCGTCGTCGCGGCGCAGCTTCATCAGGTTGATGCTGGCCAGGTTGCAGGCCGTGTCGTCGAGGAACATGTACTCGGAGCACGGGTTCGAGGCGTTGATCCGCCCCGAGTTGGAGCACGTGTTCCAGCGATTGATCGTCGTGTCGTACTGCACGCCCGGATCGCCGCAGCTCCAAGCGCACTCGGCCATGCTGGCCAGCACGTCGCGAGCCGGCCACGAGGGGCCTTCCTTGGTGGTCTCCGTCACCCAATGCGTGACCCAGGGCTTGTTCTCAACCACGGCCTGCATGAAGTCGTCGGTCACGCGAACCGACAGGTTGGCGTTCTGGAACAGGATCGAGCTATAGGCCTCGCCGTTGAAATTGGCGTCGTAGCCCCCCTTCTCGATCAACAGCCGGGCCTTCTTCTCTTCCTTGGCCTTGCACTCGATGAATTCCATGATGTCCGGGTGCCAGACCTTGAGCGACTGCATCTTGGCGGCGCGGCGGGTCTTGCCGCCGCTTTTGACCACCGCGGCAATCTGGTCGTAAACGCGCATGAACGACAGCGGGCCCGAGGGACGGCCGCCGCCCGAGAGCTTTTCGCGATGCGACCGCAAGGTCGACAGATCGGTGCCCGTGCCCGAGCCAAATTTGAAGAGCATGGCCTCGCTGCGCGCGAGGTCCATGATGTCTTCCATGTTGTCGCGGACGCTTTGGATGAAGCAGGCCGAGCCCTGCGGATACTCGTAAGGGTTCTTCGGCTGCTCGACCAGGTCGGTCTCGGGGTTCCAGTGCCAGTTGCACTGCGCGCCCTGTACGCCGTACTGGTGATACAGGCCGACGTTGAACCACACGGGCGAGTTGAACGCTCCGTACTGGTGCAGGCACAGCCAGGTCAGATCGCGGTAGAACCGCTCGGCGTCTTGGGGGCTGGCGAAGTATCCGTCGGTGAGTCCCCAATCGGCGATCGTGCGGCAGACGCGATGGATGAGTTGCCTGACACTGTGCTCGCGCTCCGGCGTGTTGACCTCGCCGTAAAAGTACTTGCTCACGACCACGTTGGTGGCCAGTTGGCTCCAGGTGGTCGGCACTTCGCAATTAGTCTGCTCGAAGAGCACTTCGCCGGCTTCGCCCTTGATTGCGGCCACGCGCACATCCCACTCGACCGTGTCGAACGGATCGGCGACCGACTCGGGACAAAACAGGGCCTCGATCGGCAGCCCGCCGGTCTGCTCCCGATCGGAGTGCGGGCGGTCAGTGCGCGATGATGGGTGGCCGGTGGACAAGGGTTTTCTGGCGAACGAAGTGCCGACGATTGCCATGGATTTAGCTCCCTCTAAATGGGTCTTAGGGCATCCTGCGCTATATACAAACGTATACTACTATCCGACCGCCTGGCCCGCCAGCTACAGCAGATCCCTGCCACGGCCAAGCATTTTCAATACAAACCACCTGATGGCGGTATAAATTGCTTCATTAGGCACAAGATATTGTAGCAGATGCCCTGCTTACTACAACATACGGTGTGCGAGCCCGAAATCTTAATCAAAATCCCCGGCGCGTCAATCAAACCCTAACAATTCTCCCAACGGCTTGCTAGCAGCCGATTTGGGATCAGGCTAACCCTGTGGCGGGGGAGCGACTTTCGGGCCCTCGCCGGACCTTCCGCCGCCTGTTTTTCCGGGGAAGGCGTCGATTTTGAACGGCGCTATCGCTCGCCAGGTCCTGACCAAAAATTTCTCAAAATTTCCGGGCCCTCGCGGACACGAACACGCGCGAATGGGTAAGGTAGGAAGCGCACTAGGAAGACTGGGAAGAGATCGGCCGCAACCGGCGCGCGGAAGTCAACGGTGAGTTGAATTTGGCGTCGCGCGGAGGTGGTCCGAAGGGACTATCTGGCGACTCAAACACGGCGCCGCGCGTCAGGTCGCGCGGCGCAGCTCCACGCGGTAGCGCCGCACGGGAGGGATTTCCTCATCCAGAAATTCCTCGAACGAAGCCGTCTGCAAGCCGAGCCGGTGGAAGCCATCGATCTCGTCGCGCTCGAGCGGCCACGGCATCGTGCCGCGGTCTTCTTCGGCGCCGCGACCCCGAGCCACAACCAGCAGCGTGCCGCCGGGCGCGACCGTACGGGCCAATTGAGCCATCGCCACCGGGCGCAATTCGACTGGCAATACCTGCAGCGTGTAGATCTCGACGACGAAGGCGAAGGCCGATGTCCAAGCCTCAGGCAGCTTCAAAAGATCGGCGACGCAGTAGTCGACTTGCGAAGCAGAAAACCGTTGCCGGCACCAGGCCACCGCGGCGTTCGAGACGTCGAACGCCGTGACCCGATAACCGAGCGCTGCGAGCGCCTCGGCATCGTCCCCCAATCCACAGCCCACGACCAATGCCCGCTGGCCCTGGGCTTCGCTGCCGCGTTTGGCCAGCCAGGCAGCCAGATGCGGATTGACGCAGCGATCGGCCCAGGGAATGCGAGAGGCGTCCCCCTCGGCATGAATGTAGAGCTTGTCGAACCAGCCCGTGGGATCGCCCTGTGCGAGCGACTCGGCCGCTAGCCGGCGGGCCGTGCTGCGATCGGGTTGGCTCATGCAACCCCCCGTTCCTTTAATCCGCGGCGCTAAGGCGCTCAATGGATGTTTCAAAACCGCCTCGGAGAAGGGGACAGTCCCCGGCGGTTTTGAAACAGCGCTTAGCTGGCCGTGATCGATTCGATCTGCACTTTGGTGTACAGTTGGCGATGGCCGGTGCGGCGGCGAAAGGTCTTGCGGCGGCGGAATTTTTGCACGATCAGCTTGGGACCCTGGATCACGCCCAACACCTTGGCCGTCACGAGGGCGCCGCCCAGGGTCGGTCCGCCGAGCGAAAGCTGCGAGCCATTGCTGTAGGCCAGAACCTGGTCGAACTTCACGGCGTCTCCCGACGAAGCATCGCGATAGTCGATGACCAGTTCTTGACCTTCGCTGACTTTATACTGACGCCCGCCGTCGACAATGATCGCGTACATGACTCGGTTACCACTCTCTAAATGCAAAAGTGCCTCTAAATACAAAAGTGAACTTCAAGCGGCCTTATTGCCTCCGCCGGCCCGGGCCAACGAGGGGCAAATCTCGGCTCAATCAAGCCCTTCAATCTAGCGAACGGCCCCGGCGGGGTCGAGGGCTAGGTCATGGGAATTTTCAGCTCGCGCCCCTGGTTATCGTGGCACTCCAGCAGCAGATGCTCGGGCGAAACCCCTTCGATGCCAAAGATTTGCACCGATATCGAGTTTTCGTCCTCCAGCCGCGACAACTCGCGCCGCTTGCGGTTGTTCAGATACGTCGCCACGTCGTCGGCCACGGTGATCGTCACCTTGGCCACGTCCTCGTGCTGGGTGGCCAGGATCAACAACCGCACCACTTCGATAGCCATGCTCTCGGCCGTCTTCACCACGCCGCTGCCCGAGCAGCCTGGACAATCCTTGTAGACGCTGCGCTTGAGACTGGGGCGGATCCGCTGCCGCGTCATCTCGATCAGGCCGAAGGGACTCGTGCGCAGGATCTTGGTCCTGGCCCGGTCGCGCTTCACGGCGTCGCGCAACGCGCGTTCGACGTTGCGGCGATGCTTCTCTTTGCGCATGTCGATAAAATCGTTGACGACCACACCGCCCAGGTCGCGCAGCCGAAGCTGGCGGGCGATCTCGCGCGCGGCCAGCAAGTTCATCTGGTAGGCGGTCTCTTCGGCCGAGTCGTCCGCGCGGAAATTGCCGCTGTTGACGTCGATCGCCACCAGCGCCTCGGTCTGATCGATCACGATCGACCCGCCCTGGCGCAAGGGCACCTTGCGCTGGTGTATCAGACTGATCTCGCGATCCAGATTGTACTTGTGAAACAACGGCTCCTTGCCTTCATACAACTGCAATCGGTTGACGTACCGCGGCATGACGATCTGCAAGAACTCCTTGGCCCGTTCGTGCGCCGCCGGCTCGTCGATGTAGATCGCATCCACGTCGCCGGTAAAAATGTCGCGAATGGTGCGGATGATCATGTCGCTCTCTTCGTAGATGTCGATCGGCGCCGGATACTTCTTGATCCTCCGCACGATGACCTTCCACAAACGCAACAGATAGGCCAGGTCTCGCGACAGCTCGCGCTTCGTGCGGTCGATGCCCGCGGTGCGGACGATGAACCCCAGGCCCTTGGGCGGGTTCAACTCCAGCATCACGTCGCGCAGCTTGCGCCGCACCTCGTCGTCCTCGATCTTGCGCGAGACGCCCACGCGGCCCAGGGCCGGCATCAACACCAGGTAGCGGCCCGGAATGCTGATATACGTCGAGAGCGTGGGTCCTTTGGTTCCCATGCCTTCCTTGATCACCTGCACCAGCACTTCGTCGCCACGGCGCAAGATGTCTTGAATTGGCGGCTTGATGCGCGGGCGCGCGCCCGGCCGGGGGGCCCGGCTGCGTCCGCGCGCGGGGCGAGCCTGGTCCTCGTCGCCGACCTGGTCGGGGTCATCGTCATCCCCCACGTCGACGTCGGCCCGGGAGTGCGAGCCGCTTTCGAACGGCTTGCCCGGGTCGATGCCACCCTGGCGGTAATACTGCGGCTCGACGTCGCTGATGTGCAGAAAGCCGTTGCGGCCGACGCCGAAGTCGACGAACGCGGCTTGAATGCTGGGCTCCAGGTTGACGACCTTGCCTTTGTAGATGTTTCCTACGTAATTGTCCTGGCTGGTGCGCTCGATGTAGAGCTCTTCCAACGACCCGTCCTCAACGATCGCGATGCGGCATTCCTCCGGCTGCGCGACGTTGATCAACATTTCTTGCTTCATTCGTAAGCTACTTTCTAGGTTCCGCACGGCCGGCGATAGGCGCTCGCGCGGTGCGTTTTTTTCGTGTTGTTCGAGAGAGATTTTCTTCTAGTCGATATTTCTTATTGGTGCTGCGATGTTCTAAAGGACCAGTTCGGGCAGGATCTTCTTCAGCTCCTCGCGCAGATAGCTCTTGATGTCGCGCGAGTTTTCCAACGTCATCACGCGCTGGGCCACCTGCTGGCAATGCGGGATTCTCACGGTGCGGCAGACTTTCTTGATTTCCGGGATGGCGCTGGGGGTAACGCTGAAGCGCCGCAGCCCCATTCCCAACAACAACATGGTGTACAACGAATTTCCGCTCATCTGGCCGCAGACATTCACCGGCACGCTCTTGCGATCGGCGGCCGCGATCGCCATTTGAATCAGCCGCAGCACGGCCGGATCGACCGAGCTGTACAAGCCGGCCACGTCCTTGTTGCTGCGATCGGCCGCCAACGTGTATTGCGTCAGGTCGTTGGTGCCGATGCTCACGAAGTCGACCTCGTCGACGAAGTGGTCGATCATCAGCACGGCGGCCGGCACCTCGACCATCATGCCCACCGACAATTCGCGATTAAAGGCCACGCCCTCGTCGTCCAGATCTTCCATCACGTCGGCCAACACCATCTTGGCCTGCCGCAATTCCAAGAGTGTCGTAATCAGCGGAAACATCAGCCGCAGGTCGCCCAGGGCGCTGGCCCGCAGCACGGCTCGCAACTGGATGCGAAACAGCGGCAGATTCTTCAGCGAAAGCCGGATGCTGCGCAGCCCGAGCGCCGGGTTGGGCGTCGTCACCGCGTCGTGCATGTCCTTGTCGGCGCCCAGGTCGCAGGTGCGGATCACGATCGGGCGGCCGGCCATCTCCTCGGCCACCCGGGCATAAGCCGCGTAGTGCACTCCCTCGTCCGGCTCGCAGGTGGAGCCCAGATACAAAAACTCGGTGCGATAGAGCCCAATGCCGTCGCTGCCGCGAGCCATGCAATGGGACACCTCGTGGGGAAACTCGATATTGCCCAACAGCTCGATGCGCACGCCGTCGGCGGTTTCGGCCGGCAGCTCGCGAAGCGACTCCAGCCGGGCGGCGCGGTTGATGTTCTGCTCCGCCTCGTGTCGGTAATGGGCGATCGTCTCTTCGTCGGGCTGCAAGATCACGAGCCCGTGGTCGCCGTCGATGATCACCACGTCGCCGCCGGAGACGTCGGTCAAGAACTCGCCGACTCCGACCACGGCGGGAATCTCCAGACCTTCGGCGACGATGGCCGTGTGGCTGCCGGGACCGCCGATTTCGGTGGCGAAGCCGCGCACGAACTCGCGGTTGAGATTGGCCGTCTCGCTGGGGGTCAGGTTGCGGGCCAGCACGATCACCGGCGAGATCAACTGCGCGAGCTCCTCGCGATTGCGCCCCAGCAAGTTGCGCAGCAATCGCTTTTCGATGTCGTAGATATCGTTGGCCCGTTCGGCCAGGTAGCTGCTCTCGATGGCCTGAAAGACCTTGGCGTAACGCCTCAGGGCCCGGCTGACGGCATACTCGGGCGAGTAGTGCCGCTCGCGAATCATGCTCTCCAGCTCGGCGCGGAGATTCGGATCGCGGAGCATTTGCAGATGGGCGGAGAAAACGGCGCCGTACTGTTCGCCCAGCTCGCGGGAAATGGCCTGGCGATTGCCGTCGATCTCCTCGCCGGCGGCGCGAATGGCCGCCTCGAGTCGTTCCAGCTCGTGTTCGACGGCATCGCGCGCAACGAAACGACGCGGGATGCGAAAGCCCTCGTTGTCCATCACGAGGGCTTCACCCACGGCGACGCCGGGCGAAACCGCAATACCTTGTAACTTTTGCATCTGGCGCTCTCGAGCGGCGCGGAAGAAGTGGGATTCGCCCGGGGGGACTCTGGGAGTCCTCTTCCGTGGCGATCGACCACTGGTAGTCGCGTGCCGTCGAGGCACGCGCGCGTTCCGCGCTCGCGGGCGAATCACCCCATCCGTAGCCAGCGTGCTCGTTCGGCTTCTAAGGGAGAACGAGCGGCCGCGCCGGACTGCTGTTTATTCCACGTTTCCTTCTTCGTCGAAGTTGCGCATTACCAACTCCGCCAACGCATCAAGGGCCGCCTGAGCATCGGGGCCAGTGGCCTCGATCGTCAGCGGCGTCCCCTCTACCGCGGCCAGCGTCAGAATGTTCAGAATGCTCTTCCCATCCACTCGCTCGCCATCTTTGATCACTTCAACCTTCGCCTGATATTTGCTGGCCAACTTGACGAACATGTCCGCCGGCCGCGCGTGCAGCCCCTGCGGGTTGGTCACGACGACGATGCGAGTCAGTGTGCCATCGGCCATGTTGCCACGTAGTGTCCGTCTTGCTCTCGGTTGTCCGTCTCAACGCCTGTTTTGTTCGCACGCTCCGGCCTCGCTGTTGTGCCTTCGCCGTTCGCACCTGTCCGCTGTTCGGGCCGGCGAGGAGGGCGCAAGCGCACCACCTCGTCACGACACGAAGCCGTTGTTGTCGGCCTCGTCCAGCAGTTGCCGGATCTCGTCGGCGGTCTTCGCCTGTTTCAGAAATCTGCAAAAAGTGTCGTCGCGCAGTTGTCGAGAAATGTTCTCCAGGGCCCGCAAATGATCGCCGGGGCGATCGGGCGGAGAGATCAGCAAAAAAAATAACTGCACCTTCTCGCCGTCGAGGCTGTTGAAGTCGATGCCTTCGCTGCTGACGGCCACCGTGCCGACCAGCCGCTGCACGCTGGGGTGCTTGGTGTGCGGAACGGCCACTCCGCGACCGATGCCGGTGCTGCCCAGCTCCTCGCGCTTCATGATCGCCTTGACGATACTTTCCACCTCGCCCGGAGCAATCTTGCCGGCCTCCAGCAACGCCCCGATCATCTCGCGAATGGCGCCCTCTTTGTCCTCGGCTTTTAACTGCGCCCGGATGGCCTCGCTGCTCACAAAATCGCCAAACTTCATACCCTCGTTTCCTTTCTCGCCGTGTCTCGCGCGCGCCGGACAGCAGGTTGCCGGATCAACAGTGCACGCACGCCCTGCCTACCCTCACACACCCTGTCTACTCCCAGTCGCTCTGTCTACCCTCACTCGCCGCCGGGCTCTTCGTCCAACGAGGCTGTCTCGTGTCGAGGCGGCGTCGATCGGTGCCGTTCTTGAACCTTCTCTTTGTATTTGCGCAGTTGCTGCTCGAGCTTGTGAATCACGCCGTCCAACGCCGCCATCAGATTGGCCGACTGCTCGGTCGCCACAAAGTCGTGCTTGTGCTCGGCCGAAATGCGGACGTCGACCGTCGGCGTCTGCTCGTGTTCCAGATCCACCGTGACCTCGATCGCCTGCAAGCGCTCGAACAGCCGCGCTAATTTTTCCACCTTGGTCGTGATTTTCTCGCGGGTCGCATCACTCAAGTGACCGTGTCGGGCCGAAATACTGACTTGCACCAGAGTGAACTCCTTCAGCTAACCCAAAACTCGGCTTCAGCTTGCGGCGAATCGGCGGGGATCGCAAAACCGCCCATTCTAACGGTCCCCTTGAGAACCGACAAACGCAATCGCCCCGCGCTGCCGCGCAGCTTGGGCACTGCGCACCGCTGGCCCACAGTTTAGCCGTTTGGCCGCTCGACGAAAGGGGGCTCACGAGTCTGCGAGTGGAGCAACTCGGCCGAAACGGCCGTGAATCAGCACCCCGGGCGGCATGAAAGCCGAGGAAATCGAGGTTGCCGTTGAAATCTCAACCCGCGGCTGAGACTGATAGCGGCGCGGCGACGGTCTGCTGGCCGCGGCGCGGCGTGTTAAGTGCCCTTGGTGGCTTTGCCCTTGGTCGATCCGGCGGCCTGCGGCACGATTTTGCCTGACCGCAGTTTCTCTTTCCAGGCGTTATACGGCCTGCTTCGCTTGTTGGCCAGGTCTTCGGGACGGTAGCCATGGTGCGGAGCGCCCGTGATGTTCTGCAACGTCAGGAAGCTCATCACGCGGTAGTCGACCGCGTCATTGTCCATGGCATCGACCAGATCCTTGGCAGCGCCGGCTTTCAAGTCGCCCGCACTATAGCCCCACAACGTGCGAAACAGAAACGTCGCGGCCTCGGCGCCCCGCTGCTTGACAAAGGTGGCACGAACTTCCGCCGCCGTCTCGGGACTACGGGCCACGGCCAAACGCAATTCCTCCATGCAAATACCCCAGGATCGCTTTTCCTTGGCATCGTTCAGGGCGGCCACGCAAGGATCGAAATCCCCAAGGTACGTCAAGCTGCGAGTCGCCAGCGAGCGTACCTCCCATTTCCGGAATAACGGATTCTGCGAATCGGTCAACTCCTTGAGCGTGACAATTGCCGACTCGCCGGAAGTCAAGAGCGGATCGATCGCCGTAGTGGCCTGGCGCTCGGCGTCGGTCAGGGCCTCGGAATTGACCCAGCGCGGAAATTCTCCATCAGCCGCGGGCGCCGTGCCGGCCGAAACCAGCGCGCGGTGCGCGGGGGCCTGCACTTCGAGTTGCTTTTCTCCGTCGCGCACGCGGACCGTGCCACTCGTGGCATACAGATCGACCGCCAAGGGAGCCGGACCGGCCTCCGGATCCTTGCCCGGGGGTAGAACGCGATGCACGTCGAGCGCCAGGTTGGCATCGGCGTCGACGAACGTCAGTTGCACCTGATGGTCACCGACCTGCAACAGCAATGAATTGCCCGGCTTGCCGACCGTGGCCATCAACAGCCGGCCATACTCCACGGTCAAGATCGGCGTTCCTTCGTCGGAAAACCCGGACAACTCGAGTTGCGACGGTCCCTCGGCCTGAATCGTGATACCCGTGCTGGTGGTGATGATCGGGCGAAACAGCGGCAGCGACAGCAAGCGATCGCCCTTGGACAGCGTGGCCATCGACGCGAGCCGGTTCCAGTTGCTGGTCTCGACGTCGAACTTCAATAGCATGTCACGCTTGGACGTGTAGCGTCCGAAGGTTTCGACGACCGCTTCGGCGCTGGCGGGGGCGGGCTCCGTCGGTGCTTCGACGGCCGCCGGAGCCGCCGCGTCCTCGGCCGGCATGTCTCGGGCATCTTCGGCCGGCGCCGAATCGGCAACCGGCGGTGGAACGACGTCAGGCCTGTTCGTGGCGGCGGTTGCCGCCGGTTCGGGTTCGTTGCCGGCCGGCGGAGGCTCATCGACGGGCGAATCGCTCGGCGGTCTGTCAACCACGTCGGGAGCTCGATCGGCCGCTGGGGCGGCGGCAGCCGGAGTGGTCGGTTCGTTCGCCGCGGGCAAGCCCGTCTCGGTGGCGGAACGCTCGGGCGCAGTCCTGTTAGGCGCAGCCTGCTCTCGAGTGGCCGGCGCAGCCGGTTCGTCGGTGGCTGGCGCCACTTCGTCCGTTCCACCCTGCAAAAAGGCGACAGCCCGCTCGCGAAACTCGGCCGGGACCAAGAGCGTCAATCCGCCAATTGTCAGCGTCGCGGCGACCAGCACCATCGCGGCCAACGGCCACAAGCGAGAGCGTGGCTCGCGCAGATACTCGGGCACCTCGGGTTTGGCACGCCGCAGGGCCGTGGGAGTCATCAACGCGGCCGGCGTCGCGGCGCCGGCGGGCCGCAGCGCGTCGGTTTGCACCGGCGGGGCGTCTATCTGCGACGCCAAGTGATACATCCTGTGCCGCGCTTCGGGATCGATCTCGGCAGACTCGCCCAAGACCAAAGTCAAAATCTGATGGCACGAAGCGACTTCGGCCAAATGAACGTCCGATTCCAGACAGACCTTCTCGAACTCCCCCACCCGTTCCGAGCTGAGGGTGTTGTCCAGATACTCGGCGACCGAATTGGGATCGGTCGCCAGACCACGGCCCATTAGAGTCGGAACGCCCAATCGCAGCCGACGCATGCAATCGCGGGTGCGATGCACCAAGTTGGTCGCGAACTCGCTTTCGTCGATCTTCTTGCCAATATCCTCGGTGTCGTCCGGCTCGAGGATATCGTCCAGATAGGCCAGCATCGTTCGCAAAGTGAGTCGCATGCGGTCGTTTCCTGGTTTCCCTAAAACTGTGGTCGGGCGCGGCGCAAAGTGGCCCGCTCGTCTCTAGTATTAGTGAGCGGGCGGGTGCGAATCCGTACAAAACGCGCGCAGAAAAGTTTGCATCGATCAAAAACGCCTCATCGAGCCCCTCCCTGCGCGGGGGTGGCATTTTTCTGCGAGTATTCTTGCCGTGCGGGCAACCCGCGGTTCCGCCGACGCGCCTGCTCCCCGGTTGTTCCTTGAATTCTCTCGAATTGGCGCGCGAAGCGGCAGGTGCCAGAATGTCGACTGTACATTTCGCGCTCTTACAAAGTGCCCAGTTGCGCAAATGCAACGTGGCGCGCCATTTTTTTTCAGGCAAGTCGATTCGCCCGCGCGATTTAGCGTGTAGAATTGGTTAGGTAGTGTCGCTCATTCGCATAGTGGCGCTCGTTCGCAGCGCCCCACGGGTTTGGCCGCAATTCGCAGGAGAGCACCCGGAGTGTCCTCGCACGATCGCATCCGCCGCCAGCAGTTAGTCCTGCAAGCCGAGGGATATCTCGAGCTGGGGATGCCGCGCCA